>CACWJS010000021.1 GCA_902761275.1 uncultured bacterium | reverse complement strand
GAAACGGTTGTTTCATGGCTTGGTGGCGTCTGCCGTCGGCCTAATGATGGCGGTGCCCCTCGGGGCGTTTGCCTATACGTACGACGAAGGCGGGTTCCGATGGTCATACGGCTTCTGGTATGACGAGGATAACGACGCATGGGAGGCGTCTGTCTATAACGTTTTGCAGATTGACGAGAAGGGCAACTGGAAGGAATGGGATGCGACTGCTTTGGTCGTGCCGGCGACGTTGCCGGCAGTTGGAACGAATGAGTTTGCGCGTGCAGAGCCGGTGTACAGCGAAAGCGGCAATTTCCTGTCCAACAATTACGTCACCGTGTACGGTCCTGATGTCAAGTCTGTTGTAGCGACGGTTGTGTACGTCAACGCAGACCAGGACAACAACGAGAAGCTTACAAGCTTGACGATCCCCGAAACTGTCGAGGAGGTCTATGGCTTCGGCAGATGCACGAACCTGTCAACGGTTGTGATGGGAGCCGACACGGAGTTTACGCATGAGTCGTTTGCCGCTACGCCGTGGTTGAAGGCGCAGGGCGAGTTTGTCGTTCGCGGCGACGTGCTTGTCGCCTATCAGGGCGCGGCAACGTCCGTAACTGTGCCGGACGGCATTGTGGAAATCGGCGATTGTGCATTTGACGCATGGTGCAACAACGACATGACCAACCTGACGAGCGTGACGCTTCCCGTGGGGCTGGAGGAAATCGACGACGAAGCATTTGATGAATGCGAAAAGCTGGCATCAATCAACTTGCCAGATTCGCTCGTTTTAATTGGCGACTATGCGTTCTACGGATGCGAAAGCCTCACGTCCGTGACATTGCCCGCGAAACTCAAGCACATCGGCGCTGGTGCGTTCAGCCACTGCAATGGTCTGACCAGCATTGCCATCCCGGAAAAAGTGAAGGAGCTGGAGTATGAAGCTTTCTACTGCTGCACTGGGCTTACGAGCGTGGCGTTTTCGAATGGTTTGAAGTTCATTGGCTCTGAAGCGTTCTTCGGCGCAAACCTGGCGACGGTCGACATCCCGGCAAGTGTCAAGAGCATTGGGTATGAGGCCTTTGCCTACTGCAAGAATCTGGCGACGGTTACCGGCTGCGCTGGGTTGGAAGAGGTGGGATCTGACGCATTCTACGACACCGCATTCTACAACGGCATAGAAAACGACATTGTCAAGGTCGGCCCAGTGGTGATTGGCTACAATGGCACGTTGCCAGAAGCGCTGACGATCCCCGAGGGAGTGACGAGAGTAAGTAGTGGCGCATTCTACAGTGCCAGCGTAAAGACGTTGAACCTGCCATCGACGCTCAAGGAGATCGGCACCTGGGCGTTTGCGTACTCTTCAGTGGCGACGGTGAATGGCGGTAGCGGCGTTACAGAAATTGGTAATAACGCGTTTCTGTCAACACCTTACGAGGATGCTTTCTGGGATGATCGTGGCAAAACGGACAAGCCGTTCGCACTTGTGCGGCTTGGTGGGGTTGTGCTTGGCTACATGGGCGTCTGCCCTGCGGAGATTGTCATTCCCGATGATGTCACTTGCCTCTCGTCCAGCCTGTTTGACTACGACTGCGACAACACGACCACCAACATCACGTCGGTCATCGTTGGTTCCGGAGTTAAGTCCATCGGGAACTATGCGTTTTATGCTGCGGAGAACCTGAAGACCGTTACGGTTTCGGGCGTGTTGGATGAATTGGGCTATAATATCTTTGAATGCTGCTACAGTCTCATGGACGTTACACTCACGGGGTCGAACCTGCAACTTGAAGAAACGTTTTACTGGTGTACAAATCTTGTCAATGTTACGATCAACTTGGTTGAGCCGGAAGAGAGTGAAGATGAAGATGCAGAGGCGTTCCTTTCTCTTGATAGTTGGACATTCTCAGGTTGCGACAAGTTGGCGAGCGTGAGGGTGACTCGTCCTGGCTTCCAGCTAATTGGCTGGAACACATGGGGCGCGCTGGACGAAGAGGTCACGTTTGCCGACGAGATTGATACGTTCCGGCTTTGGCGCGTGATGAGAGACGGAAAGGGGGAGATTTACGATTACGATGGTCTCTCATTCCAACCTAAGTGGAAGCGCGTTCTGCGTAGCGCCGAGAACGACTCGCCGTTCACGGCGACCGTGGCCAGCACGTACATTGGATGGCTCACGGATGCGGATGGCAATCTCGTCGGCTCCGTGTCGATCAAGGTCCAGAAGGGCAAAGCGGGCGCAGCCTCGTCCAAGGCGACGGCGCAGGTGACGATGATTGGAGCGAAGAAAATCTCCTTGAAGGGCGAGATTGACGCGAATGGCAACGGGCAGGGAGCACTTGCCGGACTCGTCTTCACGGCCAATGGGCTTGCTGGCACGTTGTCCGCCAACGGTGGGGTCTGGACTGTAGACGGCGCTCGCGACGTGGCAAAGACGTCCAAGGATCCCGAGCAGAGCGTTTTCAACGCGCTCAACAAGAAGGTTTGGACGCTTGTCCTCGCGCCAATAGGCGACAATCCTCCTGCATTCGCCAACGGCTTTGCGGGCCTTTCCGTGTCGATGGGGACGAAGGGCAAGGCGAAGCTCTCTGGCGTGCTTCCGGACGGCACCAAGCTTAGCCTTTCTGCACAGACAATCGTTGGTGAATACAACTGCTGCATCCCGTTTGTCTATTCCAAGACCAAGGGATCTATCGGTTTCATAGTGTGGGTTGACCGCGCTGGCGCCGCGGTGGACGTGACGTCGATCAGCGAGTGGAAGGGCTCCCCCACTGGCTCGGCTCCGTTTGCCGTGAAGATGGGTCTTGAGGACTTCGATACGCTGGAGGCGATTCCCGCGAGTGCGACGTTCTGCATGGATCCAGAAGATCTGCCCGCGACGCTTCAGGGCGTTCAGGCGGCCTTCCTGCCGACAGCGGAGCTCGTATCAGTCGAGCCTCGCAAGTGGACGCTTGCCAAGGCGGCGACGGTGAAGTACAAGCAGGGTGTGTTCGACCAGGCGGCGTACGACAAGGGCGTGGCGCAGCGCAAGACGAACAACGCCGGTCTTAAGCTCAGGTACACGGCGAAGAGCGGCCTCTATTCCGGCAGCTTCACCATCTTCACGCTGCAGGGGACTTCGCTGAAGAAGGTCACGGCGACCGTCAACGGCGTCGTCTGCGGCGGCGTCGGCTATGGTTCCGCGCTGGTCAAGAAGCAGGGAGCGATGCCCGTGTGGATCGGAGAAATCGAGGAGGACGACTAAGACCAAGTCGATCCTGTCAGCGATACGCTAACGGACTGGCGCGGCATTGCGCTGCGCCAGTCCGTTTTGGATTTACCCGTCCCCTTGCGTTGGGCGTCGGGATTTTAGTATAATACACAACCAAATGTTTATGCAGGGGCGCATACGTGTCATCGTTCTCGCCATAGCGGATATGCTATGCGTGGTGGCGGCGTTTTCCGTCGCTGTCGTCGGCTACAAAGCCACCGGTGTTTTCCTGCGCGCTTATTTCTGGTCGGGTTGTCCTTGGGGAGGGTACGATATTCTCGAATACGCGCGTTTCTTTCCAATTACCGTTGTCTTTGTATGCATTAACGCTGCGCTCGACCTCTATCATGGCAATTGGATGTATCCTTCTGCGCCGCTTGCACCGGTCGAGGAGTTCCGTAGGCTATGCATCTCGTCTCTCCTTACTTATGCTGGTCTGATTACTTATATAGCCTTTGCCTACCAGACGACCGACAGCCGTATATCGCGTGCGGTTTGCGTCTATGCCTGCATCGTAACCGCCGCCGTGGCGCAGTCGTTTCGTAGTTGGATGCGCTTCGTCCTCAAGCGGCTTGGCATTGGACAGATACCCGTCGTACTGGCGGGTGATGGGCAGGCTGCTCATCGTATCGTCGCCATGCTGAAGGGGGATTCATATTCCGGGATACGTATTGTCGGCTATTTTGCCGGTACGGATCGCAACGACAGGGGCAATCGCTCCTTCCAGGGCTGCGGAGTTCCCTGCCTCGGTACTCTTCATGATGTTGTGCCAGAGTCGCGAAGGCGCAACGTGAAAATACTTTTCGCCTGCCAGGACGACCGTCTTTTCCGTGCGCAGATGGACGAGTTTGCCACTTGGTTCACATACATCGACTACCTGCCGGCGTCAAGGTCGTTCCCGATTTTCGGCGCACGTGCGGTGAGTTTTGACGGACTGGGTGGGCTGGAGATGGTCAACCAGGGGCGCATGCGCATGACTCGCTTTCAGAAGCGCGTCATGGACGGCATTTTTGCGATTGTTGCGTTTATGGTGTTCCTGCCAGTATTCGTCGTCGTTCCGATTGTCGTCGGGCTGACAAGTCGCGGGCCAGTATTCTACCGCCATCGGCGGCTTGGGCGCGGTGGGCGGTCCATAAACATCCTAAAGTTCCGCACCATGTATGTCGATGCCGACGAACGGCTGCGGAAGATACTTGCCGAAGATCCTGCGGCGGCCAAGGAATGGGAGAGCAACTTCAAGTTGAAGAACGACCCTCGAGTCACGCCGTTCGGGCGCTTTCTGCGCAGAACCTCGTTTGACGAGTTGCCCCAGCTCTTCAACGTCCTTTCGGGCGAGATGGCGCTGGTTGGACCTCGTCCGATTGTTGAGGAAGAGAAGCCGTACTATGGCGACCGGTACGACCTCCTTGCGTCCGTGAAGCCGGGCATGACGGGGCTGTGGCAGGTTTCTGGGCGAAGCGAGACGGACTACGCCCGTCGTGTGGCCCTTGATGCCCAGTACATCCTGAACTGGTCGCCGTGGATGGACATTTGGATCCTGTTCCGAACGGTTGTCGCCGTCCTGACGATGCGAGGATCGTGTTGAGCGAGGTGCATGGATATGGCAACTGTGGTATATCTTTTGGTTGGGGCGTTGGTCTTCATAGGCTTTATCACGAATGCTGTCCCGTGGACGTCTTTCAACTTCGGCACTCTTGTAGTTGACATACTCTATGCCGTTATTGGATTGTTGTCGGTTCTGCGCTTTCGCAGCGTAGATCGCGATCGGCTTCGTGCGTTGCGCGTGCCGCTGGTTTTGTATGCCGTCTATTCCGCCTGGTGCCTTTTTCTGATGTTCTACGGCGACAATCCGTTCCGCGATCGCGTGATGGGTTTTCGCAACAACGTGATCTATCCAGGTATCTGGATTCCCCTCGCGCTGTTGGGGCGATCCGTCAGCTTCCGCCGCGTCGCCGCGATTATCTTCTACGGAGGCCTGGCCTCATGCGTTCTGGCGATTATACAGGCGTTTTTCAACGCGAAGATGCCGGAATTGCTGTTGACCCTGCATGGCACCGACCAGCATTTTGGATTTTATGGCACGAATATCTTCCGAGTTACCGGGATTATCGGCAACCCACTTGTATTTTCGGGCTTTAGCTCGTTCATGGTGCTGCTTGGGTATATGTTCTTGAGTTTCGAGGCCCGCCGCCGAGCTCGTTTCCTCATCTGGATTCCCTTGATCGCCATGTATTACACCTATACGCGCACGTCCAATGTCGCCTTGCTGCTTACCTGGGGTTTCGCTTGGTGCATCTGGACGACAATCCCGCTGTGGCGGCGTTTTGTCAGGATCGCTTTTGTCTTGGCATTCCTTGTCGTCATGCTGTTTGGCGGATGCTTCGGTCCGGAATTGTTCCGGGATAGTTTCTTCTTTAAGCGCATGTCTGGGACGGAGATTACGTCTCAAGGATCAACTGAAGACCACATTGAGTCTGCGGTCAAGGGGCTTGCCGCCTGGGTGAAACATCCGGTCTGCGGTCTCGGCCTCGGGTCGCAGGGGTACAGTGTCAAGGACCACACGGGAACGTTTGGTGGCGACGGCGTGTATCTTGCGTTGCTGTTGGAGACTGGTGGCGTTGGTTTCATCCTGGCGTTTGCGATTATTGGCTGGTTTCTCTGGCAACTGATGGTTAGCTTTGCCGCTTCGCCGCGCGCAGGGCCGTCTTGGAGGATGTGCGGCGCACTTCTGCTGGTAGCAGGCTATTTCGCCATGGCCAGTGTGTTGAATTCGGCATTCACGGTTCGCACAAACCTGTGCCTCTACTGGATTCTCGTTGGTGCCATGTTCTCGCGCCCAGCAGGGCGGCTCGGGAAAGAAGACGGGGGGTGGTGGAACGTATTCGTAAGGGTTCTCTCCGGCGCTGGAGGAACCGATTCCTCCGTGGACGATGGCTGTGCGTCCAAAGACCAGTCTCGCCTCCTGCCGCCGAATGCCAGTATCGTGGCTCTTGTTAGGTCTGTCATGAAGAACCGCAGTCTCTTTGTCCAGATGACGCGGCGGAATGTCGAAATGCGCTATCGCGGTTCGGCGTTGGGCCTTGTGTGGAGCTTTGTGCAGCCGCTTATGATGCTGTGTGTTTACACTTTTGTCTTTAGCGTAGTGTTTAAGTCGCGCTGGGGAGTCGATGTCTCCGTAGGGGACAGCAAGGGTGCGTTCGCCGTCATTATGTTTTGCGGCATGGCGATGTTCAACCTTTTTGCCGAGGCGATCAACATGAGCTGTGGCAGTGTCGTGGGCAATCAGAATCTCGTCAAGAAGGTCATATTTCCTCTGGAAATCCTGCCGCTTACGCAAGTCGCGACAACGTTTATTCTTGGCATTGCCTGGTTTGTGCTGCTTTTCTTTGGAGCATGGCTGATTCTCGGACGTCTTAGCTGGACGATGTTGCTCCTTCCGATTGTCATGATTCCGCATGTCGTCTTTACCACCGGCATTTCGTACTTCGTCGCGTCCTTTGGAGTTTATGTCCGGGATACGCAGTATGTCATAGGCGTGGTCGTGCAAGTGCTGTTCTTTGCGACGCCGATATTCTATCCGATTAGTGCCGTTCCCGAGAGATTTCGCGTCGTTCTGGAGTTGAATCCGTTGACTGTATTCATCGAACAGGCACGCAACGTCTTTCTCTACGGCAGGATGCCGGACTGGCTGTTCCTCGGCTTGGCGACGTTCGTGTCGCTGATCGTCCTTCAGCTTGGGTACTATTTCTTTGTCAAGACAAAGAGGGGATTTGCGGACGTGTTATGAGTGAGTGACAAGAGTTTTAAGACGATGCAAAAAATGAAGCCGATTGTCACAGATACGTATGACTTCCCGACGCTTGTCGGAGAGGGGTATTTCTATGTTGACACCCTGAACATGGAGCTGTTATGATAGGGAAAGACTTGTTTTGCGGTGTTTCGAAGACGGGCGAATGCTTCATTGAGGGAGGTGGGGCATGAGCATGGAAAAAGTCGCTACAGACATCTACACGTTTTCGGAACTGCGGAAGAACGGCTTTACGTACGTTGACAAGACGGACGCCCTTTACGCCATGGCGTCCGGCGAGGTCGGAAAGCAGTTCTTCATTGCGCGTCCGCGCAGGTTCGGCAAGTCGCTCGCCGTCTCCACGCTGAAGTCGCTTTTCCAGGGCGAGCGCGAGTGGTTCTCCGGCCTCGCAATCGAGCCGAAGTGGGACTGGTCGAAGAAATGGCCTGTTCTTCACCTCGACATGGGCTCCATTCAGGCGGCGGACGTCGCGGAGTTCAGAGAGTTGCTGGTCAGGCAGCTGCAGAGGATGGCGGCGGAGTTCGGGGTCGGCGGTTCGGCGTCCGACATCCCATCCGTAATGTTCACTAATCTCATCGATGCCCTTGCCGCGAAATCCCCCGACGGACAGATGGTGCTGCTCATAGACGAGTACGACAAGCCGCTTCTCGGGCATTTGATGAAGCCGGAAGTCACGGAATTCCGCGATGCGCTCAAGGCGTTCTACTCCGTTGTCAAGACGCTGGAGTCGAAGCAGCGCTTCACATTTCTCACGGGCGTCAGCAAGTTCTCGAAGGTTTCGATATTTTCCGACCTTAATAACCTTAAGGACTGGACAATGCACGCGAACGTCGCAACGCTCTTCGGCTATACGCACAAGGAAGTCCTCAAGTGCTTTCCTGGTTGCATGCACGCGCTTGCGGAGGCAAACGCGCTCACGGACGAAGAGGCGTTCGCGAAGGTCGTAGAGTGGTACGACGGATACAAGTTTGAAGAAAATGCCAAACAGGTCATCAACCCTGTGTCGCTCGGGCTTTGCTTTGACAACAACAAGTTTGCCAACTACTGGTCGCAGACGGCAATGCCGACGTTTCTCGTCGACATCCTCAAGCGCCATCCGTTGGACTTCTCCGATATTGAAATAGACGAAGAAGAGTTGGGTAACTACGAACCTGATCGGCCTAAGGGCGTGACGCTTCTCTACCAGACGGGCTATCTCACCATCAAGTCCTTCCGTCAATTGGGCGTGTCGCGCCGCTATGCGTTGAAGCTGCCGAACCTGGAGGTGGAGAACTCGTTTCTCAAGGATGTCGTCGGGGCGTATACTGGGCAGGGGGACAGCCGGTCTTCCGGTTTCGCAGTTGCGGCCGGCGACGCTCTGTATGCGCATGACATGCCGAAGTTCTTGAAGGCCCTCAAGTCGTTTTTCTCCGACATCCCGTACGATCTCACCGATCGTCAGAACGAGCAGATGTGGCAGGCAATAGTGTACGTCGTCCTTCGCTCGATCGGTGTGAACGTGAATGGCGAGGTGAAAACTAACGACGGGCGAATCGACATGGTTGTGGATCTGCCGGACGATGTCTATATAATCGAATTCAAGCTTGACCGGCCTGCGGCGGAGGCGATTGAGCAGATAAAGGGGAAGGACTATGCTGGGAAGTATGCGCTCTCGAACAGGCGCATTACGTTGATTGGAATATCCTTCTCGTCCGAGAAGCGCACAATCGTCGAAGATGCGGTCGAATGCCAGGAGGTGGTGTGACATGTTCGCAACGCTGCAAAAGTCGAAGAAAATCCTGAAATCAGAATCGAAGGAATCTGTAATTCCCCATGCAAGGTAATTCCGACATAGTGCTTTCTGTGAAGAACGTCTCGAAGTGCTTCGAGATGTACGAGAAGCCCGTGCACAGGCTCTACCAGACGCTTTGCGCCGGCAAGAAGAAGTTCTACAAGGAGTTCTGGGCTCTCAGGGATATCTCCTTTGATGTGCATCGCGGCGAATGCGTCGGCATCATCGGACGAAACGGCGCCGGCAAGTCGACTGTGCTTCAGATCATCACGGGAACACTCGCTCCCACTTCCGGAGAAGTAAAAGTCAATGGCCGCATAGCTGCGCTTCTGGAGCTCGGATCTGGGTTCAATCCGGAATTCACCGGACATGAAAATGTCTATCTCAATGGGGCCATCCTTGGTCTTTCAAAAGAGGAGATCGACAAACGATACGATGATATCCTTGCATTCGCGGATATTGGAGATTTCATTGACCAGCCGGTCAAGACCTATTCGTCCGGCATGATGGTTCGATTGGCGTTTGCTGTTCAGGTGATGGTTGATCCCGATGTCCTGATAGTTGATGAGGCCCTGGCCGTCGGCGACATGTTCTTTCAGCAGAAATGCCTGCACTACATGAAGCGTCTTTGCGAACGGGGTTGCACTTTGCTTTTCGTCTCGCATTCGTTAGGGACGGTTCGGTCGCTCTGTCAGAGGGCCATTCTTCTAAGGGGAGGTCGGATCGTTTGCGATGGGGCGGCTTCCGATGTGTGTAATCAATATTGGAATGATTCCGTTGACATCGTCGGCGGAAAGCCTGCTGCTATCGGGTCCGAGGACCATAGGACTGCATCGAGTGACGCAATGACGCATCAAGCTTCTGGACAAGTGGGGGCTCTGTTTAGAGAGGATCCAGAGCTTGGACGAAAGGTTTCTGAGCGGATAGGTTCGGGGGATGTTGTTTTTACTGGATTCGCCCTCTATGACAAGGATGGTCGAGAGGTGTCAATGGCGCATAAGGGTGAGTTGCTGAAGGTTGTCGCGTCAATGAAGGTGAAGAAGGACATCCCTGCAGGTGCGTATTATGCGTTCAGTCTAGGCAGTAGGACTATGCCGGGGGTGTTGATTCTCCATTCTGGCCAATGTTCAATGGTCCTTCCGGAGTTGCACGCGGGTGAACGTGTCGTGATACAGACAGATTTTTTGTCACCGTTCTTTGCGGATCGCTGGTTTTTCAATTTCTCCATCAAGCCGCAACAGGACAGCGAGGTTTATTATGAGCATGTCTTTAATTCACTTTTCTTTGATGCAGTGTTGCGCCCAGAGGAGGCTTCTTTGCCAGTTTATGGTCTAATCGAGGCGCAAGGTGTTAGCATGTCCATTGAAGTGCTTCGGGAAGAAGGTGCGAAATGTCCTGGCTGAAGAACGTGATCAAAAGATTTTATCCGTTGCCGGTGTCCTTGGCGCGGCGCGAAATTGCTGATCTTAAATGTAAGCTCGCCGATCTGAAACAAGAACTTGAGCAGTCGAAACGGAAAATAGACCAAGGGGTTCTTGATTCAAGAGACGAGATCCTGAGAAACATCTGGTTTTGTTCAAGGACTTCCAAGGAATCCGTCTGGGCGCATGTCTTCAACAATACAGTGGCGAATTCGAGCTGGTTGGTGCGGAAGTCGTTCTCCCCAGGACGATGGGGGGTTGGGTACGCGTATTTGTATGTGCTGTATCGTGTCCTTAATGAAGTGCATCCGCGTCATATTCTTGATCTTGGTCTTGGGCAGACTTCTAGAATGATTGCACAATACGCCGCCGCCAATCCAGATGTCGAACATGTTGTCGTGGAGTCTTCTTTGGAATGGATAGCGTTCTTTCAGCGGGATTTTCAGCTCCCTTCGAACAGCCGTGTGATTCAGGCAGACTATGCAATTGAGGATTATCTGGGGAAATGCGCGGTGCGTGTATTCAAGGACCTTGAGAAGAAGCTTGAAGGTGGTAGGTTCGATCTCGTCTCGATCGATGCGCCGATTGGAGGGGATATGAAATGCCTTTCCCGTGTTGATCTCCATAGGATCGCACCGAAAGCCCTTGCCGATGAATTTGTTGTGCTCATGGATGACACAGAGCGCAAACCGGAGATGGATTCTATGATTGAGCTGCATCGTATTCTTATAGAGGCGGGGATTTCGTGTTCGTATGCCACCTACGACGGGATGAAGGATTGCATGGTCTTGGCATCGGATTCGTTGAAGTATTTGCTTACGTTGTAGTCATATGAAACATGAGGGAAGTATGTCTCAGCTGATATCAATTATCATTCCAGTGTATAATGCTGCTGATACGCTGCAGGAATGTTTGTCTTCCGTGCTGGCCCAATCATACGATAACCTTGAAATTATCTGTGTGGATGATTCTTCAACGGATAATTCTGTCAAAGTGCTTGAGGAATTTGCTGTTCGCGATCAGAGGATTCGGATCATTCGCCAGGAAAAAGCGAATGCCGGCGTGGCTAGAAACGCAGGCTATGACGTCTCAAGTGGTGGATACGTGTTGTTTTTGGATGCAGATGATGTTTTCGCCCCTGATATGGTAGAATCACTTGCACATGGCCTTGAAGAATATAATGCGGACATCGCGGTTTGTGGATGGGTGGATTTTGAGAACGGGAAAGGCATTCCTGTGCTTGGAGAAGGGACGGACGATTGGAGCGTGGTTGATTCGCCTTCGACTTCTGTCAACGTCTATGATCGCTGGCTTGGATGGGCTTGGAACAAGATGATCAGACGTTCAGTGATTGATCTCAACGGACTGAGGTTCCAGTCCCTTCGCTCGTCCAACGATTTGAATTTTTCGTTTTCGGCATTGATCTGCGCCCAGCGTGTTGTGCAGACGCCCCGTCGGCTTGTGGCGCATCGAAAGTCCAGTCAGACTTTATCCGTGACACGTGATCGAGACCCATTGTGTTTTGCTGAAGCATTGCGGAAACACCATGCCTTTTTATGTGATAGGGGGCTTGTTCCCGGAAATGCGGCACTGACGGGTTTCTTTCGCCGTTATGTCTTGATTTTTTCATGTTGGCATCTGGATACAATCAGGACAGATGAAAATTACGAAAAGATATATCGTGAGCTACAATCGCTTCTGGTGGAATTCTCCGTTGCTAGTGCTGCTGGTGATGCGAGTCCATCAGATGTTTTTTTCGCCAGATATCGTTGCATGCGCGACCATCCAACCCCTATAGCTTACTTGCGTGCTGAACTTGAATCCTCATTTGCGTCGGCATGTGTTTTCGCACGCGAAAAGGATGCGCTTCAGGTGGAAGCCTCTGGTCTTCGGGCAGAAAAGGAAGCCCTTCAAGCGGAAGCCTCTGGTCTTCGGGCAGAAAAGGATGCCCTTCAAGCGGAAGCCTCTGGTCTTCGGGCAGAAAAAGACGCACTTCAGAAAACAAATGAACACTTGACTCGGACACTGGATACTGTCCAAAAATCCTTTATGGCAATGAAGAACAGTTATTCATTTAGAATAGGAAGACTCTTTACGCTTCCGGTTAGAGCCATTCGGGATAGTTTGTTCAGTAAGAATCACGAAAGGAGAAATGTCTGAAATGACTACGATTAATGAAAGTAAGACGGCGAGGCATATTTTTGTTGCGAGTTGGTTCTTTCCCCCGAATTCCTCTTCTGAGGGATTTGTCACTTGGAAGCTGCTTAGGAATTCGGCGCATGAGTATGATGTCGTATGTTCTACGAGCCACAAATGGGGCTATTCGGGAACAATGCAGGTCTCAGAGCCTAATATCAACATACATCCTGTTGAGACGGACGACTTGAGGGTTTGGGTGAGTAAAGCGATAGAAATGTTTGAGACGCTGTATGTTGAACGGAAATATGATGCTGTGATGACACGCAGTATGCCACCAGAAGCTGTAGAGGTGGGGCGTGAGATAAAACATCGCCATCCCGAGGTCAAGTGGATTGCTTCTCTCGGAGATCCCATAGCCAATAACCCGTATTCGATGGCTGGCATTGAAGGTAACGGCGCGTTGCCCCAGCAAGACATCCGTGGTTTTATAGAAGACATGGCATTTACCAGCGATCGTTGGCGTAGGGATTGGCGGGAGTATCCAGATGCCTCAATCCGGTACGAGGCGGGGATGCGGGTTCTTCAGGATGCCGCTCTGGATGGTGCAGATATGGTTATTTGCCCTGTACTCGAGCAGATGGAGTACATGATTTCAGGTCGTGCACAGAAGAAGCCTTTCTTTGTCATTCCTCATTCCTATGATGAAAGTCTCTATCCACACGATTGTGATAGAAAATCGTTTGTTTTGTCTGCCGATAGAGTCAATCTCGTATATCTTGGTTATTCAGATGCCAGGCGTTCGCTATTGCCGGTGATTCGGGCATTGCGTGAATTGTGCCGACATTATCCCCTGTTGGAGGCGAAGATATGCCTGCATGTATTTGGCAATTATCCGCATGAGCTCTCAGATTATGTCAACTCGTATCAGATGCCGCGCGGGCTGATCGTGTTTCATGGAAATTGTTCCTATGAACAGAGTCTCACCGTTATGAAACAAGCCGATTGGCTATTGCATGTCGATGCATTTTTTGGCAAGTTGCAAACGGGAGGAAGTATTTTCTTTGCCGGAAAGCTGGCGGACTATTTCGGCGCGGGCAAGCCAGTTCTTGCGGTTACCGGCACGGGATCGCCGGCTTTCCACATGGTGAGGAATTATGGTGGAATAGTTTGCCGGGCGTGGGATGAGCAGGAATTGTTGGATGCTTTGGCGCGGATTGCCGGGGGAAAGGCAGAGGTTGTCATTGATGAGGATTGTCGTAGACTATTTGACGCCCGCGATGCAGCCATGAAGTTTGATTCTTATTTGGCAGAGCTTTTTGTGGTGGCGACGCCTGTTGACAAACTTGAGATTCACACGTCGCCGGCTCCGCAGACTGAGAAACTGCTGACGATTTGCGTGCCATGTTATAACGGTGCCGCAACTCTGGCGCGTTGCCTTGATTCGGTGTTGGAAATCAAGTCCCGCGATGCATTGGAAATCATTGTTGTAGATGATGGTTCAAAGGATCGGTCTGCGGAAATCGCACAGAGGTATGTTGACCGCTATCCAGGAATCGTTACTTTGATTCGTAAGCCGAACGGAGGCCATGGATCGGGAGTCAACACAGGAATAGAACATGGTAATGGACTTTATTATCGTGTGTTGGATGCGGATGATTGGATGGATTCCCGCGAACTGCAGCGGTTAATCGAATATTTCGCGTCTCATCGAGAATCGCCTGCGGATGTTTGCTACACGAATTATCATGTTGTCAACGCCAAGGATGGTTCAACATGGCCGTGGCCGCAGCCACAGTCTGTACAGTACGGGCATCTGTATAAATTCGAGGAACTGGATGTTAATGACGTGTATTTCACGATGCATGGTTCGTCCTTCCTTCTTGAAACTCTGCGTAAGAGCGGCGTGAAATGCCATGAGCATTGCTTTTACGTTGATTCAGAATATATTCTGAAGCCGATTCCTTTCGTGAAGACCGCAGTGTTTCTTGATTTGTACATCTACAAATACTGGCAGGGGCAGGAGGGACAGAGCGTTTCGGCGGCGTCGTTTGTTAGAAATTACGAGAACCATGCGACCGTCATGAAGAGTCTTATTGAGTATTATAACAACACTGAGATGCCTTTGGCTCAGAAACGCTATTACCACCGTTTGTTGAAGGAGCATCTACGGACTCATTACCACATCATCCGTGACCTTGATCCGGATCGTAAGCGGGCCAAGTCGAGAGAAAAGGAGTTCAATGCTTTTCTTAGGCATAACAACCGCGAGCTTTATATTTGGAGCGTTGCTAGACTTTGCTCTCCGGAACGTTCAAAAGACGCCATAGCGCGGTTCAGGAAAATCTTGAAGAAGGCCGCCAAAGCGGTGTTGCCGTATGGTATTGTGAAAATTCTGAAAAAGCTGAAGGGGGAATCGTGATTGCCAAGGAGTTGGTAACTCTTCCAGTTGGTTGTTCTCAGCGTCAGCGCTGGATTGACGTCTTGACAGTGTTTTCCAGTGTCGGGGTTGTTTTTCTGCATTGCAATCTCGTGTACTGGAGTCGCCCCAGTGGCATCAGTGGATTGGTGAGTAATTTTATTGAGTGTTTTTTTTATTTTTGCGTGCCCGTGTTTTTCATGATTTCCGGTTGCACGTTGCTGGATTTTCGGAGACGATATGGTACTGGGGAATTTCTGTTGCGACGATTCAAACGGGCGGTTTTGCCATTCTTGTTCTGGTCAATAATGGCTTGGTTGTCGCTCGGAAGTGGTGGTTTGAAAGAACTTGTGCTTTCCGTGCTCAATACTTCGGCGATGCCGGTGTATTGGTTCTTCCCGCAGCTTTTCGGTTGTTATGTGGCTATGTTGGTGCTGTCGTATGTGCAGGAAAAACGACGGCTTTTCCTTCTGCTTGCCGGATTGCTCTTTCTGACGAATTCCGTGCTGCTGTTTTGCGAGAAGCTATTTTGTTGGGGAGTATCCGCCGCCTGGAAATGGCCGTTAGGCTCTGAATTCGTCTTGTTCGTGATGCTTGGATACGTCCTAGGCAAGTCTGAGTTCGGGTGGCGTGTTCGTTGGCTGATTTATCTTCTGGGGCTTATCGGTTTCGGCCTACACTATTTCGGCACATGGTGGCTTTCACCGGTCGGCGGTCCGATCAATATGCTGTTCAAGGGGTATGTGAACTGGCCCTCTGTCTTGTATTCCGCAGCGGTATTTGTCGCGGCTAAGAACATCAGTTGGAGTGGAGGCTACGCGCTGCGGCCTTTGGCTTGGCTGTTAGACAATCTGAAGAGTGCTAGCCTTTCGATTTACCTTCTGCACGGATTTCTGGTGTATTGGTTGTTTCCGAAGTCCTTGCCGAAGTTTCTGGGTTGTGAGTACGGTTCGCTGTTTGCGTACCGGTTGTTCGCTCCGCTTGTGATTGTCGCGACCTGCGTTGCAATTCACTATCTGCTGAGTCGTATCCCCGTAGTCCGTCATGTTCTTGGCAGCAAATGAAAGCATTTCAAAGGAGATGAAAATGTCTGAATATGAGATTGTCGTGGCTGGTGCCGGTATCTGGGGATGCACGGTGGCGCGGGGTCTGGCGGAGGCTGGACAGAGGGTTCTTGTGCTGGAGAAGCGCTCGGCAGTCGGGGGAAATGTCCGTTGCGAGACCGATGCCGATACCGGTATTGAGATCCATACATACGGCAGCCACATTTTCCATACCCATCTTCCCGAGGTGTGGAAATTCATCAATCGGTTTGCAGAGTTCAACGGTTACCAGCACAAGGTCCTTGCCAATTACAAGGGTCGGATCTACAGCCTTCCGTTGGGGCTTGCTATGATCAACAAGTTCTTCGGCGTGGAACTCAAACCTAGCGAGGTCGATGCCTTCATGAAGAACGAGGCGCATTCGTCGGCGCTGTTCGATGCGTTCTTCCGCGGCTATACTTCGAAGCAGTGGGGGCGTCCGCCAGAGGCCATCGATCCATCGATCATCCGCCGCGTTCCAGTTCGGTCGAATTACGATACGAATTACTTCAATGACTATAATCAGGGCATCCCGCTTGCCGGTTATAATTCAGTGTTCGACAGGATGCTGGATCATCCGAACATAACGGTGGCGTGCGGGAGGGCGTTTTCGCTGGACGATCTGGCTGAGTTTTCGAGAGCGTCCGTCTTTTATTCGGGGCCTGTTGACGCATTGTTCGGCTATTCATTCGGGCATCTCCCTTGGCGCACGTTGCGCTTCGAGCGGGAAACGCTTGACCTTCCCGACTACCAGGGCACGTCCGTCGTGAATTACACCGAAGCGGAAGTCCCCTATACGCGTATTCATGAATTCAAGCATTATCACCCGGAAGGTCTTCTGAACGGCACCTGGGGCTTCAATGCAAAAAAGACCGTGATCATGCGGGAATATCCCGCAACTTGGAAGCCCGGCGACGAGCCGTATTATCCGGTTGACTGCGAGGAATCGCGGACGTTGCTGTCGAAATATCAGGACGCGGCCAGGAAATATCCGAATCTTGTCATCGGCGGGCGTCTAGGCGGCTACAAGTATTACGACATGGACCAGTCTATCGCCGCCGCATTGGAAACAGTTGCAGGGTTTCTTAAATGAATTGTGAGGAAGGAGTACTAATGAAGAAGAAAATACTCGTAGTGTTCGGGACGCGTCCCGAGGCGATTAAAATGGCTCCGGTGGTGAAGGCGTGCAAGGCGCGCCCTGAGCTGGAGGTCAAGGTGTGCGTTACTGCGCAGCACCGGCAGATGCTCGATCAGGTGATGGAGATATTTGGCCTCAAGGCGGACTTTGACCTTAACGTTATGGCTCCGAACCAAACCCTTGCCGACGTTACCTGCAAGGTCCTTAAGGGCATGGAGGAAGTGTTCGCCGAATGGAAGCCGGACATGATTCTCGTCCAGGGCGACACGACCACCGTCATGGCCGCCGCGCTTGCTGCGTTTTACCACAAGATCGCCATCGGCCATGTGGAGGCGGGGTTGAGGACTGGGAACCTGTATTCACCATGGCCGGAAGAGGCAAATCGCCTGATAGCCGGGTGCCTCGCCAACCAGCACTATGCGCCGACTCCACGCTCCCGGGACAACCTTCTTAAGGAGAACAAGGACCCCGCGACTGTTTTCGTGACCGGAAACACGGTCATCGACGCGCTTCATGAGGCGGTGAAGATCATGGACGGCGATGCCGCGCTCAAGGCAAGGCTTGCCACGCAGTTCCCGTTTCTTGATCCGGCGAAGCGCCTTGTGCTCGTGACTGGGCATCGGCGCGAGAACTTCGGCGAAGGATTTATCCACATTTGCAACGCCATCAAGCGCGTGGCGTCGCGTCCTGACGTGCAGGTGGTCTATCCCATGCACATGAACCCGAACGTGCGCAAGCCAGTCAACGAGATTCTCGGTGGACTTGCCAATGTAAACCTCATTGAGCCGCTTGACTATCTATCGTTCCTCTATATGATGCGTCAAAGCTACCTGATCATGACTGATTCGGGTGGTGTGCAGGAGGAGGCTCCGTCTCTCGGCAAGCCGGTAATCGTCATGCGCGACACGACAGAGCGCCCTGAGGCAGTTGACGCGGGGACGGTCATCCTCGCCGGCACGGAAACAGAGTCGATGGCGTCTGCTGCAGAGCGTCTGCTTGACGATGCTGCCTTCTACGACAAGATGGCGCGGGCTGTCAATCCATACGGCGATGGCCTTGCGGCCAGGCGCATTGCCGAACTCGTAGCCACGGGAACCATGCAAAGTTGATGCGGATATTCTACCAGTCGCCTGTTTCCTATGGCTGGATACGCCAGCGCCCCCATTTCATGGCCGAGGGGCTGGCGTCCGCCGGACATCAGGTGTTCTGGTTTTACGCCGCGTCGTTCACTAAGTGTCGCTTTCGCCGGCTCGACTATGGCCATGGCTTTGCGGGAGTCGAACTTCCTGTGTTGCCTTTTGCAACGCGTTTTCGGCCATTGGGATGGCTGAATCGGATATGGGTGTCGTTTTGGCTGCGTCGTGTTCGGGCAGATGTCGTCATCGCCACCAATCCCGTGGCACTTTCCTGGCTGCCCTGCAGTTTGTCAGCAATGCCCCATGTCTATGATTGCATGGATGTTCAAACCGCATTTTTCACAGGGCTTCGCCGGCGCCGCATGGAGGAGGCCGAGCGGAGTCTCGTTCGCAAAGCCAGTGCGATAGTGGCAAGCTCCGATGCTATACGTGACAGTCTGGCAAAGAACTATTTGGCGGAAGATGCACTGATGACGGTTGTTTCCAATGGTGTCCAGCTGTCAGAGTCAGAGTCGGCTATTGCGCCGATTGCCGTCAAGCATCCCTCAATTGCGTATTTTGGTACGATTGCGCCATGGTTTGACTGGGATAGCGTGCTGGATGCTGCCGCCCGTCATCCAGAATGGCGGTTCGATCTTTTTGGGCCATGCGATTGTAATGCGCCGGAGTTGCCGGCGAACGTGGTCTTGAGAGGTGCAATTCCCCATGAATCGGTCATGGTGCAGGCCATGTCGGCAGATGTGTTGATTATGCCGTTTGTCCGCAGCGAACTGATTGACGGTGTCGACCCCGTCAAGATGTACGAGTATCTTCGTGCTGGGCGCCCGATAGTGTCTTCATGGTGGCCATTGCTCGAAAAGTTCAAGCAGTTTGAGGCTGTGCGATTTTACGGCCAAGAGTGCTCGCTTTTAGATTGCCTTGTTGCGGCTCTTGCGGGACCTCGAGAATTCTCCGTCCCCGAGAGGTTCCTCGAGGATAATTCTTGGTGGACGAAGGTCATGGCGATAGATGCCGTTCTCAAGCGATGCGTGGCGGACCGCAAGGAGGCGTATAGATGATCGACGTCCTGCTCGCAACATATCGTCCGCAAGCGGCGATGCTGAAGGCGCAAGTCGATTCGATACGTGCGCAGCGCGGCGTCGATGTAAACTTGATATGTCGTGAGGATGATGAGGGCCTTGGTGCTTGCGGCAACTTCAGCGCACTGCTGGCTGAGTCTCGCGCGGAATACGCGGCGTTCTCCGATCAGGATGACGTCTGGGACAAGGACAAGTTGGAAAAGTGTCTTGCCAAGATGCGCGAACTGGAGGCGATTTACGGCAAAGACGTCCCCTTGCTTGTGTTTTGCGACGGCTATGTGACGGATGTCGAGCTGAATCGGAAGCCTGGAACTGTATTGTCGAGGCAACGTGTCAATATTGCAAAGGGGCTTTGCTTCAATAGGTTGTTGATGCAGAATTTTGTTGCGGGGAATGCAATGTTGTTCAATGCCGCGCTTCGCGAGAAGGCTGGGAAGGTTCCGCCACAGGCGCTGATGCACGACGCGTGGCTCGTTCTTGTCGCCGCTGCATTCGGGCATATTGGCTTTGTCGACGAGCCACTGTACTTCTACAGACAGCATGGGGAAAACGTTATCGGGGCGACCGACTGCGGTTCACGGCATTTCTTGAAGAGGGCTTTGGAAGGCGTATCGGCTTTTCGTTCAAGGTTGGCGGCGAATGCCGCGGAAGCCGCCGCCTTTGTGGAGCGTTTCGGCGGCGAGTCCCCTGATGCTGCAATGGCGCTTGCGACACTGCCGACATGCGGATGGCTGGAACGGCGCATTCGCATCATCCGGCATCGGCTATTCAAGCAGGGGCTTCTACGGAACCTTTCATTACTCCTGTTCGCATGAAAACAGCATACCTCATAGACAAGGACGCGGTTGGCGGCGGGATGGAGTACATTCGGCGCCAGATTGCCAGGCATTCGGGCGATGAGTCTCGGGTGTTCTTTTCCGATCGCGGTGAATGTACCGCGGCAAAGATGAACGCCTGGGGTGCGGACGTAATCCATGTCAACCACTTGAAGGCGCTTCTCCAGCTGTTTCGCAATCCGTTTGCGAGGCCGAGAGGCAAGGTCGTCTTCACCGTCCATGGGATTCACCTTCGCAAGTATGACTTCTTGCCGAAAACAGCGGCAAATCGCCTGAAACGTTGGTTGCGGTTGTCGCTGGAACGAAGGCTGTACCAGCAATGTGACGAGCTGATCGCGCTTACGGAAACGGATGAGGCGGATATCCAGCGACTCTACGGTGCTGAACTCCCCGTCGCCGTTGAGCCGAATTCGATCGACGCGGCGGAACTGCCGCGGCCGGAGAACTTGCGCTATGCGGCAAACGCCTTTGCCTTCGTCTGCATTGCGCGGTTCGATTTTCAGAAGGGACAGGACACGCTTGTCGACGCAATCACGCTCGCGCAGGATGCGCTGCGCCTTGCTGGCCGTCGGACACTTTTTATAGGCGGTGGGCCGATGCTGGAGCCCATGAGAGCGCGAGCGGCGGCGAGCGGCGTCTCCGATCTCGTAGAGTTCGCGGGAGAGATCCCACAGGCGGGTGCCTACATGACCTGTGCACATCACCTCGTTGCGCCGAGCCGTTGGGAAGGCATGCCCTATCTGCTTTTGGAAGCTGTCGCCCGAGGTCGGCGTGTCATAGCGTCGGACTGTCCAGGCAACCGCGACGTCCTGAAAGGCTATTCGAAGGCGGCTTTGTTCCCTGTTGAGGACGCCGTGTGCCTCGCGCGACTGTTGGAGTCGGCGAGAATATGATATAATGCACAATCATGAATGTGATTGATGCTGATATTGAAGGTCTGAAAATCATCGAGCCGGACGTGTTCGGCGATGCGCGGGGATGGTTTTGCGAGCAGTACAACGCCGATAGATACAAGGCGGCGGGGATAACCGCGGACTTTGTGCAGGACAACGAGAGCTTCTCGTCCAAGGGCGTTGTGCGCGGCCTTCATTGGCAGGCCGGCGAGCATTGCCAGGCGAAGCTCGTGCGCGTGATCAAGGGCGCGGTCTGGGACGTCGCTGTTGACATCAGAAAGGGTTCTCCCACTTTCGGTAAGTATGTGTCAGTCGTTCTGACGGGAGACAACAAGAAGCAGTTCTTCATCCCGCGTGGATTTGCCCATGGCTTCGTGGTACTCGAAGATGAGACGCTCTTTTCGTACAAGTGCGACAACCTCTATTGCAAGGAGAGCGAACGCGGCCTTATGTTCAACGACCCCGCGCTCAAGATAGAGTGGCCAGAGATCGACGTCGAGATCAAGCTTTCGGACAAGGATCAGAAACACCCGCCGCTCGCGGAAATCGAGCCGTGGCAGGCAAGTTAAGGAGGCAGGGATATGGCAAGAAAAGGCATTATACTCGCAGGAGGCGCTGGCACGCGCCTCCACCCGCTTACGAAAGTCGTTTCTAAGCAGCTGTTGCCAGTGTATGACAAGCCGATGGTGTTCTATCCGCTCTCAACGCTGATGCTAGCTGGCATCCGCGAGGTGCTGGTCATCTCGACTCCGCAGGACCTGCCCAACTTCGAACGGCTCCTTGGCGATGGCTCGGATCTCGGCATGAAGTTCTCATACAAGGTACAGGAGGTTCCAAACGGACTCGCCCAGGCTTTTGTACTCGGACGCGAGTTCCTTGGGGATGACGATGCCTGCCTCGTTCTCGGCGACAACATTTTCTACGGGGCAGATCTGCCGCGTTTGCTGAAGGCCGCTGCCGCCAAGAAGGAGCCGACGGTATTTGGCTATCGCGTGAGCGACCCGGAGCGCTACGGCGTCGTAGAGTTCGATGCGGCTGGGAAGGCGATCTCGCTTGAGGAGAAGCCGGCCAACCCCAAGTCGAACTATGCCGTCGTTGGCCTTTACTTCTATCCGAACGACGTCGTCAAGAAAGCAGCCGTGCTGAAGCCGTCGGCGCGAGGCGAGTACGAGATCACCGATCTAAACCGCGAGTACCTGAACGAGGGCCGTCTCACCGTCGAGACGATGGGGCGCGGTTTCGCGTGGCTCGACACCGGCACGCACCAGTCGCTTGCTGACGCGACCAACTTTGTGCGCGCGCTCATCGAGCGCCAGGGGCTTCAGATCTCCTGCATCGAGGAGATTGCCTGGTCGTGCGGCTGGATCGACGACGCGCAGCTGCGGCATCTCGCCGACGGCTACGGCAAGAGCTCTTACGGCACCTATCTCAAGAATCTCGTGAAAGGAATCTGACAATGGCCTATTCCAAGCGTTGCATCGTGACCGGCGCCGCCGGCTTTATCGGTTCCGCCCTCGCGCGGCTTCTCCTGAAGGAGACCGAGGCGACGGTACTTGTCGTCGACAAGCTCACCTACGCGGGCGTGCCCGAGTCGCTCAAGGAAGTCGGGCTAGACCCCGCGACGCTCACCTCGTCCAATCCCCGGCTCTCTTTCATGAAGGCCGACATCTGCGACCAGGAGGCGATGGATCGCGCGTTTGCGGAGTTCCGCCCCGATACTATCTTCCACCTCGCGGCGGAGTCTCATGTCGACCGCTCGATTGATGGCCCGGGTGAATTCATTCGCACCAACGTTGTCGGCACGGCGACGCTTCTGCAGGCCGCTCTCAAGTATTGGAAGACGCTCGACGACGCGGCGAAGGCGGCGTTCCGCTTCCAGCACATTTCGACGGACGAGGTGTACGGCACGCTCGGCGAGACGGGCTTCTTCACAGAGAAGACGCCTTATTCGCCCCACTCGCCGTACTCCGCATCGAAGGCCTCAAGCGACCACCTCGTCAGAGCATGGCGCGACACGTACGGGATGCCGACATTGATTACGAACTGCTCGAACAACTACGGCCCATACCATTTCCCCGAGAAGCTAATCCCGCTCATCATTCTCAATTGCCTTGACGGGAAGCCCCTGCCGGTCTACGGCAAGGGCGCGAACGTGCGCGACTGGCTCTATGTCGACGACCATGCGCGCGCGCTTCTCCTCGTGAACGAGAAGGGCGTCCCCGGCGAGACGTATAATGTGGGTGGGCACAACGAGCGCACGAACCTCGAGGTCGTGAAGACGGTCTGTGCGATTCTCGACGAGTTGAGACCGAGGGGTGGAAAGGACGGGGCCTCGGGCGGCCCCGAACCCCGCCCAAGGTATCAAGATTTAATTACCTATGTTGCCGATCGCCCTGGACACGATCTTCGCTACGCTATCGACCCCGCGAAGCTCATGGACGAGCTTGGCTGGCGTCCGCGCGAGAACTTCGAGACTGGCATCCGCCGTACGGTGCAGTGGTATCTCGACAACGAGTGGTGGTGGAAGCCCATCCACGAGAAAAAGTATTCGGGCCAGCGCCTCGGCACCGGCAAGTGACCTCTTCGCCTGCTTCATGAAGGCCGCCCTGCTTCATTACTGGCTCACGAACGTGCGCGGCGGCGAGAAGGTGCTCGCCGCACTCGGGGAAATGCTGCCGGAGGCGGATGTTTTCACCCATGCCTACGTCCGCGGGAACATGGAAGGGCTGTTCGACGGGCGTAAGGTGACGGAAAGTTTCATCGCCAGCATGCCGTTCGGGCGCAAGCATCCGCAGGCGTATCTCCCGCTCATGCCAGCTGCATCGCGTTCGCTGAAACTGGACGGCTATGAACTCGTCGTTTCCAGCGAATCCGGCCCCATCAAGGGGATCCGCAAGCCGAAGGGCGCGCGCCACGTATGCTATTGCCATACGCCGATGCGCTACCTCTGGGACATGCACGACGAATATTTCCGTACGGCCGGAATCGGCGGCAAGCTCGCGATGAAGCTCTTTACGCCGTATCTCCGCCGCGAGGACCTGAAGAGCGCCGAGTCCGTTGACGAATTCGTCGCGAACTCCGTTTTCGTCGCAGAGCGCATCAAGCGCATTTACGGACGCGACTCCGTCGTCGTGCATCCTCCGGTCGATGTTGAGTTTTTCTCTGCGGCAAAGCGGAAGGCTGGCGACTACTACCTCTATGTCGGCGAGTTGCGTGACTACAAGCGGCCAGACCTCGCGGTTGCGGCGACGCTCCGGATGAATCGCAATCTGATTGTGGTTGGTAATGGAAAGCAGTGCTCCCGACTAGAGTGCGAGGTCGGCGGCCGCAGCAACGTCGTCTTCGCTGGGCGCATGGCAGACGAAAAGTTGCGCGGGCTTTACGCAGGCGCGAAGGCGTTGCTGTTTCCGGGCCTTGAGGATTTCGGCATTGTTCCCGTCGAGGCGCAGGCCGCTGGCTGCCCCGTCATTGCGTATGGCGCGGGCGGTGCGTTGGAGACCGTCGTAGAAGGGCGAACTGGTATGTTCTTCAAGGAGCAGACGGTCGAGTCTCTTTGTGCGGCAATCGAAGAGTTTGAGTCGTGCGAGTTCACTGCCGACGCCTGTCGCGAAAACGCCCGACAATTTGCGAAGTCGGTTTTCATCGACAAGATGAAGGGAATTCTGGTTCGTTAGAATCTGATGTCGCAAAGCACATGCGGCGTATTGGCGGGAGCGCATGATTTTGGTACAATACCGCCAATGGGTACAATGCGTTTTATTCAGTGTTTTGCGCTTGCCGCCGTTTTTGCGGGATGTGGCACATACCATGCCGTTCGTGAGGCGCGGAGCGCCCAGAAGGCGTATGCCGACCGAGGCATTGGGGCCGACACCCAAGCAGAGAAGGTCGATCTCAAGGGATGCAATCTCGCGCAGCTTGTCGACTTTGCTATCGCGAACCGCCCTACTATGGTCCGTGCGCGCCTTGCGGTAGAGGATGCGCGCATAGCCCTCAGGCAGGTCGCGGCAGATGCGCCGCTCCTTTCGTCGACCCCTTGGGGAGGGCTGGACGCCTCGGCGTCGATAGGTCGCTCGGAGTCGTCGAAGCAAGCTCACAAACTTCACGGGAAGACAGACGGTTCTGCCTCTGGATCGCTCTCCTTGGACATTCTCATCTACGACTTTGGCCGCAACGCTGCGGAAGCGCGCGCACTCTCAGAAGAAGTCATTGCCGCCGAAACGTCGCTTATAAGCACTGGATATACTGTCTTTGAGGAAGTGGCGGTCGCGTATTTCGCGCTCCTAAGGAACGAGGCGCTTTTCGAAGTAGCGCTTACGAACAAAGCAGAGTACGCGGAGCATCTCGAACAGGCGGAACTCAGGAAGGAGCATGGCGAGGCGAAGGAACTTGACGTCCTCAAGGCGAAACTCGACCTCGCAAAGGCGGTGCAGAACGTAGTCGCGGCGTCGAACGACGTCGTGACGGCTGGTGCCGAGCTTATGGCGGCTCTTGGGGTTGACGCTGCGTCGGGTGATTTCAGAACTGTTCTCGGTTCGCGCGATGTCGGTCTTTCGCAGCTTTTCCGTTCGCTCGCGGATACTTCTGCCGGCGCTTCGGAGCTCTATGGTGCCGCATGCACGAACGCGCCGCTGGTACAGTCCGCCCGTGCGCATCTCAGGGCCGCGTCGCACGAGGTTGATGCAGCGGTGGCAAACCTCTATCCGACGCTTAGCGCCAGCATCGCGCTGAACTGGGCCGATCCCCTCTGGTATTGGCGCTGGGGCGTGAACGGCGCGATGTCG
>CACWJS010000020.1 GCA_902761275.1 uncultured bacterium | reverse complement strand
CTTCGCGAGAAAGCCTTATTTGATCCGAGGCTTTCGAACGCGCTTCGCATTATCGGTGCAAACTCTGAGCAGCTCGCCCTTGACGTTCAAGGCCGCATCCGCATCAGCGACAAGCTCCTTCAGTTCGCGAACTTGACGACGACGGTCGCGATGGTGGGTGCGGTTCGGAAAATCGAACTCTGGAGGCCAGAGGCGCTTCCGCCGGAGGACAAGGTCGATCAGGCCGAGTTCGGCGAGGCGCTTATGGAAGCCGGATTCTGACGGATGGGCGAAGTGAAGATGGGCGGCCACATACCAGTTCTGCTGAAAGAGGTGATGGATGCGCTGGCCGTGAGACCTGGTGGGAGATATGTGGACGGCACTCTCGGGCGAGCCGGGCACACGAAGGAGATAATCGCCAGAGGCGGGATGGTTCTCGGCATAGACCGCGACGAACAGGCCATCCACGAAATCGGAGAAGTCGCGGGACTCACGGCCGTGCGCGGCCGACATGGTGATTTAAAGGAGATTGCAAATGAAAAGGGCTGGAGCGAAGTCGATGGGATCCTGCTGGACTTGGGTGTTTCGAGTCCTCAGCTTGATGAAGCCGGACGCGGGTTCAGCTTTCTGCGCGAGGGACCCCTTGACATGCGCATGGATAGGTCGAGCGGCCTGAGTGCCGCCGACATCGTGAATGGAGAGAGCGCGGAGAGGTTGGAAGAGATATTCCGCGAATTGGGCGAGGAGCCGCAGGCGAGACGGATTGCGAAGGCCATCGCGAAGGAGCGCGAGAAGAGGAAGTTCGAGACGACGGTTGAGTTTGCGGACTTCGTTGAGAGAGTCGTGGGGAGAAGGGGTGCCCATCATCCTGCGACGCGCGTCTTTCAGGCGCTTCGGATGGAAGTCAATGACGAGATCGGGGAGCTTGAGCGAGCGCTTGAAGGCGGGTTAGGGCTATTGAAAAGCGGAGGGCGCTTCGCAGTCATAACGTTCGAGTCTCTGACAGACAGGATCGTGAAGAGGTTTTTCGCAAAGCACGTCGGCAGAATGGTCTCGCTGCAGCAAGGCGGAGAACGGTGGGAGGGCGAAGAGCCCAGGATGAGGGCGGTGACCGGAAAGGTGGTCGTCGCGTCTGAAGAAGAAGCAGATTTAAACCCGCGGTCGCGGAGCGCAAAGCTCCGGGCTGCAGAAAAGGAGTAACGCTACAATGAGAAGAAATCGCAAGATGCCGAAGAAGATGTCCGTGATGGCCGGCCGCTCTGTGCAGATCGGTGCCGTAATGGTCATGGCTTTCGCGATGGTCATTCTCAACATGCTGGCCTCGTCGAGCTGCAAGCAGCTCAGCAAGACCATTAGCGAGAAGGAGCGTCAGCTCGCTAAACTCGAAAACGACCAGAAGCGCGAACAGGAGCGCTGGGACGAGATGAAGACGTCCGAGCGCCTCGAGGCGGCATTGCTGAAGCATGGGCTTGCGATGCGCTATTCGAAGCCCGAGACGCAGGTCATCCGCATGGACAAGTCTGGCCGCCCGTATTCCGGACAGGCCTCGGTGGCGCGCGCGGCGGAGCGCAGCAAGGCCGCACAGTCGGCGAAGTATACGCCGCCTGTCAGGAATCCGGCGAAAAATACTGTAGCGGCTCGCAGACGCAGGTAACCCGATGCGCGGCGAAAACTGGCGATTCTGGGTTCCAGTCGTCCTGCTTCTGGCTTTCGCCGGATATTCGACGCAGAAGCTTATCAGGGCGCACGTAGATCCCGATGTCGCCGACATCGACTATACTTTCGAGCGAGACCTTCCTGGCTGCCGCGGCACGATCTACGACTCGTTTGGCCGCTCGTATCCTCTTGCAAAGTCAGTGCCTATATGGGAATACCGTATGGATCCCGTTGCGCTCACAAACCGCATAGTCAGGCGCAAAGGTGAGGAGCCGCGCACGCGCGGGCAGATTGCTGACACGATTGCCGAAGCCCTTGGCATTGACCGCATAAAGGTGCGCAAGATGGCACTCAACACGTCGAAACGCTACCAGTTTGTCGCCATATCGTCAGACCCCGTTGCACACGAGAAGCTTTGCGATTCAACTCGCGTAGCGGGGTTGAGAATCGAGGACACGGAGGTGCGTCAATATCTCCATGGGCGGCTCCTGTCGCATGTTCTCGGCTCTGTCAATGCCGAGAACGTCGGCTCAGCGGGAATCGAGCTTCGCTACAACCGCGACTTGACGGGCGTTCCCGGCAAGATACGCGGTATGAAGGATGCGCGCGGCCATGAGATATACGACCGGCGCATCGAGACGATTTCGCCACTGCCGGGCGCGGACATATACCTGACGGTCGACCACAACATCCAATACGAGGTCGAGTCTGCGCTAAAGTGGGGGATGGAAGAGTTTGGCGCAGCGTCGGGCTGGTGCGTAGTCATGGATCCGGCAACAGGCGCGATACTCGCGCTTGCGTCGCGCCCCGATTTCGACCCTCTTGCGTTTGGCCGCGCGTCTGACGCGGCGAAGGTGAACCGCGTGACGAACTTCACTTACGAGCCAGGTTCCGTGATGAAGGTCATAACGGTGGCTGGCGCCATAGATATGGGGCTTGTCCGAGCGGACACGAAGTATTCCACGAACAGGAACGACGAGCGCTACTACAAGCTTCCTGGCGACGGCAGCCATGTGTGGGAGCCGATGATGACTGTTGGCGACGCAGTAGTTCACTCCTCGAATATCGTCGTTGGCAAGATCGGGAGCGACATGGGGCCGAAGAATCTTTGGACTTACATGACGCGGTTTGGTTTCGGTACGAAAACCGGCATAGAGCTTCCCGGCGAAGAGGTTGGCATAATTCGCGACTGGAAAAAGTGGGACAAGGCGACATGGTCGCGCGCGCCGATAGGGCAGGGCGTGTCGGTGACGGCAATCCAGATGTGTTCCGCCTACCAGGCGATTGCGAACAACGGCCTCAGGATGAAGCCGTACATCGTCGACAAGATCGTTGACTATCGTGGAGAAGAGGTCTACAGGCATACGCCTACACCGGCGGGCCGTCCGATCAAGGAGTCGACGGCGCGCGAGATGAGGAAGATTATGCTTGGTGTCGCTTCGCCCGCTGGCACTGCGAGAAGGGCGGCGATACGCGGCTATTCCGTCGCGGGCAAGACGGGAACGGCGCAGAAGGTCATTAATGGTCACTATTCCGATTCGCTTTTCCGCGCGACGTTCTGCGGCATGGTTCCAGCGTCTGATCCAAAGCTCGTCATTCTCGTTACGCTTGACTTCGACGAGAAGCGCAAGTTTCACCAGGGTGGCAATTCGTCGGGCCCTGTGTTCAGGCGAATCGCGATTGGCGCGCTTCGCTATCTCATGATCCCGCCGGACAGGCCCGAGGAGCTTTCCGATTTCGACGACGACGATGAATACGACCGGATTATGGAGGAGCGCGCGCAAAAAATCGGCAACGCGGCGCAGTGATATTTGGTATAATACCCAACCAACGCGACTGTAGCTCAATTGGATAGAGCGTTGGCCTCCGAAGCCGAAGGTTGCTGGTTCGATCCCAGTCAGTCGCACCACCTTTCCCCCAATTCTTTTCTAATCTATCGCCGCGCTGCTTTGGCGACATCGATTTTGCGGCCTTTTACATTTTGCCCGTGCCGTCAAGCCTCTCGGCAAAATGGCGGCGCGTCAAAATCGGGTCGCTTCCGTCTTTTTCGCCGTCGCTTCGCATGCCGCCGAAACACCCCCACCGCTCCCGCGCATGGCTCCTTCACACGCGTCGCCTTAGCCCGACCTTCCGCTTTGGCGCGTTTTTCTTCGTAGCATCTGCGCTCGCCGACGTTCCGTCGACTCGCTTAGCCTCAGATTTGCCGCGCGCTGTTTTGAGGGATTTGTGATATAATACGGTTCATGATGAAACTGCGCGAGAGATTGTTGAAGAGTGCGATCTGTCTTGTTGCCGCTATGGTGGTGATGCCGACTATGGCTGATGACACCGCGTTTGCGTTGGATCAGGAGCGCCTTTCGCTGGATCTGGTGCTTCCTGATGCGGCGGGAGCGTTCCCAACCAATGCAAACCCATATTGGGAGAAAGTCTCGCGCGCCGAGTTTACGAATGTCCTGGAGCGCATCTCGAAAATGACGCGGCTCAAGGATCTCTCGCTCAATGTTCACGCAGAAAGCAAAGTCCCGCTCGATTTGTCCTTCCTTTCGTCTCAGACAAACATGACGGAACTCCGTCTCGGCGGCAATTTGCATATTGGCTCTTTCCGCAAGATTGCGCACCTGCCGCTGGAGCGGTTGGACGGCCGCTACTACTTTGAGTCGAGCGTCTCGCTCGCTGACGAGGACAGTCTCGGATTGCTGAAATCGCTAAAATCTTTCAGTGCGTGGAAAGGCTTTCGGGCAATAGAAAAACTACCGACCAGTCTTGTTTCGCTCGATATGTCGCATTCCCCAGAAGGTGATTACTGTGGATGCTTTACAAATCTCGTCAATCTTGAAGAGCTGGAGATGGACACCATATTTCGAAGGAGTCAATATATCGACGAGGGTGACATTCGCGCCATGAAGAAGCTGAAACGCCTTGTCCTTAATGGCGGGTACGAATTGGGTAATCTTGGTGTGCTCCGCGAGTGCAAGTCGCTTGAAAACCTTGAGATTGCATTTTGCGAGTTTCGTCCGCTTGACCTGTCTGTTCTCAATGGACTTCCGATCAAGGAGTTGAAACTCACGTCATGTCTTGTACATGATGTAAAGGGGCTTGAGAATTGCCCGTTGAAGAAGATAAGCATCGACTTTTGCCCGATTGCTTCGCTTGACGACTTCGGCCTTTTTCCGAACGTCCGCATTGTCGAGCTTCGGCGTACAGGCATAAGGTCTGCGGATCGCGATGCCGTCCTTCGTCATTTCCCGCGCATTTGGTCGCTGCTCTATGGAGATTTGATTGAGGGCTTTTGCGATGGATACAGGTGCAATGAAGTTGTCTGCTTTGGTCCGACAAACATCGTCTTTGCTGCAGGTGGCGACAAGTCGAAGGGGTTGTCCTTCATGGGGTTTGACATGGATAGTTCGATTGTCTATGACAAAGAACTGTGTTCGCTCTGTGAAGTTATCGGCATGTCGGATTGCGTGTGGGTCTCACACTGCGAAATCGCCGTTGGACTTGGGCGGCCGTTCCATGGGTTCACGACCGTCAAGCTTATAGGCTGTGGTGAGGTTGAGCGAATCGGTGACGGGACGTACGATGGACCGGTTGACAGTCTGGAGTTCTTGCGAGAGGATGACGGGGTGGTGTTTGACTTTCCGTCAGAGAAGAAATGGGCGGTGGAGATTGCGGCTGAAATGGAAAGAGTCTATGGGGCTACATTCTGCTGGGATGACAATGATGAGACCGCGACGTTTCTGGTTGTGAAGGGAAAATCTGACGCGTTCGATTTCGTTATTTCGAGTTGCGCGGGGAGTTCTGAAACGCATTGCGGCACCGGTGACGAGGTAAGTATAACGCGGCGAGAGTACAGAAATCGCCAGTTTTATGTGTCGCGGCGCGGTTCTGCGGAAAGTGCGCCGTAGTGTGTCCATGAGGGCTGACTGTTCGCACTTGGCCACACAGTTAAAACGCAACACAGGCCACGGTGTTTTTTGGTAAAATATAGCACATGAGCGAGAACTCTCTTGCAAACATGATACTGAAGTCCGCCGGAATCTACTCCGACGAACAACTTCAACGCATTGCCGAAAACCGCGCGGCGAACCCGGGAATGGGGCTCGCCGAGGCCGCCGTCAAGTTCGGCGGCGCGAAGGAAATCGAGTTCCTTTCTGCGGTCGGGAAGTCGCTCGGCCTTGAGACGGTCGATCTCGAGCGCCAGCAGCCGAACCCAGACGCACTCACGAAACTTCCCGCGTCGGCAGTCTACCAGTACAACGTCCTCCCGTTCAAGACCGACGGCACTTCGCTTACAATCGTCACCTCCGACCCGTTCGACACCTCGGCGGCAGATGGCCTGCGGCTCGTCGCGGGCTGCCCCATAAAGACCTCGCTCGCCCCGAAGGAAGAAGTCGAGAAGGCCGTAAAGAAATACTACGGCGTCGGCGCGGACGCGATCGAGAAGATGATCGAGGACGGTCGCTATTCCGTCGACGAAGACATCGGCGCGATGACGAAGATCGACGTCAACGAGATGGGCGAAGAGGCGTCGATCGTCAAGTTCGTAAACCAGATCATCGCTGAAGCCGACCGCCAGGGCGCGACCGATATCCACATCGAGCCGCAGGAGACGGAACTCCGAATCCGCTACCGCATCGACGGCATGCTCCACAAGGTCGACGTTCCGCCTCAGCTGAACCGCCTCAAGAGCGCGATCATCTCTCGTATCAAGGTCATGGCGAACCTCGATATCGCCGAGAAGCGTCTCCCGATGGACGGCCGCATCGGCATCCGCATCGCTGGCCAGGACATCGACATCCGTGTCTCGACCATGCCCGCCGCGTACGGCGAGTCGATTTCGCTCCGACTTCTCGCGAAGAGCGGCAACTTCGTCAAGATGGACGACCTCGGCTTCAACGAGCGCGACTACGCGGTAGTCAGCAAGATCATCCACCGGCCGAACGGCATCTTCCTCGTGACTGGGCCTACGGGCTCCGGCAAGTCGACGTCGCTCTACTCCTTCCTTTCCGAAGTCAACAAGATTGACGTCCGCATCATGACGGCCGAGGACCCGATAGAATACCACATGGCCGGCATCAACCAGGTGCAGATGCAGTCGGAGATCGGCATGACGTTCGCGAGGGCTCTCCGCGCGTTCCTGCGTCAGGACCCCGACATCATCATGGTCGGCGAAATTCGCGACCGCGAGACGGCCGAGATCGCGATTAACGCGTCGCTCACGGGCCACATGGTGTTTTCGACGCTGCACACCAACGACGCCGCAGGCGCGTTCCCGCGTCTTATCGACATGGGCGTTGAGCCGTTCCTTATTGCTTCGGCTGTCGCGGGCGTGATGGGCCAGCGCCTCTGCCGCCGCCTATGCCCGCAGTGCAAGAAGGAAGTTCCGCTCGACATGAAGTACTACTCGCTCGACACGCCGCCCGAGAGGAATACGGTGTTCGAGCCCGCCGGCTGCGACGTCTGCACAAGGACCGGCTACAAGGGCCGCCGTGCGCTCTTCGAGGTGCTGGAAGTCGACGAGGATATCGAGGGCGCAATTGTTCGCCGCGAGAACGCGACTCAGATACGCAACATCTCTCTCTCGAAGGGCATGAAGACTCTGCGCGAGGACGGCTGGGCGAAGGTGTTTGCGGGCGTCACGAGCGTCAAGGAAATCTTGCGCGTCACGGAAGATCAGTGATGCCAGGTCTTTCAGGCGAGCTACGGCAGAAGCTTACGCAGAGCCAGACTCTTGCTCCGCAGATGCGGCAGGGGCTTGAGCTTCTTGCGATGAGTCTTCCCGAGCTCCGCCAGCGGCTTTACGATGAGATGAGCCGCAATCCCTGCATTGAGGACATAGAGGCGACGCTTGAGAAGACAACTGTTTCGGAGAAGGTGCGCGAAATGGAGCGTGACGAGAGCGTCGAAGACTCCGATTCCCCTGACGAGGACTACGAGCCCGAGTTCGGCGCCGCCGCAGCGATAACGCGTGACGAGGATGCGGACGAGAGACGCCAGCGGTTCTTCGACAGGCAGACTAAGGAGGAGACGCTGGAAGAACATCTCCTTGCGCAGCTCAAGATGTCCGACATCGACGAGAAGGATCTTCCGCTCGCGGAGATGCTGATAGGCGAGCTTAACGCCGACGGGCGTTTCATTGGTTCGATTCCTGACATCGTAATGGTTTCAGGCGAGAGCGAGGAGAAGATTCTCGCCGTCCTCAAGGAGATAATGCAGCTCGACCCTCCAGGGTGTGGCGCGCGTACCCCCCAGGAATGTCTGCTTGCGCAGATAGACAAATTAGACGGCTCGCCGTATCAGGAAGAAGTGCGCGCACTTATCGAGCGCCATTTCGAGGACATGGCAGAAGGGCGCATCGCCGTCATTGAGCGCGACCTCGGAATTTCGCACGAACGCTACGCCGACGTTTTGAGGGCGCTTCGCACGCTTGAGCCGCGCCCAGGCCGCGCGTATGACCTCGCTGGAAAGTCGATAAGCTATGTTCATCCCGAGGTGCATGTCGTCAAGACCGAAGAGGGATGGAAAGCGAGAGTTGACGACAGGAGCTTGCCCGAGGTGCATATCTCGCCGAAGTATCTGAAGATGCTTGCGGATCCAAATGTCGACAAGGAGACGAAGAGCTACATACGCCAGCGCATAGCGGCGGCAAACTCTCTCGTCGAGGCGGTCGAACGCCGCCAGCAGACAATCACCGACATCGCGCAGGCGATCTTCGACGCCCAACCCGGATTTTTCGAGAACGGGCTTAAGGGCCTAAGGCCGATGACGATGCAGGAAATAGCGGAGAAGACTGGCGTTCACCACGCGACGGTGTCGCGCACCGTCCGCGACAAATACGCTTCGACGCCGAAGGGAACTGTCGAGCTCCGCAAGTTTTTCACATCCGGAATCACGACAGAATCAGGCGAACAGGTAACGAAGGACGCGCTTCGCGAACGACTTGCCGCGATAATCGCCGAAGAGGACAAATCGCACCCGCTGTCGGACGACAGGATTTCGGAACTGCTCAAGAAAGAAGGGTTCCCGGTCGCCCGCAGGACGGTAGCGAAGTACCGTGCCATCCTGGGCATACCGGGAATGTCGGAGCGCAGGTCCTGATGCTTTCTGCTATTTGACCTCGGCTTTCCAGCTGCGTACGCCTTTGACTACCACCGTGCCATAGCCGACTCCGTCTACCACGACGCCAGTTACGGTAGCGCGAATGCGCTTGGCGTTGGAATTCTTGATTAGGTTGATTTTCCCATGGAATTGTCCGGAGTTTTTTGTATAGCGTGGCTTCCACCCCAAGGTTTCTGCCAGCGAGTATCCGTCGTCTGCAGCGCCCCATATCGAGATGTCTCCCGAAAGGGCGTTTCCGCGTGGTGCGGAAGCGATGGTCGTTAGTGCGGCATGGACTGGGGCTCCGCCAAGGATTGCCGTGAATCCGACTGAAGTTCTGTCGACGGAAATCTCGCCTGCTTCATCGACAACGAAGACTGTAGCGAATCCGCCGCGCTTGGCGGAGTATAGTTGCGCTGTGACGGGGATCTTGAACGTATTTCCGTCGACAACCATCTGTGCCGATGCCGCTATCTTGGTGCCGTCTGCGGTGTTTCCCGTTATGCGCACTTTGCCCTTCGTCTGTATCGCGATGGAAAGCGTCGTGTAGCCATCGAGAAGGGGAGCACTAGAGTCGGACGTCATTAGTGCGATGGTCCAGCACTTGCCCTTGAAGGTATTAAATATTGTCGCATCGGATTTTGATGCCGACAGGTCTTTAACGAGCGTTAAGCCGTCAATGTTCGTGAGGTCCGCCGTATTCTTGATCTTTGTCTTCTTTGCGCCAATCATTACGAAGCTTCCGCTTGTCTTGATTACGCCATTTCGCGTTTTTCCTGTCTTAACCGTCGCCGTGCCGACGATTTTGCCATTCTGCTCAATCCAGCCGATGTAGCTGGTGCTTTCCTCGAGTTTCGCGGCATCACCGTTCTGTAGTCGCAGCTTGGCAGATGAGTTTCCTGGTGCCGAGTTTTGCGAGCCCCATGTTCTAGACGGCACGACGCCGCTTCCTTCGAAGGCGTTGGCACCGACGGTTTTTACAGTGGCAGGAAGGGCGAGCGTCGTGTTGTATGTCGTTTTTGTAGTAGTTTCCAGTTCGGACGTGCGGACGTATACATTGCCGCTCGTTCCAAGGAAGCCCGTCTCGCCTGGAAGAGTCTCGGAGGTTGAGGTGTTTTCATTTTCAAGGTGGCTGTTGCATCCGTAGAAAGCATGATCCGCGATTGTGGTGACGCCTGACAGTAATGCATCAAAGGATATGTCCCCGTCAATCTTTTCTGTTGTGCGCGACGACGATATGGAGGTGGTGTTTGTCGTTATTGACGTTCCGTCATTGCCAGGGTTGCCGGAGTCCTTTAAGCCTGGTACTATCGTCACCGTCACCTTGCTGGACGAGATCTCAGTAGTGACGCTGTATGGCAGCACGAGTGAGTCTGGAACACGCAAGAGTGCCGTCCCATCAGCTGAGTAGAGACACCCGTTTCTCGTCTTGTATAGGCTTGATTCGCTTCTGTATGCCTTGACGCCAGAAAGTCCATCGAGTGCGTCAGATTTTATCCCGCCGAGTTCCAGGCCGTTTATTTCCTTAGGGATTGAGATCGTCAGATTGTCGCCGGTTGCAGATGCGGATTGTACTACTGCTTTGCCATTCTCAATTACATAAGACCACGAAATGCCGTTGTTGTCCAGATAGGATCCTGACTTTGGTGTAGTACTCGGCATCAGTTCGATTGGACGTCCTTTCCATGTGCCGGAAGTGAATCCTTTTGCGTTTTCAAAGGCAGATGACGTCAATGTTTCTGGTGTTCCATTGTAAATGTCATCAGCCGCGTTGGGAGCGTCACCGCAGTATGTCACTGCGATGAGTGCTGTGCAGTCTGCGAATGCTGCTTGCCCGATTTCGACCATTGCCACTGGAAGCTCAAGTGAGGTTAGGCGCACCGCGCCTCGAAAGGCCTGATCGCCTATCTCTGACAGTGTAATTGGCAACGTTAATTCTCGCAAGCGAAAGCATCCGTAAAACGCTTCGTCACCGATTGAGGTGACGGTTGAGGCAATAGAGGCGGTTTCTTTTCTTGCGGGGCATCCGATGAGTAACCGTATGTCCTTATCGTATAGAATGCCGTCGACAATTGCAAAGTAGGAGTTGTCGGGCGAGATCGTTATAGAGAGAATTGTGTCACAACCAGAGAGTGGATTGCCGTCAAGGACGCGAAGTGAGTCGGGCAGGGAGAGTGCGGTGATTGATGATTCTGAGAATGGCCGGTTGCCGATGTGTTTAATTGTCGAAGGCAATTCAATTTCGGTTAATGCCGCGCATTTGGTGAAGGCCCCGTCGCCAATTCCTGTTACAGGATAACCATCAAGCGAAGAAGGGACTATGAGCCTTCCATTTCCAACCCATGTGTTGTGTTCCTCGTCGTAGCTGTATGTCTGGGTTGTTGATGTTGGAACCGCCGCGCTGCCGTTGTTGTATATCTCGACCTCTCCTTGCCGGACGCGGTAACGCCAGATAACCTGTCCGAAACTTGTGGAGATGATTCCAGAAGCCTGGTCAGATTCGCTGTCCAGCAGGTTTAAGCCACTCCACGGAGGTGTGCTCCATCCTGTAGAATTAGACTTTTTATGGAAGACGAGGTTCGCATTTGCCCCTTGGATGATGGAACTGTCGGCAGCAGGTGCATTGCCTTTGAATGATATTGATTCGAGGCGAGTACAGCCTTTGAACGCACGAGCGCCAATCGCGACAACGTTTTCGGGGACATCTAGTGAAACAATCCGGTGTGCCCCTGCGAAAGCTTCAGAGGAGATTGTCTCCAAGGATGTAGGAAGAACAATCGTCTCGGCAAGGGCAGGGAATGCGAAGATCGTCGTAAAGTCTTTGTCATAGAGAGCCCCGTCAAGCGAGGTGAGCCATGGGTTGTTGCTGTCCACGGTGATTTCCGATAGAACAGAACATCCGGTAAAAACGCCAGTGCCGATTTTCGCCACTGTTAAGGGTATGGAGACTGAAGTTATGCCGATTTGGTTGGCGAATGCGCCGTCTGCTATTTCCTTGACGATGTAGCCTGGCCCGTTCGGTGGTCCCACCACCGAGGTAGGCACGGAGATGGCGCCGGATATGTAGTCAGAACCAGAATCTCTCACGCCTGTGATGACTGCATACGTGACTCCGTCGCTTGATTTGGTTTCGTATTCCCAGATCAAGTTGAACACAGTTGTTTCTGAGGTCTGGCCATAGTCGACTATTGTCGTTTCCGCAGCGTGGGCGGTGGCAATGGTGGTGAGGGCAATTGCAAGAGTTGCTGTCAGCTTTTTCATGGCTTACTCCTCCTTTGCCTCTTCGGCGAGTGCGGAAATCAGCGAAACATTGTCGTCTTTGGGTGTGGTCGTGTCCGCGACGGGCTCAATCGGCGTTGCGGGTGGTTCGGCTGGCTCTGCAGCATTCTCGACTGGCATCGGTGCTGGAGTCGGCTCTGTTTCAGGGATGGTCTTCGAGGTGCCGTTGGCAGGCGTGATTGTCACCTTCCCCTGCGACTTCTTTTTTCCGCGCTTGTCAAGTTCGCTCATGTCGAGCTTGAGGACCTTCGCGCTAGTTCCTTCGCGGTCGCCTGGTTCAAGCTGGTTTCCACGGACGAATTCGCGGCCAAGTATTGCATTCTTCGGAAGGCCAATGTCCTTCGGGAGGTTGGAGGGGTCGGCAATGCCGATGGTCACGAAGACGAGAATCTCCTTCTGGACTTTTTGGCGGCTCTTCCAGCCGAACAGCTTTTGACCAACCCATGGGATTTTGCGGAGATACGGGATGCCAGAGTCGACGTCTTCTTCAGCAGACTTTGAAAGGCCTCCGATGACGGCTGTCGCGCCGTCCTTCATTGTGAACTCCGTCGTGAGGCGCTTCACCTCGATAATCGGGTACTGCGTGTAGGGCGTGTCGGTCTCTTGGCTCGAGTTGACCGTGAGATAGCCGGTGCAGTCGCTGATCGTCGGGACGATCTCGACGGAGATGAGGCCATCTGGCGAGATGCGAGGGGTAACAGAAAGCTCGATGCCCCAGCTGAAGAACGCCTCCTTCGCGAACATAAACTTGTCTTCGCCTGGGATGGTGTCAAGCTTGGTGGAGATTGAGAGGTTTTGAGAGTTTTGTCCAGTGTAGTTGGAGTCGATCGTGACGTTCGGATACTTTGTCGTCATGTCGACCTTCGCCTCCTTGCCGTTCGAGACGATGATCTTCGGGTTTGAGAAGACCTTTGCGTCGGACATCTGCTCGAAGGCGCTCATCGCAAGGCGGAAGTCGTCCATGGAGAGCTGTCCGGAGAACCCGCGGGCGTTGTGCCATGCCATGTCTGATGCGTCGCGACCTGCTTTGGTGGCTTCGCCAATAGAGTTGGGGACAAGGCCTGTGTATGTCATGGAGTCGGAGGAGCTCTTGGACGTAGAGGACGACGAGGATGCAGATGAGCTGGCGGAGCTACCGGAGAGCGAGGTGCTGGCGTTGGCTGATTTGGAGTCGCTGGACGAGGACGACGGAGACCTAGCCGTCATCGGCATCCCGTAGTTTGCAGCGCGACCATTGTTGTATTCCCAGCCGCCGGAGATGTTTCTTACGGAAGCACCCCAGCTTTCAAGCGAGTCCCACTGCATTCCGAGCTTGTGCATGGCTTCCGTGGAAAGTTCTATAAAGCGCGCTTCGATGTATATCTGGGCGACGGCTTCGTCTACTGCCGCTATGATTGCCTCGCAGTCGGAGAGTATCTTGTCGGTTGTAGTAACAACGACGACGTTTGCTCCTGGGAAGCTTGATGCGATTGGTGATTTTATTTTACCGGCAGGATCCTTCGGTGCGTATGTCGCGTTGAACAGGTCGGCAAGTTCTTTCGCTGACGCATGGTTTAGTTTAAACGTCCGAGTAGACACGGGGATCAACTGCAAATCTTCGACGACTCTGTAGATGTTGTCTCTTATCTCGACTCGGAAGCCACGTGAACCGAGAATCGCCGTCATGCCCTGAAGCCACGGAACATGCTTGAGAGAGACGGATACGCGCCTCTGGAGATTTGTAGAGTCGTCGGATATTATATTAGCGCCCGTAGTCTTCCTGAACTGGCGGAGTATGTCTGCGAGCGTTGCGTCATCGCAGTCGATGTCGACGAGAGACATCGTGCCTTCGGACATTTCGCCCTTTATCTGCGGTTTTTTTGCTGCAATGGCCGAATCGTCTTCTTCGAGGTCGATCTCGTCAGTCCCTTCGTCCTGCAGTGCCGTCGCGTCGTCAACGTTTGAGGCAGCCGTTTCCGCAAGCGGAGTTGCGGCCGCTCCTTTCGTCTCGTCCTTCGCGGGTGCGGCTGGCTCTTGTGCAATCGCCGCCGTGATGATCATCGCGAATAGTGCTATAGAGAAGCGTTTCATTTCTTGTTCTCCTTCTGGGTGAGAATGTCTTTCAATTTGCTTTCGTCTGGCGGGGCGTCTTCTATCGTCTTGGCGCGGACGCGTGTGAGCTTTACCGTGTCCTTTTCGGTGAGCCCCTTGACGCGCCAGGTGAAGCGTCGTCCGTTGTGGTTGACGGATACAAGATCACCGTCCCCGTAGGCGAGGCCATTAAGCATTATGCATTGGCGCCTTGTGCCGTCTCTGCCCGTCACAACCGTTATACCACTGGTTTTCAGCGTCTTGCGCGCTTCGCTCCAGTGACGGTCGGAGATTGTCTGCGAAGAGCGCGCGACTGCGCCAGCCGTCGCAGTGTCTTCATCAGATGGAGTTGTCGTCGCCTTGACGTCGACGATTGGCTCTGCGGAAATTGTTTCCCTTTCGCCCTCGAAGCCGATGGGCCAAAACGGATTTCTGACGGCTATTGCCGCAATAAGGATCAGCGGGCTCATTTGCGAGTCAGACCTCCTTTCGCCGGCCATTCAAGGACAATCGATATGGATTGCGATCTTGGATTCTGCTGTGCAGAGATGTCGAACTGCCTTAGCGAGACGAGAGGCATTTCCTTCTCAAGCCGGAGGAGGAATGACACGGCCTGCTGGTAGCTGCCTGTCGCTTCGAGCTTTACTGCCGCACGTGTATGGAGCTGGCGTGGCATCGGTTTTGGCAGCGGAAGCGCGCGGAACGGCTCGTCTGAGTATGTGACGTCGTTAAGCCCTGCGCCAAGCGCAATCGGATCAAGGAGGGATTTTGCCCGCATGGAGTACGACTCGAGAAGGGGAACGAGCATTGCTTCGCGGTAGGGCTTTAGCGCCGCTTCGAGTTCGTCAAGGTCCTTCGTGACCGTGCTGGAGCGCCTTAGATCAAGATCGGTCCTGTATTGCTTGTCCTGCAGCTCTGCGAGGTTTCGTCTTGACGTTTCGAGCTCGTTGGTGGAAGGCTGGACGCAGAAGAGGTAGATTATCGTGGCCAGCGCTGCAAACGTTATGGTGACGATGAACGAGCGCTTCGCGTTTGGGGCCATGTTCTGGAAGAGTTCGCTGTTCATTTCGCAAATCTCCTCTCTGGCATGGTGTATTCGACTTCAAAACTAAGAAGCTTCCTGCCGTCGATCTCGGCATTGTCCTGCTTGAAAGAGTTTATCTTGCGTTCGTTCGTGACGAGTTTCTCAAAACCGGTTTCAAGAGATTCCATAAGCGAGATGACAGGGGTTTCCTTCGTCGTAAGTCCGGCAATCACGAGTTTTTGCGTTTCGACGTTCTCTGTCGGGCCGAAGAGCGGAACCTTTAGCCCTGGGGGCAAGAGGACCTGCGGCTTCGGCGGGGTTATGGACATTTCTTTCAGCTGTACGCGGAGAGGAACTATCTCTGCGAACTTGGCGAGTGGTTCTCCTATCGAGCGCACGCCGGACTTGTAATATTCAAGCTGTTCAAGCTGGAGTTTGAGTTCGCGCGCGAGGTCTCTTTTCTGTATGGCTTCGGCATGGGCGCTGTTCTTCGCGGCAAGGTCTTCTTCGATGTTGTGCGCCTGTGTCTTTGTAAGGACAATTTGCGTGAAGAGAACGCCCCACCATACGAGCAGCCCGACGCAGGCGAGAAGGGCGCCGACGGGAAGCATTATCCTGAGTCGCACAGGCGACGACGAGAGCGTTTCGCTTGGCTTGAGGAGGTTGAGATGGAACGACGATGCCTTCATGCCGACACCTCCGCTCCCGCAATTGCCGCGCCGAGCGCGACGAGGTGGCGCGAGGCGTCGCCGGCATCCACGCCCTTGTCGAGCTCCAGCCCTTCAAACGGGTCTGGTGAGACGAGCCTCAGGTGAAGCGACTCTTCTGCGTATGTCGACCAATGCGATGCCCCGGCACCGACTCCCATCAAGAACGCGTGATCGAACTTGAGCCCGTGTTTGCTCGCCAGGTAGTCGAGTGACAGCGAAAGCTGGCTGAGTATTGGCCTTACAAACGGCTCAAGCGCGGGACGTGGGTCGATTAGCGACTCGTTTAGAACAGAGTCCACGAGCTCTTCGTCAAGGCCGAGGGTGTTGCGCACGGTGTCGCGCATGGCAAGGGCACCGCCTACTCCAGGGCAGCGTCGCCACAGGACCGGCTCGCCTTTCTTGTAGCCGGCGAGGTATGTCGCATCCGGCCTCATGAATATCGCAAGGGCGTTGCCGTCTGCCGCAATAAACTCTGGCTGAAGAAGTATGCTCGCCATCAGCGCGGACTCGGCAACCTGGATCGATGAGGCGGTTGGACGTTTGCCTTCTGGGAGAAGCCGGGAGAGCCACAATGTCTGAAATTCCGGGAGCGATGCGCAAAGGTGGAAGTTCTCCTCCGCCATCGGGCGGACTACAAAGCGTCGCCCATTTTCGGATACAGGAGTGCCTGCTCCGGGAAATGGGGGCTTGCGCGCGGAGTTTTCCTGCTGCGCGGCGGTTTTTTTCGCGGGAATGGCTTGTTGCTCTCGCTTTATGCCGAAGCGTCTTTTGCCGTCTGGCTGCAATTTGTCTCCCGCCGTGGACTTTTCGTCCTGTGCGGCAAGCCCGGCCATCATGTCCTGGACTACGGCATCGGCGGTAGACTGGGCAAACGTGGCCATCGGCGAATTTACTGCAAGCGCGGCATGCGGCGAGGTGAATTCATGCGGCATTTCCCACACTGGCTGGTGGGGAGTGTCTTCCCACCGCATTGGAAGTTCGCCGTTTGGTAGTTTTGCAAACCCCGAAGCTGCAATGTGCCAGGATTTTTTCTTGTACACAAGGCGGATGGCCGGACATTCCGTTTCCCCGGTGGCGAACAACTCTATGCCGGTAATGTCACGAACGGACTTCGCCCCGCCGGAGGGAAATTTTATCTCTATCGTCTTGTCTTTTGTCAGTTGCAATTTCACGACAAGACATATTTTAGCAAATTGTGTGCCACTCGCGCTTGCCGATTGTAAAATTTTGTAGTATAATTTTCTCCATGTCGAAGATTTTGATTGTCGATGACGAGCCGCGAATCCTGCTTTTGCTGCAGAGCTTGCTGAAGGCGAACGGCTATGTCGTTGAGACTGCGCGTGATGGAAATGCCGCCCTTGACATAGTGCGCAAGGGCGGTGTCGATATCGCTGTTACCGATTTGCGCATGGCGCCGATGGACGGAATGACCCTCTTTCATGAGATTAAGGCGATGGCGCCGGAGATCCCCGTGATCCTTCTTACTGCCTATGCGAGCGTAGAGACGGCGATTGAGGCGATGAAGAACGGAATCTTCGACTACTTGACGAAGCCATTCAAGGTTGACGATCTCATAGCGTGTCTGAAGCGGGCAGAAGAGCAGGTTTCAAAGTCTGCAACGACGGCCGCGAAGCCAGAGCATCCTGTAAGGTATCGCTTTGAGAACTTTATCGCTTCGTCGCCTCTGATGATGAATGTCTGCGACACGATACAGAAGGTCGCTCCTACGGCGGCGACGGTTCTCATCAATGGCGAGAGTGGCACAGGCAAGGAGATAATCGCGCGGACGATACACCGCAACTCGACGCGTGCAAAACGGCCATGGGTCGCGGTGAACTGTGCGGCAATACCTGAAAATCTCCTTGAGAGCGAGATGTTTGGCCATGTGAAGGGGAGTTTCACTGGTGCCGTCGCCGATAAAGAAGGTCTCTTCGAGGCTGCAAATGGAGGAACGCTTTTCCTCGATGAAATTTCCTCCATGCCGCTTATCTTGCAGGGGAAGCTTCTTAGAGTCCTTCAGGAAAAGGAGATCCGCCGCGTTGGCGGCACTAAGTCAATCCCCGTCGACGTGCGCGTGATTGCGGCGTCGAATGCAAATCTCGAAGAGGCCGTTGTGAAGGGGACTTTTAGGAGCGACCTCTACTACCGCTTCGCTGTTATAACAATTGACATACCGCCTCTTAGAAAGCGTCCTGATGACATAATTCCGCTTGCTCGGCACTTTATCCGCGCCGAGCGCGGTGAAGCGGCTTCGGTGCCGGAGATTTCTGCTGATGCAGCAAAGGCGCTTATAGCGTATGATTGGCCGGGCAATGTTCGTGAGCTTGAGAATGCTATCAAGCATGCCTTGACCTTTTACCACAGCGGGGAGATTACATGCGACCTACTACCCCCCAAGATCCTTGAGCACAAGGCCAAGTCCGAACAGGTGGCTTCTTCGGGGAATACTAATGCGTCCCTAAAGTCTTTTCTTAAACAAAAGGAACGCGAATACATTGAGCAAATTCTCAATAATACTGGTGGGGATAAGGAGAAGGCGGCAGAGACGCTAAAAGTTAATTTGTCCACTCTATACAGGAAGCTTTCGGACGACTGATTTATTTGCATTGCTGCAAAACTTTCTTATTTGTGCAAAAGAATTGGCGTGGCATGTAAAGTGCATAGTTCGCGTAATTAAAGAATAATCAGTCATTATTGCTATATTTCAGATCTTGGCATAGCGATTGCTCATTAATTTTGTGTCGGCATGGTGTCGACACAAATAAACAAAACAAAAAAAGGAACACAACCATGAAAAAGATGTTGAAGGGTTTTACCCTCGTAGAAATCATGATCGTGGTCGCCATCATCGCCATTTTGGCTGCTGTTGCGATCCCGAACTTCGTCAAGTACCGCAAGACAGCGCAGATGAATGCGTGCATTAGCAACCTGAAGCAGATTCAGGCCGCTTGCGAGCAGTGCAAGCTTGAGGGCAAGGAAGTTAATGACGCCAACATCTATGGTGCTGACAAGTATATCAAGGTCAAGCCGAAATGCCCTGCGACTAGTGCGGAATACACGCTTCCGACTGGAGACGCTGATCCGGTTTGCCCCAACCCGACTACGGCCGGCGCCGAATATGAACATAAGTTGCCTACGGCAGCGGCTGCTGGCGGCGGCGGTGAAGGCTGATCTTTGCCTATAGCCAACAAGATAAAAGAGGGCGGACTGCAGTCCGCCCTCTTTTGATTTAGTCTGTTGATTGCCGCGGGATTTCAAGATATGGTATAATCTCCGTTGTGATTTATGCGCTTAGAAAGCTGATCGCCTTCGTGTTCCTCGGCGGGATGTTCTGGTTCATCTACCAGGACCTTGACAATCTCGGCAAGCCGTGGTTCATGCATGCGCTTGGTCTCATCGCCATCGCGTTTGCGTTTTTCTGGCTTCTGATACCTATGGTCGTCGTGTGGCTCAGGATCAGAAGCCGCCGTGCAAAAAACCGTGAACGCCATGCAAAGTGGCTCGCGGAAGGCGGCATAGAGAGCCTGAGTCCGCGGCCGGTGAAGAAGGGCGAGGGTGCGAGCAAGGGTGCTAAAGTGACGTCCATATCGTCTGACGGCCAGGTGTTCTACCACGAGAAGGGGACGCTTTACACGGAGTTGGATTCTGAAGCTGTCGACTCGTCGCGCAAGGCAGGACGCCCTATCGGACGTCCGAGCGACGTCGCCTTCCCGGGCATGCGGAGGAAGTGCAGTGTCGCGCAGCGCACGCACTGCTACTTTACCGATCGACGGATTGCTTTCGCCAGCAAGGACATGGACTTCGGCATTCCGTTCGGTGAATTGAAGTCCTTTTCCGTGATGCCTGGCGGCCTTGTCTTCGAGACGGATGGCGTCGCATCTGCCGCGCGATTTGCGTTCACTTTCCACAACCCGCTTGTGGCTGCGGACATTCTGCGCTTCCTGAAGGAGAAATCATGAGCGAGTGTTCGGATATTGTGTATCTCGAACGTGTTACACGGGTGTTTGCGCGTGCGAAGGCGGTCGACGATCTTTCGTTGAAGCTGAAAGCCGGCGAGGTCATGGGCTTTCTCGGCACCAACGGCGCCGGAAAGACGACGACGATAAAGATGATGCTCGGGCTTCTCGCCCCCACGTCCGGCACAGTCAAGGTGCTTGGCGGCGATCCTTCCGATCCGTGCATTCGCTCGCACATCGGCTACATGCCCGAGGTCGCGACGTACTATCCCTACCTCAACGCGCGCGAGCTACTTGCGTTCTATGGCGGCATCTGTGGACTCGACGCAAAGACCGTCCGCTCGCGCACAGATTCGCTTCTCGAATCCGTCGGGCTTGCCTATGCGGCGAAGCGACCGCTTAAGACATACTCTAAGGGGATGCTACAGCGCGCCGGCATCGCCCAGGCGCTTCTCAACGATCCCGATCTCCTCGTTCTCGACGAGCCGTTCACAGGGCTTGATCCGCTTGCGCGAATCCATTTCCGCGAACTTTTGCGCAATCTCAAGGAGCGTGGCAAGACGATTTTCTTCTCTTCGCACGAGCTTGGCGAGACCGAGCTTCTTTGTGACCGCGTCGCTATAATGAAGAAGGGCCATTGCGTCTACCAGGGGCCTGTAAAAGACATCGCCGGTGACGGCGCGACAAATCTTGAGCGCCTTTTCCTCAAGACGCTGGGGGAGGCGAAATGAAGCTCTTTGCAAGGCAGACTATCGCTCTCGTAAAGCTCTCGTTCATAGAGCTCTGGCGCCGCAACGACGTCTTTGCCCTCGTTCTTCTCGGCCTTGCGCTGATGGTGCCGCTTTCGATGGCGACGCCCTTTGGCGCAGAGGGCGCGTCGCGCTATCTTGACGAGATGGCGCTCCTTCTCGTGTGGGGATTTTCGCTCTTCATCGCGCTTGGCGCGGGGCAGCGGCTCTTCCCGCCGGAATTCGAGTCGCGCACGATCTACCCACTTCTTGCAAAGCCGATTTCACGTGGGCGGCTCCTCATTGGCAAGTACATCGGCGCGGTAGCGGCGTCTTGGTCGGCGCTTGCGTTCTTCTACGTCATTTTTGTCGCAAGCGTTCTCCTGCGTGGCGGCACATTTGCCGCGGAACTGCCGCAGGCCATCGTGCTACACTTTGCGTTTGTCGCGCTTGCTGTCGCAGTCTCGCTTCTCGGCTCTCTCATTGTGACTGCGTCCGCGAATCTCTCGCTTTCCGCGCTTGTTCTCGTAGGCATGTTTTTCTTTGGGCGGCGGCTTCCTGAATATGCGGAAGGTCTCAATCCCGCGCTTGCGTGGGTAGTGAAGGCAGTTTACGCGATTGCGCCGCACTCTGAGTTCTTCGATATGCGTCAGCGACTTGTCCACGGCTGGGGCGCAGTTGACGGCGTTGTATTCTTTGTGGTGCTAGCGTATGCGGTGGTCTATGTCTCTATTCTGCTTTCGCTTGCATCGTTCGTGTTGGGGAGGAAGCGCCTGTGAACGCAGTCGGCAGAGTTTCAGGGGGCATCTGCGGCGTCGCGCTTGTATGGTGCCTTGTTGGCTTTTGCGACCGAGATGTCGAACGTATGCCTCAGGTCGTGAAGGGCGAAGGCGCTCTTGCCGTCGCGTTTGGCGACGCTCGCGAGACGATCAGTCAGGTGTTCGTCCACAAGGCAGACTCTTATTTCCATGGTGGAATAGACATGGAGTGCGATCATCTCGCTGGGCATGTACACGCCGACCATGATGATGACCATGAAGACTGCCACGACGGGCACTATCACGATGAAGCGGAGCATGGCTCCTTCGACCCATGGCGCTGGATCAACTCGCATGTCCGTGCGCCAGACGTGCATCGACATCTTGGCGGCAGCGAGACTATAGAGCTTATGCCGTGGTTCTGGGCGTCAGTAAAAGCCGATCCACACAATATCGAAGCATGGACGACGACGTGGTACATCGCGAATAACATGATGAAGGACAGGGCTCTTGCGCTACGTGTCGTCGCCGAGGGGCTTGAGAAGAATCCCGACGACCCGGAACTGCTCCTTTGCCGCGGACGGACTATTTACGATAATGGCCGCGGCGAATTCGCCGCGGCGCGAGAGGCGTTCTTGGCGGCTGTCGAGGCAGCAAGTCGCATGTTGCAGCGCGGCGGCTCGGCGGAGGAACGTATTGTGCAGGTCCGCAAGTTTGCGCAGGCGTATCTGGACGAAATGGCGAAGAGGGAGGCTCGCCAGTGAAATACCGCTATCTATACCAGACGAAGAACAACGAAAACAAGGAAGGCTGGATAAATGCCAAGAGCCGCGAGAATGCATACGCGGAGCTTCGCAAGGCCGGCATCCGACCCTATCGCGTCATCGGCGACGATCCGTTGAACTGGAAGCCGTATGCTGCAGGCGCGGCGATTGTCCTTCTCGCAACCGCGCTCGCTGCCGTCCTTCTTGTCGGGCGCGAGGACAGGAGACCGCATCCGCGCGCGCAACTCGTCGGCGACCGTGCCGTCATCGACGCCGGGGTTTATTCTGGCTGGACGAACGTCCTCTTTTCCGCGCTTGACCTTCGGCTTGCACTGTATGCGCAGCCAGGGCGGTATGTTGATTCCCCTAAGCCGACCGAAGAGGAATGCGTTGCGCTCAAGGCCGCGCTTGCCGAGCCTGTTCCGTATGTCGGCGGTGAGCCGCCGGAGCACCGTATGCTCAAGAACATCGTCGCGAAGATGCGCGAGGACATGCGCGCCTACATTGCCGATGGCGGCGATGTCGCGGGATACTTCGACTTCCTTGACGAACGCCAGTTGCAGGAGCGAGAGTTCCGCGAGAAGGCGCTTGATACGGTCTATCGCGCCCCCGAGAGCTTGCGCGAGCGCGCATGGCTAGGTGTAAATGCCCGCCTCAAAGACATGGGCATAGAGCCACTTTCGCGCCCAACGGGAATACAGGGCGATTTGCAGGACAACGAAAATGAATAACGCAAAACTGACTGTACTAAAGAACGGACTCAGGGTCGTGCTCGTGCCGTGTGAGGCCGAGAGCGCCGCTGTCGGTGTGTTTGTGGCGAGCGGTTCGCGCCACGAGACTGCGAAGACCGCCGGAATATCGCACTTCATAGAGCATATGCTCTTCAAGGGGACGCCGACGAGAAAGCCGATCGACATCACTCGTGCGATAGAGGGGCGCGGTGGCAACTTCAATGCGATGACGGGCGAGGAGGCAACGTGCTACTTCGCGCATCTTCCAGACGACTATCTTGGCGAGGCGGTCGACATACTCTCCGACATGTATCTTCGCGCGACGATTCCGGCCGACGAGTTCGCTCGCGAGAAGCAGGTCGTAATCGAAGAGATCAAGATGTACGCCGATGAGCCCGATGCCGTCGCGATGGAGAACCTGCAGAGGAACCTCTTCCCTAAATCGATGCTCGGCTCGCCCGTTGCGGGGAGCGAAAAGTCGCTCGCGCCGATGACGCCCGGCGACCTCAGGCGCTACGTCAAGTCGCACTACCGCGCGGACAACACTGTGGTCGTAATCGCGGGGAGCTTCGACGCGCAAAAGGCGCTCGCGCTCGTGGAGAAGTCCTTCAAGCCGCTAAAAGCGCTGCAAATGCGCCGCGCCGCCGCCGGCAAGGATACGCTCGGCTCTGTCGTGCCGTCCGTGACTGCGAAGAAGGACATCCACCAGACGCAGCTCGCGCTTGGCTACCGCACGTTCGGCATCCGCGACCGCCGCAAATACGCGGCAACTGTGCTTGACGCGATTCTCGGGCGCGGCATGTCCTCGCGGCTTTTCCAGGAAGTGCGAGAGAAGAGGGGACTTAGCTACGACATCGCTTCGCGGATGCAGTTTTTCAAGGACGCGGGCATGTTCACCGTGACGGCGGGGCTTGACGCTTCCAAGGCGAAGCTCGCTCTTTCGACAATTGAGCGCGAGCTCAAGAGGGTGTGTGAAAAGAAAATCCCTGCTGCCGAACTTGCCCGCGCGAAGGAATTTCTCGTCGGCAACTTCCGGCTGTCGCACGAGAGGGTGACGTCGAAGCTTTTCTTCTACGGGCAGACGATGCTGTCCTTTGGTCGCCTCATGTCGCCGGACGAGCAGGTCGCGGGGATAAAGGCAGTCACCGCCGCCGACGTGCAAGCGGTCGCAAAGGCCATCTTCAGGCCATGTAACAGGAGCATAAGCTGGGTCGTTCCCGGCGGAAGGGAATCTTCGAAATGAGATTTCCGTGGATCCTTGTGGTGCTTATGGCGGCACAGTCGCTTTCTGTCGGGTTTGCGGCTCCTTTCGGTGTCCGCCTCGGCGAGCGGCTGGGAGACCCAGTCCCCGCGCTGACGGCGGAGAGTCTTGAGTTGTTTACGCTGACGAATGACTTTTCTCGTTTCTCTGAGCCGAGATTCCAGCGTCGCTCTACAGAAGTCGACTTGTCCCGGCCGCTGATGGGTGTCTCAAGAACCGATGTTGAAATAGACCAAGACGGCGTCGGTTATGAGTTTACGATTCGGGGACGCTTTCGCAGAGGTCTTGCGAGGGAAGAGAGTCTTCGCAAAATTGAGGCGCTTCGCAAGGATGTTGAACATGAATGTGGTTTCAATCTGAACGGCTATTCATTTTCTGCGTCACGAGTTGCCTCTTTTGGCAAAGTTGTCGGTACGGAGAAATTGTCCTCGGATACTGTTGTCGGTGAAGGCCGCGGTCCAGAGCTGTGGGAAGACCTTGATAGAGTTGTGGCTGATTCCGTGACGACTCGTGATGGGATGCGCGTGTCTATTCATTGCGGTGTAAACATGTTTCCGTCAAGCGAGGCAGGAGCGAGCGGAATGGACTCGCCGGTCAACGTCACCGTTAGATTTCTTCTTGTCAATGTACTTCGGAAGGCGGAAGATCGTGCGGCTGCAGAGAACAAGCTTGTCGCGGACAGGAAGGAGATTGCGAAGTCCGCTCGAATAAAGGAGTTTTTCGGCGTGGAGTTCGGCAAGCCGATGCAGGTGCCTACAAACGAATTGGCAAAGGCGCATTATGAGACATGGTCGCAGGGCGACAATGGTGAAAAGAAGGACCATGCCAAGGTTAATTACTGGGAGAAGAGTCTTAAGGACTCCAAGGATTTGCAAGTTCCGTTTGTAGACGAGTTGTTTACCAAATATTCGCTTAAGACTCTACGCGCAGGCGGAGTGTTTGGCTATGGAAATGTTTCGAAGGATGTCGACAAGATGGAAGCGATACGGCGCTTAGATAATTTTGCACTTGAAATGAACAAGAAGTACGGCATAGCCATGCACAGGGGACTAATCCCTGCCGACAAAAAAGAGGGAGAGCTCAGAGACAGGCGTTTTGCCAATGATTTTGTTCAATATGATTTCCAAAACGATTATGTGATCGTGACCCTATATTTCGGTCTCAAAAGAGGCCGTGTCACATTTACGCTGGAAGACATATCCGGTTTGGAGGTCATCAGGGAAGAGGGCTGGGAAGCTATTGCCGAAAAGGACAAGGACGCAGAGGGCGAGTGACAGAGATCCTCGTTGTCGCCTTGTTCCAATTTCGCAAGTCGCGTTGACCTTTAGTAGCGCAGACCTCTTTATCGCATAAAGCTTTATTTAGACCATAACAGGTCTCGCCATCTATAAATCGCGTCGCCGTCGCTTAGGCATCTTGCGTCGCTTCCTGTTGTTGCTTAGATGCCTATCGACTCCTTCTGTTGCGCCAACTTTGAGAATCCTATGCGGAAAATTCTTGAGGTGCCTCGGCTCGTCGAGCAGCACCGTCTCAGGGGAGAGTATGTGCTCGAGCTTCTTGAATACGCGGTCGAAGACTGGCACCTGCCCTGAAAGTATTTCCTCCACGACCGTATGCCGCGGCGTCTCGTCGAGAAGGGCGGAGGTGGGTGTCGGGTCCTTCGTGCCCGTCGCCTGCCGGAGGCGTATCGCCATCGCCTTGTAGCGCATGAGAGTCTTGTACTTGGGCGAGAGCTCCGGCAGGTTCTCCTTGAGCCACCCGCGAATCCCGCCGTTGCGCCCGACCACCTCGCCAGACCCGTCGAACCTCAGGCAGTTGTCGACATAGCACTCGAGATCGTGCAGCATCCCGCCCAGGCGGATCATCGCCTCGCGCGAGTCCTTGCGCTTGTTCCACGCGGCGAGAAGGGCGTCGGGGGTGGGCATCGGCGCTGTCGTGGTGCGGCGCGAGAGCTTGCGCCTTGCGGCCGCGAGCTCGCGGCGGCGGGCCTTCTCGCGGGCGTAGTAGAAGGGCCGGCGGACTATCCGCAGGTCGCGCATGAGCTCGCGCTTCATGCGGTCGCGCTCCCTCGGGTTTGAGAGCTTCTTGACCTCGTCGCGCATGAGAATCCCGATGTCCATCGCGATGCAGACGCCGAGGATGAGGGGGTTGAAGGTCGAGTCGAAGTACGTGCTGGCGTTCCGCCGCTCGAACCAGGCGTCGCCGTACGACTCGCCCTCCGCGACCTCCCTCATGCGCGGGCGGAATGTGTGCATGTCGAGGTATTTCCCGGTATGTGTCTTCGCCTCGCTGTATGTCCAGCCATAGTGATAGGCGTACCAGTACGCCGAATGCTCGTATGTCTTGCGGCTCATATTAGATGTTTTTGCCCCTTTTCCCAGTCGTCAGGAGGTATTATACCATAAAATGAGAATTCAATGCGGAAAAATCTTGAGGGGTTGTTTGGGGTGGTCTTGGCGGTGTATAGGGCGGTACATGCATGAGGGGGTGAGGATTTCTTGGATGTGGCGGTTGGCTGTCGGGAAGATTTGGTATAATATCTCGCAGAAAATTTAGTTGGGGTTTAAAAACATTGAAATGTGAGAGTGGGAATAATGAATGAGCTTAACAAAATGTCATTTGACGAAGAGTCATCGGCTGAAAAGTCATCGACTGAAAAGCCCTCTGTCGAAAAACTGTCTGACGAAAGACCATTTGCAGGAGGAATAGTGAACGGTACAATATTCAGCGGGGCGACATTTGACTCGCGCATGGTGAAGCCAGGGATGCTCTTTGTCGCGCTAAAAGGCGACAAGGCGGATGGGCATGACTACATTCCGCAGGCGCTCGAGAAGGGTGCGGCGGGGATTATCGACGGCTATGACGAGCTCGACCGCGTGGCGAGGGAATATCGCCGCTTGCTCAAGGCCAAGGTCGTCGCCATCACAGGCTCTGCCGGCAAGACCACCACGAAGGAGCTCGTAAAGACGTTCCTCTCGACCGTCGGCAAAGTCCACGCGACTGACGGGAACTTCAACAACCACATCGGCCTCCCGATCACCATTCTCAACTGCCCGAAAGACGCCGACTTCCTCGTTCTCGAAATGGGCACGAACCACCCCGGCGAGATAGCCCACCTCTGCAACATCGCAGAACCAGACTGCTCGCTCATCACAAACATCGGCACTGCGCATATCGAGTTCTTCGGCGACCAAGATGGAATCGCGCGCGAGAAGGGCGTCGTCCTTGAACGCGCTAAGGAGTTTGGCGTCGTCTCCAAGGAGAATGTGCGTCTCGGCATTCTGCGCGAAATGTGCCGTGGCGAGTTTATTGAGGTAGATCCCCGCCAGGAATGGCTCGCAAAGGCACTTGAAGGCGTCCTTCCAGGCGACCACAACCTCTCCAATGCCAGCCTCGCGTTCGCGCTCGCCGAGCGCTTCGGTGCTACGCGCGAAGGATGCGCGGCTGCACTTGCCGGCTTCTCGCTTCCCGGCGCGCGGTGGCGCATTTCTGAGAAGTGGGGTGTTACTTTCATAGATGACTCCTATAACGCAAACCCCGACTCGATGATTGCCGCTCTCGACACGCTCGTGAAGACTCCATGCGACGGCAAGCGCGTCGCAGTCCTTGGCGACATGTTCGAGCTTGGCCCTCGTTCGCTCGAGCTCCACAAAAAAGTCTTCGACCATGCGATGGCGCTGAAGATTCCGCTCGTAATCGGCGTCGGTGAGATGTCGTCGCAGTGTCTCTGCCACCTCGTCTACAAGGAACTAAAGACGCTAAAGAAGAAGTTTCGCGTCGACGTCTCGGCTGGTGATCTGGTGCTTCTAAAAGGATCGCACGGGATGCATCTCGGTGAACTTCTCGAGGACTGAGGTGCGACCTGTGTACGGCAAGGTGTTTTTCGTGTCCGGCATCGATACCGGAATCGGCAAGACAATGGCGACTGGGCTCATGGCACGGTCACTAGCCGCTGTCGGTCGCGATGTCATTACCGTCAAGCTCGTCCAGACGGGCAACGACGGCTTTTCAGATGACATTGACGCTCATCGCGCGATATGCGGCGGCGTTCGTTTCCCAGAAGACGACGATGGGCTGACGGCTCCGCAGATATTCAAGTTCCCGTCGTCTCCGCTTCTCGCCGCTGCGCTCGAAGGGCGCACAGTCGATGTCGAGGCGATATCGCGCGCAGTCCGAGAATGTGCAGTGCGTCACGAGATAGTCCTCGTCGAATCCGCAGGCGGACTCGACGTGCCGCTCACTGGCGATCTCCTCTCCATTGATCTTGCAGCTCGCGAAGGATGGCCGCTTGTCCTCGTCTCGTGTGGACGGCTTGGCTCTATCAACCATACGCTTCTTTCGCTCGAAGCGGCAAAAGCACGCGAGATGTCAGTCGCTGGCGTTGTGTGGAACTGGTGCGCCGATGCCGATCCAAAAATAGAAGCGGATTCTCTTGAGACGATTCGTTGCTACCTTTCTCGCTGGGGATTTTCACCTGCTGTTGTGCGCGTTCCTCGCTTTGACATCGGTGGTCCATATCCCGAAGTCGACTTTTCGGAGATTTTCAAATGACGCCGCTTGAATACGACCGCGCGAGAATCTGGCATCCCTACGCCTCGCTTAAAAATCCGCCGCCAGTCTTTCACGCGAAAGCGGCGTCCGGCGTGGTGATAGAGACTGCCGATGGCCAGAAGTTAGTTGACGCAGTCTCGAGTTGGTGGTGCGTCGCGCATGGTCACAACCATCCTGCAATCGTCGAGGCGATACGCCGTCAGTCGGAGAAGATGTGCCACGTTATGTTCGGTGGCTTCACCCACGATCCCGCCGTTGAGCTTGCAGAGAAGCTTGCGGCGATTGCGCCGCCCGGTCTTGATCGCGTGTTCTTCGCGGACTCTGGCTCAATCTCCGTCGAAGTCGCAGCGAAGATGGCCGTTCAGTACCAGAACGCGCTTGGGCACCCAGAGCGCAACCGGCTTCTTGCGCTTAAAGGTGGCTACCACGGCGACACCTCGCTCGCGATGGCGCTCTCCGACCCCGACGGGATGCACACGCTCTTCAAGGGGATAATGACGAAGCACTTCTTTGCGGAGAAGCCGTCCATCCCGACATGGGGCGAGTGGAATGACGCGGACGCGGAGTCTCTTCGCCGCGTAGTCGACGAGCACGGCGGCGACGAAATCGCCGCGGGCTTCTATCGCACAGGCCCTCTTTGGGCCCATTCACGTGCCGGCATAACGCCTGACATCATGACCGTCGGCAAGGCGCTGACCGGCGGGCACATGACGCTTGCGGCGACGCTTGCGAGCGGGAAAGTCGCGGACACGATCTCTGGAGGCCGCCCGTCGGCGTTTATGCACGGCCCCACCTACATGGCCAATCCTCTTGCTTGCGCAGCGGCCTGCGCGTCGCTCGATCTTTTCGCGAAGGGCGACTACGAAGCTAACGCCAAGCGGATTGAAAGCGTCTTCGCCCGCCGGATCATGCCGCTCAAGGCTTTGCCCAACGTTGTGGATGTGCGAATCCTTGGAGCAGCGGCCGTCGTGGAAGTGCGGCGCATGCCCGCACTGTCTGACATCTCGCGCGTCATCCGCCATTCCGGCGTTTGGCTTCGTCCGTTCAGCAATTTCATATACTCAATGCCGCCCCTTGTCGCAGACGATCGGACCATCGACCGCATCGGCTTCGCGCTTATGGGGATTGCGGCCTCGCCGCCCGGCCCGCCGCCGGAGGATGGTGATTTTCATGAGTGAGACGTATTCCGTAAAGATGCGCGCGTCGAGCGACGGGCATCATGTTTCCGGCGCGGAGAAGATTGTTTCCGTTGCATCGGTCTCGAAAGTTGCGTCACGGCTTGTCGAACGCGCATTGTCGCACGAGCGCGGCACTCCTGATTTCATCAACGTCAAGATCGAGTCGCTTCCCGCAGACGTCCTTCATATCAAGGCTCTTCCCGTCAAGACGCATGTCGTTGCAACGCCCACTGAGGGCCGCGCTCTTGCCGCGCGGCTCTTGGCCGAAGCGGGAATTGCCAACGCCGATGAAATCATGGCGCGGTTTTCAGAGACGCATTCGCTTCGTGGTGCGATGCTGCTCGATGCCGACACACTCGAACGGCTTGAGCCAGATCAGTCGCGCGGCGTACGCGCGACATACATGGACGATGCCGCGTCGCTTGCAAAGGGAACGGCGGGCGTAAAGAACCACTACGCCGAGGCAATTGTCCTTGCGACAAAGGTCCAGAATGCGCCTAACATAATCGCCGAGATCTGCGTGTCGGACGATCCTGACTATGTGACTGGCTATGTCGCGACGCGTGAACTCGGTTATAGGCGAATCACCGTCCTCAAGGAAAAGGGCGATCCAAACGGCGGCCGAATCTTCCTCTATCGCGGCTCGCGCGACGAAGTCGCAAAGACGATTGAGTTTCTTGAAAAGACTCCTATTCTCGTCGATGATGTCCCGACGCTTCCGTCCGCGGCAAATGCGCCGCGCAGATTCGACGCTCTTGCGGATGCGCTCGATGCGCGTCAGGCGGCCGGACTCTCGCGCCGATGTCGGACGCTTGGAGGGCCAACAGGCCCGACGGCTGTTGTCGACGGTCGCGAGCTCGTCGTTTTTGCGTCGAACGACTATCTCGACCTCGCGCGCGATCCATGCGTAGTCAAGGCGGCGGCGGATGCAGCGAATGAGTTTGGCGCAGGGTCGGGCGGCGCGCGTCTTACGACCGGCACGCAGCCGCCGCATGTGCGACTTGAAAACGCGCTTGCAAAGTTCAAGGGCTCGGAAGCCGCGCTCCTTTACGGAACTGGTTATATGGCGAACGTGGGCGCGATCTCCGCGCTCGTTGGGAAGGGTGATGCAGTCCTATCCGATGAATTGAACCACGCCTCCATCATCGACGGTTGCCGTCTTTCGGGGGCAGATGTCCTCGTCTATCGCCACGGCGACATGGAGGACTTGGATCGTAAACTTGGCGCTTGCCGCGAACATCGCCGTCGCCTCGCCGTTTCCGACGGCGTGTTTTCGATGGACGGCGACATTCTCGACTTGCCGCGCTTTTTGGAGGTGACGCGTCGCCACGATGCGTTCTCCATGGTGGACGAAGCGCATGCGACTGGCGTCGTCGGACGTACGGGCCGCGGCCTTTCCGAGCACTTTGGCTGCGACCTGCCCGACATTTTGATGGGGACTCTCTCGAAGGCGCTTGGGTCGGAGGGCGGTTTCGTCTGCGGCTCGCGGCTTCTCGTGGAATATCTGCGAAACATTTCGCGGCCTTTCATCTTCTCGACGGCACCTGGCGCGCCCGCAATGGCGGCGGCGCTCGCCGCGCTCGAGGTTCTTGTAGCCGAGCCAGGGCGCGTGGCGAAGCTGCGGGAGAATGTCGCGCTTTTTGTCTCGGAACTTGCGCGCCACGGAATCTCAGTTCGCGGCGAGACGGCAATAGTTCCTATCGTCGTGGGCGACGAGAAAAAGGCGCTTGCGGCGAGTGCGGCGCTCGAGGAACTCGGCTTTCTTGTGCCTGCGATCCGCTACCCGACGGTCGCCCGCGGCGTTGCACGTCTTCGTGTCGCCCTTATGAGCGCCCATACGCCAGAACAGCTCCGTTCTGCCGCCGCCGCAATTGCTGCAAATTGTGCCCAATTTTGGGGCGAAAATTTGGTATAATATATTTTCAAACGCACAAAAGGTTGAAAATGGGTATCAAGATACTAGGAACAGGCAGTTATCTGCCGCCGAAGGTTGTTACCAACGACGACATTGCGGCAGCTCTCGACACTTCTGACGAGTGGATATACTCGCATACGGGTATACACGCGCGCCATGTTGCAGAGGAAGGCGAGACGACTTCGACGATGGCCGCCAAGGCCGCCAAGGAAGCGCTCCAGATGGCGAATGTAGCGCCAGAGGAAATCGGCCTTATCGTTCTTGCGACTTCGACGCCTGACTACGCCACCTTCCCCTCCACGGCCTGCATCGTTCAGGACATGCTTGGCTGTGTGAACGCCGGTGCGTTTGACCTTCAGGCCGCCTGCGCCGGCTTTATCTACGCGCTCGAGCAGGCGCGCGGGTTTGTAAACTTCTATCCCGACAAGAAGGCGCTCGTCATAGGCGCGGAGTGCCTGACGCGCATTCTCGACTGGTCTGACCGCTCGTCCTGCATCCTTTTCGGCGACGGCGCGGGGGCTATCGTGCTCGGCAACGACGAGGCGCCTGGCGTTGCGTCGACAAAGACGGTTGCACATACGATTCTCGGCGCTGACGGCAAGGGCCAGGATTTCATCAAGCGCACAGGTGGCACGCGCGAGGCGCTGCCGCTTGATCCCAAGACCGGGATTCCGCTTAAGCCGGAGCCGATGCTTTCGCAGCTGACGCTTCAGGGCCACGATGTCTTCGCGTTTGCGGTTCGCAAGCTCTCGAAGGTCGTCGGCGATCTCTGCGAGCGGCTTGGCACCACCCCCGGCGACCTCGATCGCGTTTTCGCGCATCAGGCGAACGGGCGCATCATCGAGGCGACGGCCAGGCGCATGAAGCTTCCGCTCGACAAGTTCTGGCTCAATCTCGAGACTACGGCGAACACTTCCGCCGCGTCCGTGCCTATTTCGCTCGACCAGGCCGTTCGCGCAGGCGAACTCAAGGACGGAATGAAGATCGTGATGGTGGGCTTTGGCGCAGGGCTTACCTTCGCGGGGACATACTGCGTGTGGCCTGAGCTGTAAGATTTAAAAGGGGATACGACATGAAGAAAGTGATGATTACTGGTATTGGCATGCTGACCGCCGTGGGTAACGGCCGAGAAGCGTCGTGGGCGAACATCAAGGCCGGCAAGCCCGGCATTGGCAAGATTACCAAGTTCGACGCTTCACGCTGCACATGCCAGGTTGCGGCCGAAGTCAAGGGTTTCGATGAGTGGGCGATTGGAGGCGGCCTTCTCGACAAGCGCGAAGCCCGTCACATGGCCCTCTTCTCCCAATACGCCGTCGCTACGGCAAAGGAAGCGTGGGCTGACGCTGGATTCACCGCCGAACAGAAACCAGATATGGACAGGGTGGCCACGATTCTCGGCGTCGGCATCGGCGGGCTTGAAGTCACCGAAGAGTCGTTCAGGACTCTTTTCGACAAGGGGCCAGACCGCCTCTCTCCGCTCGCGATTCCCGAACTCATCGCGAACGAAGGCGCCGGAAACATCGCCATCGCGCTCGGCGCGAAGGGGCCGTGCCAGGTCGTCACGACGGCATGCGCATCCTCTACCGACGCGCTTGGCTTCGCGATGGACTTGATCCGCGCGGGCCGCGCCGATGTCGTCATTGCCGGCGGCAGCGAGGCCGTCATCATCGAATTCACGGTCGGCGGCTTCATGAAGGAGAAGGCGCTCTCTACCCACTTCAACGACACGCCCGAGAAGGCGTGCCGTCCGTTCAACCAGGACCGCGACGGCTTCGTCATGGGCGAAGGCGCGGCGATTCTGATACTCGAGTCCGAGGAGCACGCAAAGGCGCGCGGCGCGAAGGTCTACGCCGAGCTCGCCGGCTACGGCGCGACATGCGATGCCTATCACATCACGGCTCCCGATCCTTCCGCCGACGGCGCCGTGAAGGCGATTGAGGTCGCTCTCAAGGATGCTGGCGTCGCGGACAAGTCGACGGTCGGCTACATCAACGCCCACGGCACTTCCACCCACCTCAACGACCAGATGGAGACGAACGCGTTCAAGCGCGTCTTCGGCGTCGAAGAGGCCAAGAAGATAAATATTTCGTCCACCAAGCCGTGCCACGGCCATTGCCTTGGCGCGACTGGCGCAATCGAGGCGGCTGTCACGGCTCTCGCGATCAAGGAAGGGTTTGTCCCGCCGACGATCAACTACGAGAAACCGGACCTTGAAGTCGATGCCTCGAAGGGCGAGACTCCGCTTGACCTCAACTACACGCCGAATGTCGGCGTGAAGCGCGACATAGACGTTGCGCTCTCCACTTCGCTTGGCTTTGGCGGGCACAATGGTGTGTTGGTGCTTAAGAAAGTTTAAAGTTTGAAGTTTAAAGTTGAGGATTCGAGATGGAGTTTCCAAAGTTCAAACAGGAATTCAATCGCCCCGGCATCGAGCTTCTGCCGCACCGCGATCCTTTTCTCTTTGTCGACACGCTTCTTTCGGCCGACGAGACGGGCGCTATCGGCGAATACACTTTCACTGCCGAGAAGAACGAATTCTTCAAGGGCCATTTCCCCGACTATCCCGTCGTTCCCGGCGTTGTGCTCGTCGAGGCGATGAGCCAGGTCGCTGGTGCGTCCGTAGTCGCGCGCGGAGTCCTTGGCGAGCAGGCGGCGTTTGCGTTCGCCGCGATCGAGGAGGCGCGTTTTAAGAGGCCCGTTCGTCCCGGCGACAAGCTCGTCACCGTCGTCAAGGTCGTGCGCGAGCGCGTTCCGCTCGGCGTCTACGAGGTGACTGGCTATGTTGGCGACGAACTTGCCGCGAGCGCCAAGGTCAAGTGCATGCTGATGAACGGAAGAAAATGATCAGAATCGTCAAGACTGGCGACAGGCGCATCGAAAAGTTCAACGCGCGTCCGGCGTTCCCCGAAGAGGCCGAGAAGGCCGCGGCTGCGGCGCTCGCCGAAATCAAGGCGCGCGGCGACGCTGCTGTTCTCGAGCTCGTCGCGAAATTCGAGGGCTTCAAGGCGAAGAACGCAAAGGCGCTGAAGGTCGATCTCTCGAAAGTTTCCGAGAAGGGCATTGACTCGAAGATCGTACGCGCCGTGAAAGATGCACATAGCCGCGTGCTTAAGTTTTCCAAAGCGTCTTTGCGAGGCCCATGGTCGATGAAGTCGCCTCGCGGCGGTGCTTTAGGCGAGTTCTACTCGCCGATGGATCGCGTCGGCGTGTATATTCCAGGCGGCACCGCTCCGCTCGCGTCGACTTCCGTGATGACCGTGACGCTCGCCAAGGCCGCTGGAGTCAAGGAAATCGTCGCATGCACTCCTGCGGGCGCTACTGGCGAGGTGAATCCTGTCTCTACGCGCTTAAGCTCGCCGGTGCGACCGAAGTCTACCGCGTCGGCGGCATACAGGCCATCGGCATGATGGCGTTCGGCACGAAGACCTGCAAGAAAGTTCAGAAGATCGCGGGCCCAGGAAATGCGTTTGTTACGGCTGCGAAGCGTCAGGTCTACGGCTATGTTGCGATAGACCAAGTTGCGGGTCCGAGCGAGATTGCCGTCCTTACCGACGGTTCTGTCGACGTCCGTTGGATTGCGGCAGACCTTCTTTCGCAGGCAGAGCATGGTAGTGGATGGGAGAAGTCGCTTTGCGTTTGCACTTCCGAGAAGTTCGCCGAGAAGATTAGGGGCGAGGTTCTTCGCCAGACCGAGACGCTTTCGAGAAAGGCGCTTATCAAGCGCGTGATAGATCGAGACGGAATCCTCATCGTCGTTGCGAAGAGCGTCGCCGAAGGCCTTGATGTCGTCAACCGCTTTGCGCCCGAGCATTTCGAGATAATGACAAAGGACGCCACCAAGGTGATGAAGGGCGTGAGGAGTGCGGGCGCAGTGTTTGCAGGTCCGTGGACGCCAGAGTCCGCAGGCGATTTCGTCGCTGGGCCGAGTCACGTGCTTCCTACCGGTGGTGCCGCGAACATGTTCAATGGCCTTACGCCTGACGACTTCCGTCGCCGTCACAGCTTTGTCGCGTTTACGAAGGGCGATCTTGCCGATACGAAGGCGACGATTGAGTCGTTTGCCGCGGTCGAAGGGCTTGACGCGCACGGCCGCGCGGCGACGATCCGGTTTTGTAGGTAGGGGTGCCCGTAACCTTTCAACCTTTCAACTTCTCAACTTTTGAACATTCTTCAGAAACATGCCTACGACATTGGGGCTGGTCTTGCGGCCTGCGTATGGCCGCTTATGCCGAAGCGCCGCAGGATTGCCGTAGAGAATGTCCTGAAGTGCGGTATCACGGCCGACGAAAAGGAGGCGCGGCGAATAGCGAAGAAGTCGTTTTGCCATCTCGCCGGGCACATTGGCGAGGCGCTTTTTGTTCCGAGCGTTGTGACGAAGGAGAATTGGCGCGAGCACCTCGATTTCTCTGCCGCCGATCCAGAGACCGTCAAGCTTCTTCTCGATACGCCCGATGCGCCGATAATTCTCGTAAGCTCCCATCACGGCGTATGGGAGGCGGCAACGAACATCCTTTCGTTCGCGCGTCCGATGATCGCGATTGCGCGCGTGATGAATAACAAGCTCGCCGCAAAGTGGATGGAAAAGTACCATTTCCGCGGGCCTGTCACAGTGATAGACAAGAAGAACGGCTTTACGCCGGAGATCATGCGCCAGTGGGCGGATACAAACGCGGCAATGACGATCCTCATGGACCAGCACACTTCGGGCGGTGCAATGCTGAAGTTTTTCGGACGCCCCGCGAAGACGTTTACATCGGCGACGCGGCTTGCGATGCACACAGGATATCCTATCGTCGTCGGCTCGTTTGTCCGCATTGCGCCGTTCAAGTACCGGCTTGTGGGCGGAAGACCCGTGCGTTTCTCGAAGACAGACGACAAGCTTGCCGCGACGCAGCTCCTAAACGACCGTCTTGAAGATGCCATCCGGCAGTATCCAGAGCAGTATCTCTGGGCGCACCGTCGCTGGAGGAATGACTGATGGCGGATGAACGGACGCCGGAGGAATACCGCGCCTTTTTCGCAGAGGTGTTCGCCGCGCTCGATGCAACGCCGCGCACGATGAAGGTCAAGGTCTTTGGCGAAGGACTCACGATCGACCTCGTCGACGGCAATCCCGTGTTCAAGACGGCGGATGGCTCCGCAAAAGCCAACTTCCGGCTGCGCTGGCTTGCTGAGCACCCAGTGCCACTGACGCTTGGTAAAAAGTCAGTATTCACTTTTGACCCAACGACGGGCAACCGCGTGAAAGTGAGGGTAAAATGAGCTGCAAAGGTCTTTCCTTGATGAGCGGTGGGCTTGATAGCCAACTTGCCGTACGCGTGCTTGAACGCGCTGGCGCAGAGGTCGAGGGCGTTTGCTTCGAGACGCCTTTCTTTTCTTCTGCCAATGCGAGAAAGGCCGCCGCCGCCCTTGGCGTGAAGCTGCATGTCCTCGACTTTACAGAAGACGAAGTTTGTCTTCTCGAAAATCCGCCCCACGGCTTTGGCGGCGCGATGAATCCCTGCATCGACTGCCACGCGACGATGATACGCCGTGCGGGCGAACTGATGGCGTCGCTTGGATATGATTTCGTTGCGACTGGAGAGGTGCAGGGGCAGCGTCCGATGTCGCAGAACAAGCAGTCGCTTCGCACCGTCGAAAAATCCTCTGGACTTAAAGGACGACTCGTCCGTCCAATGTCGGCGAAGTTGCTTGAGCCCACGATTCCCGAAATCGAGGGCAAGCTTGACCGCGAGAAGCTTCTTGATATCAGCGGACGTTCGCGAGACCGCCAGATTGCGCTCGCAAAAGAATTTGGCATTACTGACTATCCCTCGCCTGCCGGCGGTTGCAAACTGACCGAGGAGGCGTATGGCCGCAAGCTGAAGGACTTAATGGATCACGAGGGACTTCGCGACAAGGCAACTGGCGCCGTAAACCGTGCGCTTCTCGACTTGCTTGTTGTCGGGCGACGCTTCCGGCTCCCCGGTGGAAGTTCGCTTATCCTCGGGCGCGACGCGAACGAAAACGCCCGTCTCGAAAAGGGCTCTTTCGCCGCGATACTGAAGCCGACGAACGGAATTCCCGGCCCGACGGCGGCAATCCCCGTCCTCGTCTCGGAATCGGATCTGCCGCTCGCACAGTCGCTTGTGAATGCATACGTTCGTGGAACGACGCCTGCCGACCGCGCGTCCTTCAGGCCGTACCAGCTCATGGTGATTTAGTTCATGGCGCATGAAGCCCGTGGATATTGAATTTACCGCACCCCATTGACAAATGCGGCGAAATATGAGATGATATCCTCGTC
>CACWJS010000019.1 GCA_902761275.1 uncultured bacterium | reverse complement strand
GCCAGCAAAAGAGTGCCTGCGCCAGATTCTTCATTGACTGTATCGTTCATATTTCCTCCTTAATATGGTTGCCCTCATGAGCATACAGGATTGTATCACAACTCCGAATTTAGCGCAAGGAGATAGACGCACTTTTGCAAAAAACCCTTGAAAAACCCCCTTGACAAAAATTCTACGCCTTGCAAAAGCAAGAATAATTGCATCTCGCCAATGTAAAACTGCAAAAACCCCAATATTTTTTGTCAAGGGGATAAAACGGTGAAAATCGTCGCTTTCTGCTACTTATAACAATTTCTTATTGCCAACAAAAGCATCCCACAATTGCTATCCAATCCTCTTCCCAAGGTGTATCGCTATCGTCGTGGCGACGAAGCCATCAGGAATGTTGTAGGGGTCACATTCATTGTCATCGGCATCGAGAAACTCGACTGACGCAACCTCAAACCGCATCTGTTCCGGCGGCTGGCCTGGATGACCGTAGCCAGACTGGAGTTTTACCGTCTTAATCCCAATCGACATTGACAAGTTGCGAGGCGTTATGTCACGATATTCCGTAGTCTTTGTTCCCGCCTTGATCGCCTTGAAAAACTCACTCTTCAACACAAAGAACCCCTCGCCTGACTTAGACCGAATCGCTCCCGACTTGATGCCCTCGGCCAGTTTCCGCATCCATGCCTCGTCGCTGTCTCCCTCTTCGCCCTCACCCCCAACCACTGTCGGCGCGATTCCAGCCGTTTTGCCTTCAACGCGCTTGCGCTGTGCATCAGCAAATACCCTCACCGTATCTCCGCACTTGACACCTGCCGACACGGCTTCAATGACAAATGGATGGTTAAACATCACAAAACATGCCTTGGAATATTCATTGCGATGCACTGTGCAATATTCCGTCATTTCCTCCATCTCCAAATCACGCTCTTCCGGCAATATACCGATTTTATGGAAAAGTGCGTTTGATGCCTCAAGGACAGACTCTGCGTCTGCCTCGGGCGATATCTCCATTACATAGAGATAGTCATCGCAGCAACTCATTTCTACAACATCAAGTCCATACTCGTCAAGAAACACCTCGCTCGCGGCGGCATTCATCTCATTGATTGCTTTCCTCAGCGACGGTTTTTTCGTCTTTTTACGCTTTCTTGGCTTCTCTGCTTTCTCGCGAGCTTCCTCCTCGGCTTCCTGCGCTGCAAGCATCCTACGCGCCTCTTTATGATCGACATTCGCAAGCTCCGCTTTCCACTGAGCCCTTTCCTTCTCAAACATATCGTCCAGATACTTCATACCCCAGACATATTTTGGATTGGTGATATGGGGGTCTTTGAACTCCCTTGCCGCCGCTTCTATGTTGGCATCCATCTGTTCATCGGTAAGCCGCCCTTCGGCATTGAGTTTCGTGGAATATCCCGGCTCAGGACGCCCTTCCTTCCTCGTGTCATGAACTTCCTCGGCGCCTTCATTCTCGCCGGAATCGTCCTCGTCCACCTCGGCTCCTTCGTCACCATTATGAAGGAATTCAGAGGCCGGACGAAACTCCTTAAGTTCCTCTTCCGTGAGCGTAATCGGCACAAGCTCGTCCGCGTCAGCTTTCGACTTTCTACCCATAGTGTTTTCTCCCTACAAGTTAGTGACTTCCAAACAGCGCCTTAAAGAAGCCAGAGATACCGCCGCCTTTCTTGCTCCCACCGCCACGCACTACAGAATGCCCCCTGTATTCTCCGCGAGCGCCGTAGAACTTGCCATCCGCACCACGATGACCTTTATATTCGCCACGAGCCCCAAAGCGCTTGCCGCTCGTATTGTCACGATATCCCTTGAAACTTCCTTTGGAGTCAAAAAACTTTGTAATGTTCCCTGAACGCTCCGACTTCCCTTTATATTCCCCACGCGCGCCGAAGAACTTGCCTGTCTTGTAGTCTCGATAACCCTTGTAACGTCCTTGCGCGTCATAATACTTGGCGATATCCCCGTCAAGCACCTTGTGACCGCGATAAGAACCATCTCTTCCGTAATAGTCGCGTGTTACCATAACGTTGCCCCTCCTTAATAGAATTCTGCCATTTAAAATCCGACAATAGAAGCATTCTTCGCCACCTCTCGCCTGTCAGTCTCGACGAACTTGGCGATTGCCACCTTGAAAACCATCGCCTCGTCGATCTGGCTTTCCTTGATGAACAAATACCGCCATTCCTTGTGTCCAGCCGCCGACTCCGCCTCCGACGCGGCATTGCACCATTCAACGGCAGCGTTCCACTTGTCAATCACATCCGGATCGTTTACCTTCTTATCGGCCTTAACCTCACAGATGTATTTCATATCTTTGGTCTCCACGACGAAATCAGGAAAGTAGTTTTCGCCGTTGTTGCGCCGTATTGAAAACCTGCTCGAATCTGGCCTAAACCACTTCTCGACCTCCTTGCCGTCCTCCAGTATCTCGGCAAACTTCCGCTCCGGATTGCTGTCAAACTTCTGCTTCTCATAAAGGCACTTCTTGAAGCCGCTGAACACCATGGACTTGATTCTGCTTTTCTCGCCCTCTTTGAGCGCCGCCCTAAAGTCGCGCACTGGTTCTGTTTCAAGTAGCAATGCACTTGAAAGCCCAAGCTTGACACATCCTGGAGTTACCCTAAACTCGTATTCGGCATCTTCGTAAACTGCATGGGCAGTCAACTGATTGCGAATGATAGACGCAACCTTTTCCATGTTATTGCTGATAACATTTGCCGCCACATTCCCCTCAAAACGCTTTGCTATGAATTCAATCGCTTCCGTTGCAAGCCCGACAACAAGCTCGGAATTACCCTCGTAGTCTATTTCCTCCGCCTCTCGTAACTTGCCTATAAGCGCGGAAAGATAATTTTCCGCCCTGTCGCCAGAATCTGCCTCTCGCGCAATCGACCTAACTGCCTTCTGCTCGCGGATCGTCGTGACTCGCAAGCCACTGTCAACAGGATTGAGACTCTTCAACGGCTCGGTGTCAAGCTTGAACGATTCAAATCCCTGCACTACCACGCCCTTCGGCACCGCTTCGACCCTCGGTATCGCAATCGTAGTCTGCTCAACGACCCTGCAAGCTTTCTCCACCACTTCCCTGCTCACAGTCGCGCCAGACTGCTCTTGCACCTCCCTTGCCGCCGCCTCTGCAACGGCGTTAAATGTCGCCTCGTCCGAAAGATCGCACCCTTTCCTTTCATCCAACAACTCTTCCATGACCTTGTTCACGGCACCAAGCGCGTTCCCCATCTCTGCCGTAAGCCCCCCTGCCGTTATCCCAGCACCGATCGGAATATAGGCGTCTTTCGCATTACCGCTCTTCGCTGCCTCCGCAAGAGACTGACTCACAGGCGCTATGCTTTCAACTCGCTTTCCCTTGTCGGGGATGTTGTCGCCTATGACATAGCTCTTGAATATAATCCCCTTCTGTTCTCTTGCCTTGCTGATAACCGCAGCATAGTTGTCATGCGAAACAACAGTTAGAGTATCTACCGCCTCGTCGCCTGTTCGTTCGCCGTATGGCAGTCGCAGACCTCGACCTATTGACTGCTCGACGAGGTTGACCGAGTTCGCTGCTCTGAGCGGCACTATGGTGTAGAGATTTGTGACATCCCACCCCTCGCTTAGCTTGTTGACATGAATGACTATTTCAACTGGATTCCCCGACTTCTCTATCTCCAAGAGTTGCCCGACCATCTCAGCGTCCTTCTCGGCGCTCATGCCGGAATACACCTTGACGATCTTACCCTTGTATGCGCCCTTTCTAAAGCCATCGCTTGCCATGTATTCTTCAAGCGCGTCCGCATGAGCTTTGTCACCCGCAACCACCAGTATAAACGGCTTGACGACCGGCTTGTTGTGGTTCTGCGCCCAATTCGTGAGCGCTGCTTTGGTGTTCTCGTGTATCAAAGCCGCATCGTTCAGTTTCAACCGTTCCAGCTCGTCGGAATCCTTGACATGATCCGTGATGTTGAATCCCATGCGCGTCGCTATCGCAGGTTCTTTCACGAAACCATCTGCCATCGCTTTGGCAAGAGCATATTCGTATGCGATATTGTTAAAGGGTATCTCCTTTGCCCCCTTCACAACTCGCGGCGTGGCCGTCAACTCAATGCCCAAAACTGGCCGCAGTTCGTTTATAGCCGCCATTCCCGCCTCGGCGCGATAACGATGCGACTCGTCCATCAACACCACTAAATCGTCACGACTCGCAAGATAGTCGAAGTAGCTCTGCCCGATAGTCTCTACAAGCCGCCGAATCCTCGCAACCTTTGCCTTTGCATCGTCAGCTGCAAAATGCCCTTTGTCCTTAGCGGTCAACTTGGCGATGTTGAAGATGTTTATTACAACCGTCTCTCCTAACAGATCGCTCGCCTGAACACCCTTGCCAGACTGGTAGGTTTCGCCAGTGATAATCACCGGCGGATTTGCCGCGAACTCTTTGATTCCCTTGAAGACATATTTCAGAGTTCCTGGCGTAAAATCGGAGATCAACTTCTCGTATATCGTGAGATTCGGCGCAATGACAACGAAGTTGCGCATACCATGTGCCTCGTGGAGATACGCGATGAACGCACCCATCAGCCGCGTCTTTCCAACGCCAGTCGCCAACGCGAAGCAAAGAGAGCAAAAATCACGATCAAAAGCCGTCACAGTTGGTGCTACCGCCTTGACCGCATCAAGTTGCGCCGCAACATCGGCATCCTTCTTGAGTATGCCAGCATCGGCAATCTTCGCCAGCAACTCCAGCGAATCGGCTTGCGGTTTGCGCAAACTTAAGCGGTTCTTGATATCCCTGACAATTCCACTGTTCATAGCAGCTCCATTTGCTCGACCGTTTCCTCTTCCTTCGCCATCGGAAGGTTCTCGACATTGAGACTGTAGTCATCGTGCCCCCACTCGCATTTCTTCAACACTGCATCTGGAATCTTCTTGACTGTCAGGTTGTCGAAGGAATCCACCGATGCCTTCTCAAACGCCTTGCAACAGATTAGCAACTGGCATCCCGCACCCAGCCGTTCACTGATTGCGGCAAAGTTCTTCTTGCGCATGTAGTTCGTCGTAACATAGATGAACGCCTTTTCTGTGGCGTGGCCGTGAATGAAGTATTCCTCCTGACTCGGCGCATAGATATAGCCCTCAAGCTTGCAAACCGCCTCAGCAAGCATCGCGGGATTGTAGTCGCGGTTGATGACTTCTTGCCCCCATTGGTCTTTCGTAATAAGCGTCGGCGCAAGCTCATAGAAGCGATACCCACCTCCGCCCTTCCAGTCAACGGCTTTCGTAATTCCACCCGCATCCTCGCCGTCAATCACCTTGTTCATACGCGGGGCGCAATTAGTGTAGCAATGATCAAGAAGTTCAATGCCAATCCACCGTCTCCTCATCTTGTGTGCAACGGCAGCAGTTGTTCCGCTCCCAAGGAATGAGTCAAGCACCAAGTCGCCCTCCTTGGTAGCCACTTCAAGAACGCGCTTAATCAACCGCTCAGGTTTCGGCGTGTCAAATGGTGCCTTGCCCTTAAACAATGCAAGTATCTCCTTCTTCGCCTCGTCCGTATGTCCGACATCCTTGTATTCCCATAAGTTTGTCGGGGCAACACCGCCAACAGATGATAGGTATGTCTTTCGTGCGATTCCCCCTTTGCCACCTTTCATAAAGTAGATCCTTGGCCACCGACCACGATTTAACACTGTTTCTGCATCGGCCTTCGATTCTTCTATTGGCTTTACCAGCATAATTGCCTTCACCCCCTTGCGCACTTCATCAACCCCTATTCCACAAATAGCAGCGCGCTTCTCAACATCATCAATTTCTCTTAACTCATAATCCGTCCAACCATTCAAAAAGCCAAGGATAACATTCTGATCATACGCCCAATGACGCCCCGGCGTTGGATAAATCAAATTCCCTGTAATTGGATTTTGAATAGCATACACCATTCCTTGATGTGCAACAGAGTCAGGCGCTAAAGCATCTGTGCTTTTCCACGGCTCAATATCGTTATCTGGGTTTTTATATTTATCGTCCATTTCTGCTGTTCGCGGCAGTTTATTTGGCTGCCAACCAGGTTGCTTTGAATAAACAAGTATATGCTCAACCTCGTTGACAATTCCTTTGGCGTCATTTCGAGTCGAATAAGTGCGTTGCCACGCTACATTGGAAACAAAACAGTCGCGTCCAAATATCTCATCACACATCACTTTGAGATACGCTTCTTCTCTATCGTCTATTGAAATCCAAATACTCCCATCTTTCGCAAGCAACTTATTAAGCGACTCCAACCGTTCCCTCATCAACCCAAGCCAAATAGAATGTTCCAATCCATCATCATAATGCGCAAACGCCGTTCCCGTGTTATAAGGGGGATCGATATACACGCACCGAATCCGTCCTGCAAACTCCGCTTCAAGAGCCGAGAGCGAAATGAGATTATCGCCATGAATAAGCATGTTGTCAAAGATATCTTTCCCATCGCGCCGCCGCATCGCGGCGTGATGGGAAAGTTCCGGCTTCTCGACCAATACCCTCGGCTCGACCCTCTCCCGCTTCTCTTTGCCAATCCAAGTCAGCTCAAGCTTCTGCAACTTCTTGTCAGGCATGGCTCGGAGTCTCCTTTGGGTGTTCCGCGCGATACTCCTCCTGAGATGCTATTGAATAAGCCTCATCCTTTTCCAGTTTAGCAAGGACATCCTCTTCGTAATCCTTATCGATTTCTACTGGAGTTATATAATAATCTACAATTGGCTTGCTCACCTTACTTGACGAAATCACACCCACGGCAGCAGCCAATTTAGAGGACAAATATTGCAACAATTCTGCCTCATTCCCATGAGGCGACAGTATGATTGACGACATCAGGTTGTATGGATGCTCGCAGATGTCTGCCAGATGAGACCGAACATATCTCTGATTAACAGCCACATGTGCTTTCTTTAAAATCAATCGCCATTCTCTCTCACGCTTCCACTTTTTATCCTTGAAAAGTGGGGCCAGCGTAAAGATTGCGCCGATTATGTCAATTATTGCCTGCGTGCATTCTGCAGTCTTGAACCTGTCCTCAATGGTTTTCAATTCCGTTTTTGCAACCGATCCTATAAACTTCCTCATAAAACTTTCTATCAAAGAATCATCCTCGCCGATATAAAAGCATGGTGCCAAGAAGACAGAAGAATACATATTAAATTTCTTGTTTCGCCTCTCTATAGCGTCGCGCAACGATTTTAGGTTGAAACCGAAACAATATCCTCCCTTCTGCTTATCCGTGTAATTCCGCCATTGATATGCAGAGTCCTTCTGTGGCGTAACACACATGATGTACGGCATAAAGTATGAGTAGCCAGATGTGGTTAACTTGGCCATTGCAGAATTTTCTCGTAGATTCGTTTCTAACACTTGATATGGTTCAGCCGACATAACCTTCTTCAGATGCTCTAAGAAAACAAGACATCCTTGCCACGACTCTTGCTTATCATTCATGAAATTTGAATGCCCGCAGAATATATCAGAGTCGTTGCCCAGAATGTATTCTGCTTTGTCCCTACTGACATAATGAAACACCTCATCACAATTCATCGGACGAAGTGCATTCATTGCGTCAATCAATGAACCAATATTTTCTGCGATTCCGTTATTCATTTTTTCTACTCCTTTCATTGTGTAAGATATACCATTATATGCCAACTTTTAAATATCACACCCACTCGACACACGTTTTTGCACAAAACTCTCATCAATTGGCTTCCCCTTCGCCGCCCACTCTGCGAACTCTTCCCGAAGTCGATCTTTCTCCGTTAGCGTATCTGCTTCAGCTATCGCCCGAACTCGCAATGCCTGTTCTTTCAGTTGCGCAGCCGACAATGGATGCTGACGCGAGCGTTCTTGCGCCATCATACACGCCTCATAGTGCTTTCTCTGATATTCGTTGATAAAAGCAGGCATATCAACCTCTTTGTCGCGGATGGTTATAAGTGATCCTTTCTACCATATGCCGACTCTTCAACCCTTATACCGAAATGTAATTGGCCTACCGCAGACCTTCTCGATTCCGTTTGCCTCCAACACTTCGTCGGTGAACAACCTTGAGAATCGCGCCTTGTCGTTTGTGTCGCCCACGCGGAAGAAATCGCCAAGTTCCTCTCGCGTTGCAAGGACATCGGCAAAAAGATCTGTCATCTTTCGCTTGTTTCCATCGCGCATCAGCAACTCAATTGCACTTTTCAGCAGTTCGGCATCAAGCCGCGCCTCCACGCCGATTTCCCCACCCCATCCAAGCGGCATATAGGCGTTGCGATTCGGCATGGGCTCATACTTGCGCCCTTCTGGAATCTGCGCAATGTTGTCATTGAATACATTTATGGTGCAGCCAGGCCCAAGACGATCCATCACCGAGTTCCGTAGCCGCTTTACGCTCATTGGGAAGTTCCAGGCAGACAAGACGGCTTCAACCGCATCGCAGAACTGCCGTTTGCTCGGCGCGGGAATGCGATCTTCAAGCCCCGTAGTAACGGCGCAGAATACGCTTGGCTCATGGGCTGGCCAATACATTGCAAACGCAACCAGCGGCAACTCTCCAAGATTGGCCTCTTCTGGCGCTTCAAGGAGATACAACTGGAGAATTGGCTTTATGTTTCCCGCCTTTTCGTGAACTGCCTCCATGTATTCAGAACTGGAACGGTTACGATAACCCTCAAGCTTGCCTGTAAATTTGCCGTGTATCGCGTCAGGCAAGGCATTCTCATACGGCTCCTTGTCGTTGCTAAACAAGAAGCGCTCAAATCTCTCGCGGAGATCGCCCGGGCCAAAGGGCTCCAAGACCTCCTCCAGACTGTCGAGCCTCGCCCCCATCTCCTTTTCATGTTGCAGACCGGAAACAATAGAAGCCATGTTCTCGCGCAGAATCTTGAAGTCGATGGCGTTTATCGCTGTCGTTGGAATGTCTGCATAATACGGTAGATGCAGTCGAGCAGCCGAAAATCTTGCCATGCCGTTTGCCACCGTTGTTGCCGCAGGGCGTCCAAGTGCATATTGCCGCGCTCCGCCGATTTCGTATGTTCGCCGATTCTGCGACTTGACCGGTTCTGCCACCACGACATCCCAGGGGATGTCCTGCGCGGCATTTACCTCCCTCACAAGCCCCTTTAGGAACTTGCGCGAATTTTCCGGCGAATGATCGGCTATGTCTTCAAGGAACTCTACGACTTCACCCCTCGGAACATTGCGCCAGAGCGGGATTCTGCCATACAAGCATGTCCTCTCTCGCTCTTTTTGTTCCTCTGCGGTGAGTGCGTAATTGTCTTGCAGTCGCTTCATGAATAAAGTGACTCGATCAAGCACAGCGCTTACATCTTCTGGTTTTATGGAAATGTCGTTAGTCGTACCGTATGCGCCAACTCCAGTGTCAAGCCGTTGCATAGCCCGCGCCCTGCCCGAAAGTCTGCGTCCATAGTAATAGACCATCTGGTAGTTCGCACGGTCACAGGGAGATGCCTTGTTCTCGAAGTTGTCACGGATGCTAAGGTGCATTCGTTCCTCGACAATAGCCGTCCTCTTGAATTCGCCAACAGAATAGGGCGCCATCCAGATTCGCGGCAAAAGTTCGTAGCCCATGCGATAGCCGAACCACCGCCCCATCTGAGTCATGGTATCGACGGCGACAGATTTCTTTACTCGATCAAAATAGCTTGCAACAAGACCCTCAAGGGTCAGTCCTCGCGCAATGGTGTTGCCGCCGCAAATAAACCAAAGATGATCCTCCTGCAGCGACTTGATGCCCATCTTCCCTGTCGCGTAGAACGCCTGATTCTCCCTCGACTCCTTGTCCATGCTGTTTATGACAAGGACATGACGATTCCGCGCCTTGAAAAAGTATTCAAGGTGCGGCTCGATGTCCGCCCACTTCGGAGCTGGATCAATCTTGCCGTATTTCTCCGACTCGTCGCGTGCTTCATTGAAAATCTCGTTGAAGCGATCAACGCCAAAGCGCTTTGTCTCGGATTCCCATATCGCCTTGCACTCGTCGAGAAAGCCCTTTCGTGCCTCATCGTCGGAAAGTCGACATTTGAAATAGCGTTCGAGAATTTCAGCCGTGTCCTTGTGTATCTGCCGCTTCTGCGACACATTGAAGAGCATTGTCGTCCATCGGCGATCGGTTGCATTTAGCTTTTCGTTCAGTTCGTCTTCGTCAAGACCGCCTTCTTTGATGGCAGGATCGTCGATTTCAATGCGACGCCACCGTCTTGCTGCAGCGCAGCAGAACGCCCAAGCGACGGAATCTTTCAGCGTCTGCCAAATGATTTCCTCTTCTTCCCCTTCTTCCGCATAGTCCTCATCGCCAGATTCCTCGCCGTCTTCGTCAACATTGGGCACACCTCCATCTTCCCAGATGCAAGTAAGGTCATCCTCAACACGAACGGATGGCGCGGCAGGTCTTTTTCTTCCCTCTGAGTTGATAAAGGAATCTGATTCTTCTATCGGCGCGAGAATCCCCCCTTCCTCTTCGTCTGGAATCGAGCGCACGATATCCATATTGGCTCTCGCGTTAAAAAGGTTCTGTCCGTATATCTCATCGAGTCCAAAGTATTTTGGCGGCTTGTCGAGCGAAAAGATAAAGTCTGGATATATGTTGGTCTGATCAGGTCTCTCGTTCAGAATGCAAGCGTATGGCGTCGCTGTGTAGGCGATGTATGCGCATCGGGCGAATGGATAAGTGTATTCCGTTGCATCTTGCTTTTGCTTGTCTACAAGCGATATTATGGCACTATTTATCCGGCTTCGCCCCTTGGCGATTTCAAATACGGCCTTTAGCACATCAACAAATGTTCTTGGCGAGCGCGGCGCATGGTTTTCGCAAAAGAAGCTGCGCACAACATCGGCAAGTTCGTCGCCAAACTCATCTTGTTCCGAAGCGAGCGCATTCAGTCCAAGAAGTTTCGTATACACTGCGGAATCAAGTATCTCCGCAGTTATTTTCTTGGGGTTCTTCGTGGACTGAAGTAAGTCCTTTAGCGCGCGCCAGTCTTTCGCCTCCTGTGTTTCGGCGGCATCGTCTGGCATGTCCAGCATCCAGAGGTCGGCAAGCCAATCGGACAAGACGCCAAACCTATCTGCATCAATCTCCAGCATGGCGTCGGACACATTCTGTATGAAAATCTCTCGTTCTGCCTCGTCCTTATCTTTGCCGGCATTGGAATCGGGCGTTGAGTTGTCTGCCTCATCGTCGATTACAAGCACCTTCATGTATTTGGCGTAACTCTTGTTCTTCTCCACCCATGTGGCTATGCGCCTGAGCGATGTTGTCTGCTTCATGGCAACACCCCAGAAGAAGAACTTTGCGCCAGTATCACTCAATCCTTCTGCATCTGGATTGTTGGCGTCTTGAAGAAAATTCAATTCAGCTGCATTATGAGCATAGACCTTCGATTTCTTGAAGTCGCGCTTTATCCGTTTCTCGGTCTGCTCGGCCAATGCCGTTATGGGGCTCGTGAGGACAATAATGACATTCCATCCTTCATCAGCCGCTTTAAGCGTGAGGCCAACATAGTTGCGAGTCTTTCCAGATTGAACGCGCCCCACCACAAGACCCGAAAGCCGTCCGTCATGGCGATCTTCCAGCAACTCGTTCATGCGCCCCATGATGGATTCCACACTCGTCTTAGTCCGATTATCGCCGCCAATTGTTGCAAGATAATTGGCGAAGTGCGACCTTCCCTCTGGCATCGGCATTTTCTCCAACTCAATTCCTTTTCCGCGCCACCCCATTAAGCACACCGCTATGGCACGGAAAAGAAAAGCGGCGCACTTTCAAGATTCCAGTTTCGTGGACGGTGCCGCTAAGTACCTAACGAAAAAAAGGAATAGAAAGTGCGCCGCGTGGATTGTCCACGCAGCGCACCATCGTATTTCAGCTTTTCGTTTAGGAAAGTTAGCGGCTTTACCACGAAGCTTCAATACGCTGTTGCGTAGCGTACTGCGGGCGTCGGATGCGTTTCCGCAGCTCCCCGGTTGGTGGTGGTGGATATAGAATACCACCCCTACCGTTGCGGCGCGTTATGATAACGCGTCCTGCCGGGGTTTTGCCTATCGCGCCGCTTGCGCGGCGAGGCAGGCCGGAGGCTCATATTTTGCAAAACTGCTCACTTTGCAAAACCGAACCAATGTCAAAGATCATGCTCCGCAATCACTCACGGAACATGCATATTATACCATTTCCCCGATTTTCCCGCAAACCCCGCAGAACTTGAAGCGAGCTCGCGGCAAATCTGCCGCGTAGAGGTGAGTTGTGGTGGATTAAGGACAGTTAGCGTCGGTTAGAGTCGAAAGAGTCAAGTAGGGTAGAGTCGGCGTCGGGAAGAAGAATGTCGGCGACGAGGATTTTGCGCTTTGATTCTGGCTTCATCCGACGATCTCCCAATGGCCGAAGCGCTTGCCGCCGAGACGCTTTATTCGGTTGTTTTCTTGCAGAATATTCATATAACGAACAAGCGTCCGTCTCGCTACACCCAGCCTTTCCGACAGTTGATCCATCGTCACGAATGGCTCCTTTTCAATAACCCCAATGATCCTTAGTGCCATAGTGCCATCTATAGTGCCACTTTCGGGCAACTTCTCAGCGGTTATCGGGTCATTATCGGGTAACTTCTCCTCCGACCCTTTTCCTGCAAGTGCGACCTTTGCCTCAAACGCAGTAATCAATCGAAATGAGAACTCCGCCTTGCCATTGCCGTTCGCGACAAGCTCGTCCTGTACCATGTTTATGCCGCGGTTGTAGCAGTTCACGTAGCCAAGCACCTTCATGGCTTCGGCGATTATCGGATTGCGGTAATCGCTGACGTTCGGAAAATTCTCCGGCCTGGCACGCCCATAAAGTCCGCCGTGGTTGACTATTTCGAGGCGATCCGCATACTGGTAGAAGTGTATCGGCGCATTGCCCTGATAGTCGCGATGCATGATGGCGTTCATCACAAGCTCGCGTATCGCGGCTTTGGGATAGTCGGTGCGGGTCTCTTCGCGCAATGCGGTCACGAATACGGGGCGCTTCCGCGCAACGGTCGTTTCAATGAAAAGGTCGATCTGCGCGAGCATTCGCACAATCGGACCCTTGAACGGGTGCTCGTTCAAGATGGTGGCCGCCTTATCAAGCCCGCCGAAGCTGACATATTGGACATATGCGCCAGGGAAAAACCGACGCGGATCCTTCCCGAACAGCAGAACGGCCGCGTTTGTCGGCAAGCCATACACGCTGTTGAAGAACCTGAGGGATTCCAACTTGCGCTCGATTGGACGGTCATCCGCAGCAAGGACTTCTGCGTCCACCGCCTTGGGCAGATAATCGTGCTGGAAGAGGTCGATGTCGAGATCGTCAAGGGACGCGCCAAAGCATGGGCGAGCATCGAATGTCGTAAAGTTCCGTGCCTTGCGCTCGGCAAGCATCGTCTCTTCGGCGGGCGAGGCGATATCCCGACGCGGCCCTATGCGAATCCAGGTGCGACCGCGATATCTGACAGGCGGCTGGTCAGAAGGCTGGACCTCCACGACGATCACATCACCGTCTGGGAAAGAAAACGAATCGACTGCGATGGACGGTATAGGCAGTATGTTGCCGTCAGAGCGGAGCGCGGCAAACTTCTGCAGAAGCACATCGGAAGCCTTAAGCCCGTTCAAAGAACCGTCATTGCGAACACCGATCAATAGATAGCCAGGCTTGCCCGAATCAGGCATGTCGTTAGCGAACGCACACACCGCCTCACCAAATTTGTCTTTGTCGGTGGTCGATACTGTTCGCTCAATGCGATACGTCTCTGTTGAAGCAAAGAGTTCCTGCAACTCATCTTTAGTTATCATAGGGCACTGCCTCTGTCGATATGCTCATATTATACCATTTCCTCCACATCAGCATCTTCTCAATCGCAATCTTGACGGCACGACCGGCTTCTTCTGGTGCGCGAGCGCCCAGACCGTGTTCGTCAGCACCGCCGGCGAGGTGCCCATGCCGGCGACGAGGATTTTGCGCTTTGATTCGGATTTTATGCGATGATCTTGGGCCTTTCAATGAAAGCCCGCATGGGCTTTGTTTCGGCGGCATGCGTTTTGTTTTAGCCGCAAGGCTGTCGCCGAGCCGAGCCGATGGTCGCGGGTGAGGTAGGCGGAAGGCCGCAGGCGTAAGAGTGACTTGCGTACGCAACCAGTGATAGACGCCGAGGCACGGCAGACTGAGTAAGGTTATTTGTCTGATGTGTGAAAGCCGTCGCGGGCCTGGAGCCGAACGAGAGCCCCGCGAGCCATCGGGCGGCGAGGCGATTATTTTACCAACATAAGCCGAAACTCGCCCCGCCGAGGACGCGCCGCCACTACAAATCGGGCGGCGCGTCGTAGCGCTACCATACAAGATCCTCCGCTGCGAAAACTGGGCCCTCGATGCAGCAGCGGGAATTGCCGCGCACCGTCTTCTGGATGCAGGCGTAGCACGCGCCAACGCCGCAGACCATGTGCCTGTCCATCGAAATCCACCCCTTCGAGCCCGTTCCTGTCGCGCGAAGCGCAACGGCCTTGAGCATCGGGTCGGGGCCGCAGGCGAACAGCTCGAACTTCTCGCCCGCAGTCTTGATGCGGATAAGCTCGTCGTCGAGCGGATCGGTGACAAGCCCCTTCGTGCCAAAGCTGCCGTCGTTTGTCGCGGCATGAACTTCGACGCCAAGCTTCTCAAAGCGGTCGAGGGCGAGGAGATCGTCTTTCGTCCGGCCACCGACAAAGAGACAGGGCTTTACGCCGACGGCGAGAAGTCGGCGGGCGAGGAAGTAGAGAGGAGCAACACCAAAGCCGCCGCCAACGAGAAGCGCCGTGCCGTTGCACTTCAGCGGAAAGCCGTGCCCAAGCGGGCCAAGCACCGAAACGACATCGCCCGGCTTCACGGCATTGAGCGCCGCAGTGCCACGGCCAATCGTCTTGTATAGAAGCTCAAGCCGCCCTTCCTCGGCGTTGAAGATCGAGAATGGACGCCGCAAGGCGCTTGCTTCAAGCGCGGGCACACGCACATGGACAAACTGCCCGGGTATCGCACCCTCGGCGATCTTTGGCGCATCGAACGAGATGAAGCGATAGCCGCTCCCAAGCTCGCGATGTTCGATTACTTTGCATTTCTCGTCAGTCATAAGAGGTTGAAAAGTTGAAAGGTTGAAAAGTTGAAGTTTGACACCACTGCCGACTATCCTCTAACTCGTTGCATCACTCCCTTAAGGCTCGTCCACATTTCTCGCTTGAGCTTCATAAGCGCAGGCGTTGCCGCGCCAAAGCGAAGCAGATATTCCGGCGAATACGTGAGTAGGACATCCTCGCCGTTCCTCCCGCGAAGCCACTGGCCGGGAGCCCCACGCATGCCAGGATACCACTTCTTCATCGCCTCGGAGCCAAGAACGACATACATCTTCGCCGGCGGCCTCTCGCCATTGAACACAATTGGCGCAGACTCTGGCGTCTCGTGCATCGCCGTCACAATCTTCGCCATCATCTCTATGCCGTTAGGCGACAAGGGCCTGTCATGGAGGAAGGCGAAAGAGAGTGTGGACGTGGGGGATTGGGGGATTGGATCAGTTGGGGAGTGAGGGAGTGGGGGAGTGGGGGAGTTGGAGGGGGAAGAAGAGTTGGAGTGGGAGTTGGAGTTGGAGGGAGATGAGGTGGGGGAGTGGGAGAATGGGGGAGTGGAGAAGTGAGGGGGCGAGGCCAGCAACGTCCTATCAAGCTCGACGACCCTGACGCCAAGCTCTCGCTCAAGCTCGAGCTCAGCCTCAAGGCCGTCTAACAGATATTCAAGCGCTGTCACGCCACCCAACTACTTAGCCATTTTTCTTTGGCTTATTGTAGCCGTAGGGGTTCTTCTTCTGCCAACGCCACGCGTCGGCGCACATCTCGTCTATGCCGCGCTCCGCCTTCCAGCCAAGCTCCTTCGCGGCGAGCGACGGATCGGCCCAGCACTCGGCGATGTCGCCGGGACGGCGAGGGCAGATCTTGTAGGGAACAGGGCGCTTCGACGCCTTCTCGAACGCCTTGACGACCTGGAGGACGGAATATCCGTTGCCAGTGCCGAGGTTGTAGATCTTGAGCCCGAGCTGCGGGTTCTTCTCAAGCTTCTCGATCGCCTTGAGGTGGCCGATAGCGAGGTCCACGACGTGGATGTAGTCGCGGATTCCCGTGCCGTCTGGCGTCGGATAGTCGTTGCCGAAGACATTGAGCTCGGCGCGGCGGCCGACTGCGACCTGCGCGACATAGGGCAGAAGGTTGTTGGGAATTCCCGCGGGATCTTCGCCGATGAGCCCCGACTTGTGGGCGCCGATCGGGTTGAAGTAGCGGAGAAGAATCACGTTCCACTCGGGGTCGGCCTTCTGGACGTCCTTGAAGACCTGTTCCATCATAAGCTTCGTCCAGCCGTAGGCGTTAGTGCAGCCGGGCGTCGGGAAGTCCTCGCGGATCGGCACGCTCTTGGGGTCGCCGTAGACAGTCGCGGAACTCGAGAACACGATGTTCTTGCAGCCGTGGTCGCCGAGGCACTGGAGAAGCGTGAAAGTTCCGCCGAGGTTGTTGTTGTAGTACTTAAGCGGAATCTTCGTCGACTCGCCGACGGCCTTGAGCGCCGCGAAATGGATCGCCGCGCCAAAAGGACCTTCCTTGTCAAGAACGGCGTTGAGCCGCTTCGCGTCGCGGATGTCTACCTTGTAGAACGCGACGGGCTTGCCCGTGATCTTCTTCACGCGCGCAAGCGACTTCTTCGAGCTGTTGCAGAGGTTGTCCACGACAACTACGTCGTGCCCTGCGTTCAGGAGCTCCACTACGGTGTGGCTGCCGATGTATCCGGCACCGCCTGTTACTAGAATCTTCATCGTTTGGTCCTTTCTTTTGAAATACTTTTGCGGGCTACTTTCCGACGTTGAGAACGCGGAAGCCGATCTTCTTGAGCGCGCCGGCGTCGAGGCAGTTGCGCGTGTCGAAGACGAGCGATGGCTTTCGCATCGACTTGAATATCTTCGCCCAGTCAAGCGTCGGATACTCCTTCCAGTCGGTCATGAGGAGAACCGCGTCCGCGTCCTTCGCGGCTTTGTACGGATCTTTCTCCCACGTTATGCCGTCAAGCCCCGCGAGGTCGCGCTTGCCGTTCTCTATCGCCTTGGGGTCGGTGATCACGAGCCGGACGTGCTCCTCGTTGAGAAGCCGAGCGACATACCCGGCGGGCGTTTCGCGCGTGTCGCCGGTATCCGCCTTGAACGCGAAGCCGAACATCGCGATCTTCTTGTTAGCAAGCGTGTTGAACATCGCCTTGAAAAGCCGCGAGACGATGCGCTCCTGCTGGTGGTCGTTCATCTTGATGACGCCCGACCAGTATTCCGCCGCAGTATGGAGCCCGAAAGTCTCGCAGAGATAGACAAGGTTCAGGACGTCCTTCTTGAAACAGCTGCCGCCGAAGCCGGGTCCCGCCTTGAGGAACTTGGAGCCGATTCGCCTATCGGCGCCCATCACGCGGGCAACCTCGTCGATGTCTGCGCCAGTCGCCTCACAAAGTCCCGCAAGCGCGTTCACGGAGCTTACGCGCTGCGCGAGCATCGCGTTCGCCGCGAGCTTCGTGAGCTCGGCGCTCCACACATTCGTCGTGAGTATCTTGTAGCGCTCGACCCACTTGCCGTCCTTGCCCGCATAGATGTCGCAGATTTCGCGAACGGCCGCCCTTCCCTCGACCGTCTCCGGCCCGCCGATCAAAACGCGGTCGGGAGAGAGCAAGTCCTTTATCGCCGTACCCTCGGCGAGAAACTCGGGATTCGAAAGGACGGTAAAGCGGTATTTCGCGTTGTCGTTCAGGATTGCCTCCATCGCGGCGGCCGTGCGGACAGGAAGCGTCGACTTCTCGACGACGATCTTGTCGCCGTCGGCATAACCCTTGATCTCGCGCGCAGTCGCCTCCCAGAACTGGAGGTCGCTCGCCCTACCAGCGCCGCGCCCGAACATCTTTGTCGGGGTGTTGACGCCAACGAAGATTATGTCGCACTTCTTGACGGCGGACTTTATGTCGGTCGTAAAGAAGAGGTTCTTGCCGCGCACTTCCTTTACGACGTCGACAAGCCCCGGCTCATAGATGGGGAGAGCATAGTTCTTTGAGTTCCACGCCGCGATGCGCTTCGCGTTGATATCGCAGACGTAGACCTTGCGGTCGGGGTTCATCTTCGCGATGACGGCCATTGTCGGCCCGCCGATGTACCCAGCCCCGATGCAGACTATATTTTTGTTCATACGTGTAGATTATACCAAATAGACGCAACGGTGGCGAGTGGGCAATGCTAAAAATGGACCTTGGATATCCAAGAGCCCCAGGCGCCAAGGTGAAACGTCGTTCCGCCGACAAATTCCGCGTCCTTCGAATAGACAGCAGCAGGCGAGATATCTCCCTTGACGTCGCGATTTTCTTCATCCGCCGCAAGATATGACGCCGTCTTGCGCTTTGGAACAGCGAACGACACGTCGCAACGGACGTCTTTGCCAGTCCAGTTCTGCACCACAAGCATGGTTTCGCGCCCATTGCGCCTAACAAAAGCCGTAACGGAATCATTCGCCGTCGTGTCAAGCCATGTCAGGCCCTCCTCGCCGTTGATGTCAGTGAACGCAGAATGGTCGCGGCGAAGTGCGGCAAGGCGCTTCACGAGCGCATGGCGAGACTTCCCCGGCTCGCGGTCGAGCTGCGTCCAGTCCATCGGGGTCTTGCCGAACATCGAATGGCGCTCGTCGGAATCGGCCAGTTCATTGCCGGTGAAGAGCATTGGCACGCCGTCGAGCGTAAACATCCAAACAAGAACCTGATCTACGGCTTCGTGTCCCCACTGAGCCTCGCGACGAGGACGCAGGTCAGTTGCGATGTCGTGGTTCTCGTAGTGGTTCACGAAACGCGAGCCAACAGGACACGAACTTTCGCGATCAACCCACGAGTTGCGCACCCTGGCGGCATTAAGGCCGGGGAACCAGCCGTAGTCCGCATCGAAGCCCTTGTACTGGTTGCAGACAGTAAAACCTTCGCAGAGGAGAACCGCCGTTCCTCCAGAAACGGAATCCATCATGTCGTGCGCATCGCACCAGAAATCGAGCGGGATGCCGTCGCCGACGTCGCAGCGGAAGCCGTCCGCCCCGTACTCCTTAATCAAATACCGCATATTGCCAAGCAGGTATTCGCGCAGTTTCGGCTCGGCGAAGTTGAGCTTCGGGAACCGCCACGGCCCCTTCTTGACCGTGCCGTCGGGATTCCACCAGGTGAATTCTGGATGCTCCTTCAGGACGGGCGCAGTCGGACCGCAGTGGAGATAGACGAGATCGAAAACGACCTTCATGCCGATTCCGTGCGCGGCAGCGCAGAAATCCCTCAAGTCGGCATCCGTGCCGTACTCCTCGTCAACGTGGAAGTAGTCGGAGAGGCGATACTGGTTCTTAGGGTTGTCAAAGCCGCTCTTGATTTGGCGCGGGCTCCAAAAGCCCTTGTCCATGTCTGTGTCCATCTTCATCACCGGCACGAGGTAGGCGATGGTGACGCCGAGATCCTTCAGATACGGCAGTTTCTCCGCCGCCGCCTTGAGCGTACCCTCGGGCGTGAACGCGCGCGGTTGTATCTGGTACATGACACCGCGAGTAAACCATTCCGGCGTCTTCCGTGCATCCTGCATGTGGGCGTTCGCGCCAAATGCGAAATCCGCGGCGACCATTGCCGCTACCAAGATTGTTCCGCACGGAGTTCTCACTTAGTCTCCTTTCTTAAAGCCAAGAGACTTCTTTTCCCGGCATGCCGCCAAGCACATCAATTGCCCGACTCGAAGTGGGGGTCGACGCCGATGCACTTCGCGGGGCACTTCGCGGCGACCTGCTCGTCGGTCGGCGGGTTCTCATAGTTAACCTTGGCGAGAAAGCCCTGGAACGTGAAGTGGCCGGCTTCCTTGCCGCCGGAGTTCTTCTCGCAGAGATGGCAGCCCATGCAACCGACGCCGCAGACCTTGCGGACATTCGGCCCCTTGTCGGGGTTCGCGCAGAGGACATGGATTGTCGCGGACGCGGGAACGAGCTCGATGATCTTCTTCGGGCACACCGTCACGCACTTGCCGCAGCCGATGCAAAGGCGCTTATCGACCTTCGCAAGCCCGTCGTGGATCGAAATCGCGCCCTTCGGGCAGACGTTTGCGCAAGCACCGTAGCCGAGGCAACCGTAGGTGCAGCCCTTGTCGCCGCCAGCCGTCATGGCCGCTACGCTGCAGTCGCAAATGCCGTTATAGTCGCCGACTCGAATTGCCTCGGAGCGCGTTCCGCAGCACTTGACGAGCGCGACGCGTTTCTCGGTCGCGGTCGCCTCGACGCCGAGGATCTTGGCGATTGCCGCGGCACATGCGTCGCCGCCTGCCGCACACGCGCCGTTAGGCGCAGTTCCCGCGACGAGCGCGCGGGCATAGCCGTCGCACCCAGGAAAGCCACATCCGCCGCAGTTCGCGCCTGGAAGCGCGGCAGTCACCATGCCGATGCGCGGATCTTCGCGGACGGCGAGATACTTGTCTGCAACGGCAAGCGCGATTGCCGCGACAAGGCCGACACCTGCGATAATTGCAATTGCGATTGTCATGTTTTTAACCCTTCAACTTTTCAACCGTTCAACTTTTCAACCTTTCAACTTTTCAACCTTTCAACTTTTCAACCTTCTCAATACGGCAGCTTCACAAGCCCCGAGAACCCCATGAACGCAAGAGACAGAAGACCGCCCGTGACGAGCGCGATGGCTATGCCGCGGAAGCAGCGCGGGGGATCGGCGTGCGCAAGCTTCTCGCGGATGCCGGAGAAGATGACGAGCGCAAAGCCGAAGCCGACGGCGGCCGCAAAAGAGAAGAAGACGGACTCGAAGAATCCAGTTCCCTGCTTGCAGTTGATTTCCGCAGCGCCGAGAACGGCGCAGTTCGTCGTGATGAGAGGAAGGAAGATGCCAAGCGCGGCGTGGAGCGGCGGCAGGAACCGCTTCATCGCTATGTCGATGAACTGGACGAGTGACGCGATGACGAGAATAAACGCAAGCGTGTGGATGTAGCCGAGGCCGTTCGGCTGCAGAAGCCAGTGGTCAAGGCACCACGTCACCGCCGCGGCGACCGTCATCACGAACACGACCGCGCCAGACATGCCAAGCGCCGTGTCGAGCTTCTTCGACACGCCGAGGAACGGGCAGCAACCGAGAAAGCGGCTCAGAACGAAGTTGTTCACGAGAACCGCGCCGACAAGGATCATCAAGTAGTAGCTCATAGATTTGCTCCGATTATACCATTATTCGCGCCGGGCTTCAAGTGTCCTTGGTTACTCCGGGACAACGCCGAGTGTGTCGAGGTCTATCGTCCCTTCGTAGACGCGCTTAACCGGCCCTGTCAGCGTTACATCAGAAAAGCCCGCCTCGGTCTTGACGCCGTCGACGGTAAGCTCGTAGCCGCCCGCCGTCTTGACGTGCACGGGGAACTTGAGCCCGTGCTGCGCGACGCCAACTACCGCCGCCGCTACCGAACCCGTGCCGCAGGCGAACGTCTCGGCTTCGACGCCGCGCTCGTAGGTGCGCACCGACACGCGGTCGGGAGCCCGGTAGCAGACGAAGTTGACGTTCGTGCCGTCTGGCGCAAACTCGTCGCTCATCCTTATGCGACGCCCCTCGCCTTCGACGTCCGCCTTTGCGATGTTGCTGACTGGCACGATCTTGTGCGGAACGCCCGCGACGACGAAATCGTCGCCGAAGTCCTTGGGGTCTGGCATCGCAATGCGGACAAGGTCGTCGTCGAGCAGCTCTGCGTCTACCAGTCCCGCCTCTGTCTCGAAGCGCATCGCCTTCCCAGCGACCGCGCCAATCTCGCGCGCGAACGCGGCGACGCACCTCGCGCCGTTTCCGCAGAGATCCGCCTCTGATCCGTCGGGGTTGAAGAACCGCATCTTGAAATCTGCCGTCTCGGAACGCTGGACGAGGATCACTCCCTCGCACCCAATGCCGCTTGGACGCGTCGCCATGGCCGCGATCAGGCGGTGCTCGCAGGGAAAGTCGCCGTCGCGGTCGTCGACGAGAACGAAGTCGTTCCCCGCTCCATGCATCTTGACGAATCTGACCGGCTTCATTTTCAGAACCCTCCCATGATCGCGTTGTACCAGCCGCTGTTCGTGCGCGGACGCGGCACTTCCGCGCCGTCGTTCAGCCGTATGAGGTCGCACATGACGTCAAACGCCGCGTCGAGAACGACGTCGTCCTTCGAGCGCTCGTTGCGCTTGCGGCGGCGCGGCTTGTCGTCATCGTCATCCTCGCCGTCGGCATCGGCCACTTCCCTGAGCTCGCGGTCGGCGGCCATTTGGGCCTTCCGCGCCTCGCGCTCGAGCGAGACTTCCTCGCGCTCGCTCATCTCCTTCATGGCGTTGACGTTTTCAATGTGCTTCTGGTAGCGCTCGTTAGTCGCAAGCCGCGCTTCCGCGAGCTTGCGAAGCTCGGGAACATACTCGTACATGTTCCAGCAGCGCGCGTAGTCGGCGGGAAGAATGCGACTGAACGGCAGCGCGTTGGGGAGCTTGTCCTCGCCGATGTCCAGCGAGTCGAGAAGCGACGGGAGCCGTATGTCTGCCTCGACGCCCTCAAGCTGCGTTGAGCGCCCGTCGACACGGTAGAACCTCGCAGTCGTGATCTTCATAGACCCGTACTGCGCGGGGCCCATGCCAAGCACCGTCTGGACAGTCCCCTTTCCGTGCGTCCGCCCATCACCGAGTATCACGGCACGCCCTACATCGTGTAGATGCCCTGCGACGATCTCCGAGGCCGACGCGCTCGCGCGGTCGGTGAGCACCACGAGGGGCCTGCGGAACGCAACTGGGTTGCCGTAGGGTATCGGAAGGCACCCGAGGTTGCGCACGTCCTTTACCTGCACGACGGGGCCGTTCGGGACGAAAAGCGCCGAAAGAAGCACCGCCTCCCTCAAAGAGCCGCCGCCGTTGCCGCGAAGGTCAAGTACAAGCCCGCCAACGTCCTCGGCGTTGAACTCCGCGATAAGCTTTGCGACGTCCATCGCGCAGCTGCGGAAACCGGGATCCTGCGGACGCTTGTCCATCGTGCCGTAGAAGCCGGGGAGATATACGTAGCCGACCTTGTTCGTGAAGCCGCCGAGCGAGACAGTCTCTACGCGCCCCGTCGCCGCCTGGTCCTCGAGCTTGATTTCGTCGCGGACAAGCTCGATTTGCTTCTTCGTCGCGCCAGACGTATCGGAGCGCGGAACGATCTCGAGCGTGACACGTGTGCCCTTCGGCCCGCGTATCTTCTTGATCGACTTCTTTATCGGCTTCCACATGATGTCTTCCATCTCACCGTCTTCCTGCTGAACGCCGACGATTTTGTCGCCCTCCTTTATGCGTCCATCGCGGTCAACAGGCCCGCCCGCCATGATTTCGACGATCTTGAGCGCGCCCTCGTCCATGTGCAGAACCGCGCCGACGCCACAGAGGGTCAGGCTCATCTCCATGTCGAAGTCCTCTTTGGACGCGGGCGACATGTAGTCAGAGTGCGGATCGTAGGCACGCGCCACGGCGGAAAGGTAGTGCTGGAGAACCGCCTCTTCGTCGGGTTCTGTAAGGACGGTGTAGTACTGGCGGTACTTCTTTACGAGACTTCCGGCGGCATCGACCTCGTTCGTGGACTTGTCGAGCTCCGCGCCGAGGATCTGGACGAGCGCCTCGTTCTTGAGTCGCCTGCGCCAGTGGTCCTCCGCCTCCTCCCTCGTCTCAGGCCAGGGCGCGTCCTTGCGCTTCACGCGATACGTCTCGTTCGTCGAGAAATCCCACTCCACCGTCGCGAGGAAGTTAGTCGCGAACTCCATGCGCTCCGAGAGGCGGCGGCAGTAGAGGTTGTAGACGTCGAAGCCAAACGACGGATCGCCCGCATGTAGCTCGTCGTCGAGCGACTTCTCGCGCTTCGCGAGCTCGTCCATGTCGGACTTCAGGAAGACGGAGTGATCGAAGTCGTAGAACGTCACGAGGTTTGTCCACGCCTTCTGCGAGATGTCGTCGTCAAGCTTCTTCTGGAGGACGTGGTACTTCGGAAGCATGTCGCCGACGCGTCGCGCGATCTTCCCGTAGTAGTCCTGCGGCTTCACTTCCGCGGCAGATGCGCCGCAAGACGCGGCCAGCGCAAAGGCAAGCGAGTAAAGAATAGTTCTCTTCATGAATTGCTCTCCATGAGTCCTATGAGGCGTTCCAGCTCCGCAGGCGGAATCACGACACGCTCCGTCGCGAAGCCCTTAGAAAGTTCGCACGAATTCATCACCACAGCGCCCTGCACCTCGGCAATATGCTGCCTGAACGTGTCGGACGCAAACGCGAGGACGGGCGTCACCGCGCCGTTCCAGCCGGCAGCCGCAAGCGCAGACTTCACGAGCTGTGCCTCCTTCCTCGCCTGGGCGAGAGGGTCACGGTCGGGAAGCTGTCCGTCAAGGAGTATGTGGCCATCCTCGACCGTCACATTGCCGCGCCAGTATTTCGTCTCAACCGCGAACACGCCCGCGGGACCTGCGACGACATGGTCGACGTGCTTCCCGCCTGCGACGAAGTCGTTGAACACATGGTAGGACTCGGGCAGATGCGTGAGAATGCCGGAGACGCGTTCCTCGCCACGCGCACCCTTGAAAAAGCGTTCGGCGTGGCGAAGCCCCTTCGAAAGACTCCAGGCGGAATAGACGATCGACACCGCAAGAATCGAAAGCCCCCACACAACGTCTGCAAACGCAGTGGCGGCGACGGCGAACCCGGCGACGAATACGCCGAGGAACAGGGGCCAGAGCCCCGTCACCATGCCCTTTACCCGGGCCCATTCGCCCGCAACTCCGTGTACCTTGGCCATTGTTTGAAGTTTGATGTTTGATGTTTAAAGTTTAAAGTTTGAAGTTTGATGTTAAAGACGCGACTATTGAATCTGCGTCAAGACCGTACTTCTTCTCGAGCTCGGACTGCGTCCCGTGCGGTATGAACGCATCGGGCCACCCGAACTTTACGTCTGCTCCAATCGCCTCTCCGAACCCACCGGCGACCGCCCCGTTCTCGAGACTCACGATCTTCATCCCCGCAGCGCGCTGCTTGGCAAGTAGCTCGCTATCGAACGGCTTCAGATAGCGGGCATGCACCGCGATCCCGCCGACGCGAGACGCGATCTCGCTCGCCTTGCCGTACCAGTCGCCTGTCGCCCAGATGGCGATGCGGGCGGCCGAGTCGATGAGTGGGGGAGTGGGGGAGTTAGGGAGTGGGGGAGTCGGCACTTTGCCGCGTGGATAGCGGATCACGGTCGGGCCGTTGCGACCAAAAGCTTCCTTAAGCAGCGCCTTCAAGTCATCCGCGTCCTTCGGCTGGCATATCGTCACATTGGGGAGACACCGCAGCATCGCGATGTCGTATAGCCCCTGATGCGTAACGCCGTCCGCGCCAACGACACCGGCACGGTCTACGCAGAAGACTACGGGCAGGTTGGATATCGCCACATCGTGCATCACCTGATCTACAGCTCTCTGCAGGAACGTCGAGTAGACGGCGACAACAGGCCGCATTCCGCCTGCGGCAAGACCGCCTGCGAACGCGACCATGTGTCCTTCGGCTATGCCTACGTCAAAGAAGCGATTTGGATAGCGCGAGGCAAAGCCGGCGAGCCCCGTTCCGTCGGACATTGCCGCCGTCAGCGCTACGATGCGGTCGTCGTCTTTCGCAAGCTCGCACAGAGCATCGCCAAAGGCCTCGCTCCAGCCAGGCGCAGGCGGCAACTTCTGCCCGTCCGCCGGAAGCGCGAGATCGACGGCATTGGGAGTCGCAGGCCATTGGAACGGACCTACGCCGTGCCATGCAGTCGGGTTCTTCTCGGCGGGACCATAGCCGTGGCCCTTCTTCGTAACGACATGGAGAAGGACAGGACGATCCTCTTCCTTGGCGGCCGTGAGCGCCGATACGAGCGCGGCAAGATCGTGGCCGTCGATCGGGCCGAGGTAGTGGAAGCCGAACTCCTCGAACCAGACGTTGCGGAGCATCATCGTCTTGAGGCGGTTCTTCATCCAGTGGACGAGCCCGTAGAGGAACGACAGCCGAAGCGCGCGGCCGATCTTCTTGGCAACGTTCTTCGCGCGGTTGTATCGGATGCCCGACGTGAGGCGGCCGAGCCCCTTCGCGATGCTCCCCGCCGGCTTCGCTATCGACATGTCGTTGTCGTTCAGGACGACGATAAGCCGCTTCGTAGCCGCCGCACAGTTGTTGAGCGCCTCGAAGCTCGTGCCGTTCGCGAACGACGCGTCGCCTATGACGGCGACGACGTGCTCCTTGCCGCCACGCCTGTCGCGCGCGGCGGCAAGACCCTCGGCGACAGAAAGCGCAACGCCCGCATGTCCTGCAATTGCGGCATCGGCCTTGGACTCGGCGGGGTTGGGGAAGCCGGAGATCCCGCCCATCTTGCGAAGAGTTGGGAAAGCGGCGTCTCGGCCGGTGAGGATCTTCCACGCGTATGCCTGGTGGCCGACGTCCCAAACGACGCGGTCGGTCTCGGGGTTGAAGACGTCGGCAAGAGCCATCGCAATCTCGACTGCGCCGAGCGACGACGCAAGGTGGCCGCCGTTCTTCGAAACGGTCTCGAGGATCCTGTGCCTAAGCTCTATCGGCTTCACCTGTCAGTCCTGTCCGCCTTGCGCTTGAGAATGAGAAGCGAGGTCGCGTTCTGGCCGAACGCATCTTCCTTCATGACGAGGTCGTAGTCCTTCTTCAGGAGACTCCAGTACTCGATCTGCCTCTCGACAGGCACCTCGTCGCACCGCGGCGGGTCTATCGCAAACGAATAGCCCGAAAGCGCAGCCATCTTGCACGGCGCCGACGAGAGGAGCTTGCGCCATTCCTCGTCTGACAGCATACTGAACGGTCCCATCTCGAGCCCGGCGGGAACCTTGCGCCCGGTTTCGATTGCGAGATAAAGGTCCTGGGTCAGCAGCATGTCGCCGTTTGGATCCTCCTCCTCGATGGTGCGCGCAACGTCTCGCAGCTGGGCGAGCTCGCAACGCTCCTTCTTGAGGGTCCAGAACCTGTCCTGACCGTTCGTCGTCCACTTCTCGAGAAGCGGCGAGCCAAACGACACTGCCCATGCAAGGCCGAGCGTCAGCAGAAGCCCGCGCGAAGGCATAGACGCCGGGCGGCCAAAGAAGAGCACGACGGCGAAGACGGCAAGGAGCCCCATTACGGGAACCTGATAGTCCTCGTAGGGGAACGGTGCGAGCATCTGGACGAGAAAGACGGCGACGAAACTCGCAAACGCAAGACGCACGACGAGGAAGACATTGGGCTCGCCGCAAGCTTCGCGACGGCGCGCGAAACCAAGCCCAAGCAGGATGAAGACCGGCAGATACCACCTTACGAGCCGCGACACGGATCCGATCGTGAAGACAGGATCGAAACCGCCGCGTGCGGCGTGGTAGGCCTGCGCCGCAAAGAGACCTGCGCGTGCCGTGGGGTCGCAGAGGAAAAAACCGTAGACGACCGCGAGACCAAACGCGCCGCCGAACCCGAACCAAAGGAAGGTCTTGGACCAGGTGCGGACAGAAAGAAGCAGCCCAAAGCCGACAACCGCAAGAATCACGCCGAGACTGATGCGCGTGCCGCACGCAAACGCAAGCGAAAGCCCAGACGCGAACGCGAAGACGCCCCCGCGAAGGGTCTGCTGGCGGGCGAAGGTCAGGAGGAAGAAGCCGATCGCCACGAAAAGCGACGCAAGCGCGTAGGTCTTCGGGATCGCAATGTAGTAAAGGTGGTAGAGGTTAGAGCCGAGCAGCAGGAAAACAGCGAGCGCGGCAAGCGCACGGCGGCCAGGCGCGACGAGGCGGGCAGCGAGGGCACAGAAGAACGCAAGCCCAAGCGCACCAAGGACGATGGTAAGGATTCTTGCACCAAGGAGCCCAAACGAATTCCATACAGACGTGAACGCCGCATAGACGACGGGCATGACTGGTGCTTGGGTGTAGAAGAAGTCGCGGTACGGCGTCTTGCCCTCCGACACGAGCCGCGCGGCATAAAGATACCATCCCTCATCTTGATTGAGGGCCCCGAGCCACACGGCCGCAAAAGCAAGCACGACGAACCCGAAGGCCGCCAAAAACCAATATCGCTTCATTGGGCGACATTATAGCAAATTAGCCCCCAAAACGCGAGGGGAAACGTTTACACATTAAGCGAGCGAATGTAGGGCACGAGCGTGTTTGCAAGGACTTCCGAGTTTAGCTGATGCCCGCCAGGGAAGGACTGTGCCATGCCAGGATAGTGCCGCTCAAAGGCCTCCCTCGACTCAGGGCCGACGAGAGTGTCGGAGTCGCCGAAGAGCCCGTGACAGAGCATGCGGTCGTCGTCGTCGATGCCGTCGAACTGGCGTGATTCAAGCTCCTGGAAGTGGGCAATCGTCTCCTTCGTGACGTGGAACTCTGTCTCGCCGTCCTTGCGCCGGTTTAGCCACTTGTGCTTGCCGACATAGAGGATGTCGTACTTCTTTGATATCCAGAACGACGGATTCACGCAGATTCGCGTAAAGCCATGGAGCAGCTGGGCGTACATCCCGCCCATCGAGGTGCCGATGACGAGGTCTGGCATCTCGTTGTAGGCAATCTCCTCAAGCGTCTTCTCGGCGACGAGCGGATCGAGCGGAATGTCCGGCGCGACAACGACTGCGCGATGCAACGGCTCTGCCCGCTCCCAGAACCACTTCCGCAGCAGTTCTACAGTTCCGCTCGCGCCTGACGACGCGAAGCCATGAAGGTAGAGTATCTTCTTCACCGCTCGCTCGGCCCCGACCCGTCAAAACGCGAAGTCGATCTGCCAGCGGATGAAGTAGCCGGGCTTGTCGGTGTCGTAGTAGTCGCCGGGGTTGAACAGCTCGGCTATGACATGCCCGAAGACTTCGAAGCGCTCGCCCTTGTCCCTGGCGGGCGTCCAGAGAGGGAATGCATAGTGGGCGCGCGAGAAAAGACCCTTGAAACGCCCGTTGCCGCCGCCAATTCCATCGCGATCTGCCGCAAACACCGGTCCGGTGGACACTATGAACTTGTGACGCGGCGCAATCTCAACACCGCCCCAAAGCTTGAGGTAGTGCTGGTTCGACCACCAACCGACGCCGTCGTGCGTGCCGTAGAGGTACATCTCCGACTCGCGCGCGTCACGACCCCACATCGGATCCCACTTGCCGCTCATGTAGCGGTAGTCGGCGCCGCAAGTGGGCTTCCAGCCCTCGCGCGAGCTCTTCCAGTTGATCCCGGCGAAACCGCTCCACTCGCCACACCTCTGGTACATAAAGTCGAAGTCAGCTTTGACCGTCTCGGAAAGACGCGGCTGGACGCGCACGCCGAATAGGTCGGTGCGACGGCTTGTCTGGGGCGGCTGCGACTCACGTAGGCGCTTGGTGATGGCGAAAACCTGGTATTCCAGCCATTCCGTCGGGGTCTGTCCCCACACAACGCCCGCGCCCCAGTCGTCCTGGTTGCCGGAGCCGTCGGGGAAGCGCGAAGAGAGCGACGAAAGGCGATGGCGGTCGTCGCCAATCCTGAAGTCGCTCGCCGAGTCGAAGTTGTAAAGCCCGAAGACGTCGAGCGTCGAGGTCTCGTTCACGTGAAAACGGACAGACGCCATATCAGTGTAGAGCGTGCGCGATCCATCGCCCGGCGTACCGTCGACAAAAATGCGGTTAAGCCCGCAGAGCCCGAACAGATCCTGTCGGCCGACCTTCAAGTCGAGAAAGCCGTCAAACACGCCCTTTCCCTCGACATAGAGATTGTCGAGAACGATTTCGCCCGGCCACGCGGTCGTGCGGTTCGCAGGGCGGCTGTTCCAGCGAAACTCGTCTGCAAGACGGCCGTAGAGCGTCCAGAGACCAGCCGAGCCAGCATCGCCCTTCAGCTCTGCCCAGACACGCGGGCGGAAGCGGATATGATTGCGATAGCCCGACTCGCGGAAGCGGAACGCGCGGAAGCCGCCATATGGATTCCCCGGAACATGGTCCATTATCTCCTGGCGAATGCGCAGGTCTGCGCCAGCGTTGAAGCTGAGCCCTGAGTCGTCGGATTCCCGAACAACGGCTTCAGTAGCGGTCGCTTCAGGAACGGCAGTTTCTGGAGCAGCGGCTTTCGGGGCTGCGGACTCCTGATCGGCCGCCGCGCAATGTGAGAAAAACGCGAGCGCGGCGCTCGCAACGCAAATGCCGCGGAAGGGAATGGTCATGCGGGGTGTTCCTTTCTTACTTGACTGGCTCGAGGCGCTCTTTGCCGCCCATGTAGGGGCGAAGCACCTCGGGAATCGTCACCGAGCCGTCGGCGTTGAGGTGTTGCTCAAGGAGCGCGACGACAAGGCGCGGCAAGGCGACGCCAGAGCCGTTCAGCGTGTGGACAAGCTTTGTCTTGCCGTCGGAATCCTTGAAGCGGCAGTTGAGGCGACGCGCCTGGTAATCGGTGAAGCACGAGCACGAGCTGACTTCAAGCCACTGCTGTTCGCCTGGAGCCCAAAGCTCGAGGTCGTAGCACTTCGCGGCGGAGAAGCCCATGTCGCCCGAGGAGAGCATGATCACGCGGAACGCGAGGCCGAGCCCCGTAAGAACTTCCTCAGCTTCCTTCACAAGCGTCTCGAGCTGCTGGAAAGAGACGGACGGATGGACGAAGTTGACCATCTCGACCTTGTCAAACTGGTGGACGCGCAGCATGCCGCGCGTCATCTTGCCGGCAGATCCCGCCTCGCGGCGGAAGCACGGCGTATAGGCCGTGAGCTTGACCGGCGTCTCAGGCGTGATCTTCGGGAGGTTCACGCCGTCGAAGATGTCATCACGGTAGTAGTTGGTGACAGGCACCTCAGCCGTAGGGATGAGCCAGAAGTCGTCGATCTGGCAGTGGTAGAGGTCTTCGGCAAACTTCGGGAGCTGGCCAGTGCCGGTCATCGAATCGCTGTTCACGACAAAAGGCGGCAGCATCTCGGTGTATCCCTGCTTCTGGCAGTGGAGGTCGAGCATGTACTGAATGAGCGCACGCTGAAGCTTAGCGCCCTGTCCGAGGATCACGGGGAAGCCCGTGCCCGTGAGCTTGACGCCGCGCGGGAAATCGAAGATGCCGAGCTTTTCGCCGATCTCGATGTGCGTCGGGATCTTGAAGTCGGGATCCTTCCACTCGCCGACCATCCTGACGACCTTGTTCGTCGAGCTGTCGGGGCCGGTCGGAATCTCGGCCGCGGGGATGTTCGGGATCATCAGAAGCGTCTCGCGGAGATCGACGTCGACTTGCGCGAGCTCGCGGTCGATCTCGGCGATGCGGTCGCCGACCTTGCGCATCTCGTCCTTCGCCGCGGCGATGTCGCCGCCCTCCTTCGCGATCTTGCCGATTTCCTTCGAGGCGGCGTTGCGCTTCGCCTTCAGCGTCTCGGTCTCGGCGATAAGTGCGCGGCGCTTCGCGTCGAGGTCCTTCGCCTTTTGCAGTTTCTCGATCTCGACTCCGCGGCGGCCAAGCTCGGCCGCAGTCGCGTCGAATTCATCCCTCAGCTTCTTGATGTCGATCATTTTTTTCGTTCCTCCAGCGGCATGTCGCCGCCATGGCCGTGAATTATACCATAATTTCAATCGTCGGACGGAATTGTTCTGCGAAGACGCTTCACTTCCGAATGGGCGTGCTTGTCGTCGAGCATCTTCTGCTTCTGGCGGCGGCTGCGGCGGCGTTTCTGGCGGCGAATCTTCTCGGCGGCCTGCCGCGCGGCCGACTTGCGGCCCTTCTCGCGCTCGAGTATGAGCTCCGCGAGCATTCGCCGCGCGAGCCAGCGGTTCGTCTCGCGGCTCCTCGTCTCGCCGCAGCGCACCATGAGGCCGCTCGGCTCATGTGAGAGCCGCACCACGTTCGATGTCTTGTTTGTCTTCTGGCCGCCCGGCCCGCCGCCAAGGATAAAGCTTTCGTCGAGATCTTCCTCGAATACCGAGGCCTCCTCCATCAGCGCCTTGATGCGCTCTATCGTCTCGGGGGGAATCACTGCGCGGAAGCTCCTGAACGAGCGGCTGCCTTCGCGGCCTTGCGCTTGGCGAGCAGAAGGCGGAACGCGCGGCCGCGCACCACGAGGCGCTTGACGATGAAGTACGCGATTGGCGTCATCACGATCGCGAGAAGAAAGCCGCCGAGGAAGAACGAAGCCATCGCCTCTGCGCCAAGCCGCCTGACTGCCGCCCACGTCCACTCGGTGTTCGCGAGGCGCGAATAAGTGAGCGAACCGCCAAACAGGAGCTTGTTGACAACGAACGTCTGCGCGGGGTAGATGAAGAATATCGTGACAGGGTTCGTGATGAACGTGCCGAGCGTCGCGCCGATCTTGCTGACGCGCATCATCATGGCGAGAGGAATCGAGATGATGAGCTGCAGCCCAAACGGAATCGCGCACCCGACGAACACGCCAAGGGCCCATCCGGCGGCTATGTCCTCGGGCGGAAGAGGGTCTCGAACCATCTTCTCGCGAAGTCGCCGGAAATAGCCGATGACATCCATCGTCAGACGGTGTGCACGAAGAGCCCAGAACGGAGTTTCGGCTCGAACCACGTTGACTTGGGCGGCATTATCGCCCCAGCGTCGGCTATTGCCATCATCTCCTCGACCGTGACCGGCTCCATCGCGAACGCAACGGCGGCTTCGCCAGAATCTACCTTTGCGGCAAGCGCCGCGTCTCCGCGGATGCCGCCCATAAAGGAAATCCGCTTGTCGGTACGCGGGTCCCCGATGCCGAGGACCGGCGCGAGGAGCTTGTCCTGCAGGTAGCTGACGTCAAGCGAAGAGACGACGTCCGCATTCTGCGGAATGTCCCACGAAAGGTCGGTCCAGCTGCCGTTGAAATACATTCGGCAGTTGCGCGCGCCCTTCTGGCCGATAGTGAAGTTCTCGCTGATGCGCGACATGAATTCGTACGGCGAAAGCCCGTTCAGGTCGGCGACGAGGCGATTGTAGGCGAGGATCTTGAGCTGGCTCGCGGGGAAGGCGACGGCGAGGAACCAGCGGCTCTCGCCCTCAAAGTTGTGCTCCTTCGCGTAGCGCGACGCCGCCGCGCTGCGATGGTGGCCGTCGGCGATGTAGGCGACGGGGATGCGCGCGAAGAGTTCCTGAAGCTCGTCGGCCGCGCACGACGAAGCGGACGCGATCTCCCAGACCGTGTGGCCGATGCCGTCTGGCGCGACGAAGTCGTACAGGGGCTCGCGGCGGCACGCGTCGGCGACGATGAGATCGATCGCCTTGTCGTCGCGGTAGGTGAGGAACGCGGGGCCCGTGTGCGCCGAAAGCGTCTCGATGTGGCGCGTGCGGTCGTCTTCCTTGTCCTTCCTCGTCTTCTCGTGCTGCTTCAGGACGCCGGCGAGGTAGTCCTGGGTGTCGAATGTCGCGACGATGCCCGTCTGCGAGTGCGAGCCCATCGTCTGGCGGTAGGCGTAGAACTTCGGCTCGGCGTCGCGCACGAGAGTGCCGTTTGCGACAAGTGCGTCAAGGGCCTTGCGTGCCTGGGCATACGCCTCGGGCGACGAGCAGTCGGTCCCGTCCGGGAGATCTATCTCCGGACGCGAGACGTGCAGGAAGCTCTTGGGGTTGCCGGCCGCGAGGGCTTTCGCCTCGGCCGTGTCTACCACATCATAAGGAACGGACGCGACAAGCGCCGCGTCCCCTTTGTTCGGCCTGACGGCCGCGAATGGATGTATGTTCATTTTTCCTCAGAAGCCGACATTGAGGATCGGCATAAACTGGAATTCCGCGTCGCGGATTATGTTGATTGCACCAAGCTGGAAGCCGTACATCGTCTCGCTGCGGTTGATGAGGCCGATCTGCACGCCTTCCATGTCGCCGGCGACATTGACCGCGCCAAACTGTATGCCGCGTTGGCTCATGGACTCGTTCCAGAGACCGGCCTGGATGCCCAAGAGGTCGCCGCGCGCAACGGAATTGTAGCAACCGGCCTGGATGCCGGCGCAGGAATCCCTGACATCGCTCCTAAGCACGTTGAGCTGAACGCCCTCGAAATACTCGGAGCGCCCCCAGAAGCCGAAGTCAACGCCAGTCACGTTCTCCTGCTTGGTGGAGTAGGGGATGGTGATGCGGAGACCAATTAGATCGGGCGTCTCTGGAAAGTCCCAGACCGCAATGAAAGCAGGCCAAAGCGCAACATTCTTGCGCGGGGCATCGACCTTGACCTCAAGCCCGTTGTCCTCTTCCACGGAGAGGTCGTCGGCAACGTCGTCGACCGTCACCATTTCAGATGCCGCTGGCGCGGCGCAAAGCGGAAGCATGAAAGCGGCAATTGCGGCAACTGCTATAAGTTTCTTCATATGTCACTCCTGTTTGCGGTATTGTGATTATTATAAACTTTTCCTGTCGTCTTGGCAACCGTCAATCTACGGCAACCTTGCGTATAATGACTGCCTCCTCGGGCACGTTCTCGTAGGGACCAACCGATCTCGTGCGAGATTTTGCGATTGCGTCGACAACGTCGAGACCGTCTGTAACATGACCGAAGACGGCGTATCCATACCCCTGCACCGTGGGGGCCGTGAAGTCGAGGAAGCCGTTGTCCACAAGGTTGATGAAGAACTGGCTCGTCGCAGAGTTCGGGTTCATCGTGCGGGCCATCGCAATCGTCCCGCGCACGTTCGAGAGCCCGTTCATCGACTCAATCCTGATCGGCTCGCGCGTCGCCTTCTGGTTCATGTCGCGCGTGAAACCGCCACCCTGGATCATAAATCCGTCGATAACACGGTGGAAGATCGTACCATCGTAGAAGCCGCTTTTCGCATACTCCGCGAAGTTGGCGACCGTCGCCGGGGCCTTTTCGACGTCCAGCTCGAGGGTTATCGTGCCCTTCGAAGTCTCAATCGTAGCTTTCATGGCCGAGATTATACCACATTCCCGCGGATTTCTTCAAATGCTTTTGATATCTTCAGAAGCTTCGTCTCCTCGAAGGCACCGCAGATGAACTGGACACCGACAGGCATCTTCGTGTCGCGCGAAAAGCCGGCGGGAATCGACGACGCGCAAACGCCAGCGAGCGCGGAAGGAATCGTGAAGAGGTCGTTCAGGTACATCGTAAGCGGATCTTGCAGCTCCTTGAACTTGAACGCGGGCGTCGGGGCGCAGGGAGAAAGGAGCGCGTCGCACTTGGCGAAGGCCTCGGCAAAGTCGCGCGTTATAAGCGTACGGACCTTCTGGGCGCGCCCGTAGTAGGCGTCGTAGTAACCGCTCGAAAGAACATACGTCCCCATGATTATACGGCGCTTCACCTCGGGGCCGAAACCCTCGGCGCGGCTCTTCGTGTAGAGAGAGAAGACGTCCTTCGCCTCGGCGGAGCGATGCCCGTAGCGAACGCCGTCGAACCTCGCGAGGTTCGCGCTCGCCTCGGCCGGCGCGATGATGTAGTAGACCGCCATCGCATACTCGGTATGCGGCAGCGACACCTCGACGAGCTCCGCGCCCGCCTTCTCGCACTTCGAAAGCGCCTCCTCGGTGATGCGCTTCACCTCGGGATCAAGGCCCTTGACGTCGAAATACTCCTTCGCGACGCCGAGCCGGACGCCCTTCATCGACGCGCCCTCGAGCGCAGATGCGTAGTCCGGGACGGGATCTTTGGGCGTCGTGCCGTCCATCTCGTCGTGGCCTGCGAGCGCCCCGAGAAGTATCGCCGCGTCCTCGACCGACTTCGTCATTGGGCCCACCTGGTCGAGCGAGCTCGCGAACGCCGTGACGCCATAGCGGCTTACGCGCCCATAGCTGGGCTTCACGCCAACGCAATTGCAGAAGCTTGCCGGCTGGCGGATAGACCCGCCCGTATCGGTGCCGAGCGCCGCGATGCAGAGATTCCCGCCGACAGCAGCAGCACTGCCGCCGGAGCTGCCGCCTGGAACGCGACCGAGGTCATAGGGGTTGCGCGTCACGCCAAGGCCCGAGTTCTCGGTGGACGAACCCATCGCGAACTCGTCCATGTTGACGCGCCCCGCGGGGATGAAGTCATGCGACTTCATGTTCTTGATAACAGTCGCGTCGTACGGAGAGACATAGCCCTTCAAGATCTTCGACGCGCAGGTGCACGGCTGGCCAGTGACATTGATGAGGTCCTTGACCGCGATCGGCACCGCCTTCTGGTTCGCACTGGCAAGCTCAAGCGCCTGCTCCTCGTCGAAGGTGAGGTACGCGCCGATTTCGGCGTTCTTCGCATGGTAGCGGTCGATGATCGCCTGCGTCAGATCGACTGACGAGAACTCGCCCATCGCAAGTCCCTCGCGCGCCGCCTTGATTCCAAGTTCGTAGAGTTCCATGTCAGCTCTCCGCTCCTTCGACGATCTTGGGGAGGAGGAATTCGTCGCCCACGCGCGCCGGCGCATTGGCAAGCGCTGTTTCGGCCGCAAGCGACGGACGCACCTCGTCTTCGCGGAACGCGTTGACGAGCGTACGGCCATGCATCATCGGCTCCACGCCCTCGACGTCGACCTCCGAAATCTTCTCGACGTACTTGACGATGTTCTCGAGCTGCGGCTGGAACACCGACTTTTCCTCGTCGGTTAATTCGAGCCGCGCCAGCTCCGCCACATATCCTACATCGATCTTCATTCCTAACTCCTAACTACTGACTCAAACTAAAATCTCTCCACCGCTCTCCAACTCCAACTCTGAACTCCAACTTCTTACTCCTGACCCCTGACTCCTGAGTACTGACTACTGAGTACTGACCCCTGACCCCTACCTAATCCAGCTCGGAGTGATCCAGTTGCCGGCGGCGTGGAACAGCTGACGCGGATTGTCGCCGCCCTCCGACGTCTCAACGGAGTCGACGATGAAAAGCGCCTTGTCGCGTCCCGCGACGAGGTGGCGGCCATCACGCGACCAAACGGGATGCTCCCAACTGCCAGGAGATGTCACGAGCTTCGCCGAGCTCTCGCCGGCCTTGGGGTCCATCACGGCGACCTGGGCAAGCCCGCCGCGCTTCGTTATGTACGCGAGGCGTCCGTCCGCGCCCCAATCTGGGTCGACGTTCTGCGAGCCCTTCGAGGTAAGGCGGCGCTTCGCCTTCGTCGCGACGTTGACAACATATATCTGCGGGTGACGCGTCTCGTCAGAGACATAAGCGATCTCCGTCCCGTCGGGGCTCCACGTCGGCTGGCCCTCGCTCGCGGTCTTGGTGTTTGTAAGACGAGTGTAGCGCCCGCCAGAGAGGACGTAAAGCTCTGGGTTCCCCTGAAAAGACGCGGCAATCGCAACCTTGGTGCCGTCCGGAGATACTGCGGCGGGGGAGGAGATTCCCTTAAGGTTGAACACGAGCTTGCGCTCTCCCGTTTCGACGTTGTGCTCGAAGATCTGCTGTCCGCCATTCAGATAACCGATGTAGTAGACGGAATTGGCGTCCTTCCAGCGAGGCCCTACGGCCACCTTGCCATCGCTCGTCAGCTGGCGGACGTCCTGACCGTCGGGATAGCACATGCAAAGTTCCGACGACTGTGGGCTCTTGCGCGAGACAAACACGACACGGTCGCAGGCAAAGCCCTTCTGCCCGTTCTCGGACATCGCGGAGCACATGGCGTCGCTCATCCTGCGTGCAGCCATCCTTATCGCCTTGTCGTCGCCCGCGGGAGTAGGCGCGCTCAGAGACTTGCCAGCGCCGGACGCCGTGACAGTTCCGCCGATGGAACCAGCGACTTTGATTGCGCCGCCGTTCTCGACCTGGAAGCAACCGGTGAGCTCGAGGTTGCGCTTGAGCGTTTTCGTGTAGGCATCGGCTCCAGCGCCGGTAACATTGATCGACACCGATTTCTTCTGATGAGCTCCGACACCAGTCACGTCGACGACAGTCGCGCAGTTTCCGGCGATCGCCGCCGCGACCGCGCATGTAAGAACCAAGGCTTTATTTGTCATGTCTTTTCCTTTCAGAATACTTTGAACTTTAAACTTTAAACTTTTCAACTTTCAACTTTTCAACTTTCAACTTTTCAACTTTTCAACTTTTCAACTTGTTTAAGTCGTATAGTCCGCATTGATATGCACGTAGTCGAGCGAGAGGTCGCAAGTGTAGATCGTGCTCTCGGACGAACCGAGGTGCAGGTCGACGACTACGGAGAAAGCGTCCTTCTGCATGACCTTCGCGAGCCGCGCGAGCTGCTTCTCGTCCGCGACCTTCCCGAAGCGGAACGCCCATACGCCGTCGTAGAAGACTTCCGACTTCATGTCTACGACTTCCGCGCCAGAGTAGCCGACGGCAGCGAGAACGCGACCCCAGTTGGGATCCTTGCCGAACCAGCTCGTCTTTGCAAGCGGCGACTTCGCGACGGCACGTGCGGCGCGCTCGGCGTCGCGCTCGCTCTTCGCGCCCTTCACGGTGACAGTCACGAACTTCGTCGCGCCCTCGCCGTCCGTCGCCATCTGGCGGGCGAGCGAGATGCACACCGTCTCGAGCGCGGCGCGGAAAGCGTCGAAGTCCTTGCCGGGGGCGTTGATCTCGCGGTTCCCCGCCTTGCCCGACGCGAGGATGAAAAGAGAGTCGTTCGTTGATTCGTCGCCGTCGACGACGAGGCGGTTGAAACTGCGGCCAACGGCGAGCTGGAGGGCGCGCTTCAGCATCCGCGGCGAAACCGCCGCGTCGGTCGTGAGAAAGCCAAGCATCGTCGCCATATTGGGCTCGATCATCCCGGAGCCCTTCGACATGCCGCCGACAGTCACCTTCTTGCCGCCAATCGTGACGGTTGCACACGCCTCTTTCGAGCGCGTGTCGGTCGTCATAATGGCCTTCGCCGCCGCGAGGCCGTGGGCACTGGTGCGCCCAAGTGCCTTGGTAGCCGCTTTCATGCCTGCAAGAAGTCTGTCAACGGGGAGGCGACGGCCTATGACGCCGGTGGACGCAACAAGCACGTGGTGCGGGTCAAGCCCGAGTTCGCCAGCGGTGACGAGCGCCGAGAGACGCGCGTCCTCAAGTCCCTGCTCGCCGGTGCACGCGTTCGCGCAGCCGGAATTGGCGAGGATCGCCTGTACCTTGCCGCCCTTCACGACCGAGCGGTCGTAGACGACTGGCGCGGCGGCGACCTTGTTCGTCGTGAAGACGGCGGCCGCCGAGCACGGCGCGTCGGCGACGATAAGCGCGACGTCGTTGCGCCCCTTGTACTTGATCTCCGCCGCGACGCCCGCCGCGCGGAACCCCTTGGCGGAACATACGCCGCCCTTTACTTTCCTGCAAACTGCCATTTGCGGATATTATACCATAATTGCCGCGTCCCGAATGGCCTGCTTCGCGCGCACTTGCGCAACTCCAACTACAACCCAACCGCTCCACAACCATTTCCCCCTCGTCCGCTTGCCCCCTCGTCCGTCCAACTGCTTCTCAACCACAACAAAAATGCTCCACAACCATTTCCCCGACCATCCAACAACCACGCTCCAACCACGACTCAACCATGCGCGGCAGATATGCCGCGCGTCAAAGTCCTTTGCAAGCGAAGTGAAGTCTGATTCGGGGGAGATTGCGGCGAACGCGATCAAACGCTCCCCAGAGATTGGAGGATTCGCCGTGGGGGTCGTGGAGAACTACGGCTGTGGTGTCGAGCTTTTGCGAGAGACGAGCGGTGCGTCTGAAACGCAAACCCTCTCGCTTCGCCCCAGCCGCGATCCATGCGAGAGCAAGGTCGGCGACAAGGTGATTGTCGTCGTAAAGTCCGCCGACATCGCTATGGCTGCCGGGGAAAAGCATTTCAACAACCTGCCCTTTGTCACCTTTGAGCGGGACATACTGAAAGAACTTCCGCGTCTCGTCACGCGAAACGGCATGCCGCGCCTTCTTGACATTGCGCGGACAATCTGCCGCGACATCCAGCCCGATGGTAGCGTCAACTGTGTCCCACAATCCAAGATAGTCAACCTCGACGCCAAGCTTGTCGAGCCACGCCGCGAAGTGCCGAGCAATAAGCGCCCCGCGTGAGAAGCCGAAGAGGAAAAC
>CACWJS010000018.1 GCA_902761275.1 uncultured bacterium | reverse complement strand
GGTCCATGTAGGTTGCCTCGCTTTGGTGCGGCCTCAGGCCGTGATGCCGTTCTGCTGGGCGACGAGTCCGGCGGCTCCGTACATCTTGCGGAGCTTCGGCTTTTCGATCTTGCCCGTCGGGTTGCGCGGAACTTCCGCGAAGATGACCTTGCGCGGACGCTTGTAGCGCGGGAGGTCGAGGCAGAAGTCATTGAACTCCTGCTCGGTGAGCGTCATCCCTTCCTTGACGGACACAATCGCCGCGGCGATTTCGCCGAGACGCGCATCGGGAAGCCCGATGACCGCGACGTCCTTGACCTTGGGGTTCGCACGGATGAAGTCCTCGATCTGCACGGGGTACAGGTTCTCGCCGCCGGTGATGATGACGTCCTTCGCACGGTCAACGAGGTATATGAAGCCGTCACGCTCCTCGGCCATGTCGCCGGTGAGAAGCCAGTCCGGCTCCTTCATTATCTCGGCCGTTGCCTCGGGGTTGTGGTAATACTCCTTCATCACGCCGGGGCCCTTCAGCGCAAGCTCGCCGACCTCGCCTGGCTTCACTGGCGTGATGCCGTCGGGTCCGACGATCTTCGTCTGCCATCCAAAACCAGCAACGCCGATCGCGCCGACGTGGTCGATGTTCTCTACTCCGAGATGGACGGCTCCTGGGCCAGTCGACTCGGAAAGCCCGTAGTTCGTGTCGTAGTCGTGGTGCGGGAACACCGTCTTCCACCTCTTGATGAGGGCGGGCGGCACGGGCTGCGCGCCGATATGCATGAGACGCCACTGCGAGAGCTGGTAGTCCTCGAGCTTGACGTCACCGCGCTCGATTGCGTCGAGAATGTCCTGCGCCCACGGAACGAGAAGCCACACGATGGTGCACTTCTCCTCGCTCGCCGCGCGGATGATCCACTCTGGCTTCACGCCCTTCAGCAGCACCGCCCTGCCGCCGACGAGGAAGGAGCCGAACCAATGCATCTTCGCGCCGGTGTGGTAAAGGGGCGGGATGCAGAGGAAGCAGTCGTCTTTCGTCTGGCCGTGGTGGGCCTGCTCGACGCGACACGAGTGCAGGAGGCACCTGTGCTGGAGGACGATCGCTTTGGGGAAGCCGGTCGTGCCGGACGAGAAATAGATCGCCGCCTCGTCTTCGGGCACCATGGGGATCGTCGGCGACTTCGACGAGCAGTAGCCGAGAAGCGCGCGATAGGACATCGCGAACGTCGGGCAGTCGTCGCCGACGTAGAAGCGGTCGCGCACGGCCGGAACGCGGTCGATTATCTGCTCGACGCGCCCGGTGAACTCTGGGCCAAAGACAAGCGCCGCCGCGTCGGAGAGCGTGAGGCAGTACTTTATCTCGTCAGCCGTATAGCGGAAGTTCAGCGGCACGGCCATGCAGCCCGCCTTGAGGATGCCGAAGTAGACGGGCAGCCACTCAAGGCAGTTCATGAGAAGTATCGCGACCTTTTCGCCGCGCTTGTACCCTCGGCTCAAGAGGAGGTTCGCGAAGCGGTTCGCCTTCTCGTCGAACTCGCGCCACGTCATCTCGCTCCTGAACGCCTCGATGGGCGAGCTTTCGATGAGCGAGTATTCGCGCCAGGTGGTGTGGCGGGCCTCAAGCTCCTGCGGGTTTATCTCGACAAGCGCGACGTCATTCGGCCACTCCGCCGCATTGCGCTCAAGTATCTCTGTTATGTTGCGAAAGTCAGTCTTCATATTCACTTCTATTTTGCCTTTTCCTTCGCCTTCGCCTTGTCGGTCTTTGCCTTCTCGGCAGCGGCCTTCTTGAGCTCCGGCAGAGCTTCCTTCATGTCGGCGACGGAATCGTCCTTCGGCCATGTCTTCATAAAAAGCTGGATCAGCTTAATCGCCTCGGCGGGATCGGCCTCCTTGTAGAGATCGATATCGGCCTTAACATCGTCTTTCGCGCTTTCAACCGCAGAAAGCAGCTCCTGCGCCTCGCTTGCGACGTTTATATCCTTGTCCGCCTTCTTCTTCTCCAACTGCTTTATGACATTAGTCAGGTTCTTGCCGAGCTTGAGCTGGCCGGCAAGGCCCTTGAACTTCTTGAGATCCACGTCGCCGCAAAGCGATATAGGCATACCGATGGCACCAATGGAGTCGACAACCTTTTCGGTGCCGTCCTTGACTCCCACGCCGCCGTAGACGCTGACGCCACGGTGGTTGATCACATTGAAGTACGGAACGCTCTTGATCGTCTGAGGATCGGGATCGAGGCTGAACTTGTAGTAGACCGGGAACGTCACCTTGTTCTTCTGAACCGCCTCCTTGATCTTTTCGTCATTCTTCACTCCGGTGTAGTTGCCCACGACAACAAACTTCTTCGTCTTGAATGCGCTCCACACCTTCTCCACCTCGGGGAGATACTTGACGCTGCGATCGTCCGCCACGTCCCAGTAGAAGACAAGGACGGCCTTGCCGAGCAGGTCGGCCTCCGTCAGCTTAGGGCCGCACACATGCGACTTGTCGTCGAGGTTCTTCCACTTTGCCGCGCCGCTCGCGAAAAGCGTGGAAAGCGCGCAGGCGGCGACAATGATTGTCTTTTTCATCATCATTTTTCTCCTTGTTTCTTAGAGTTTTCGGCGGGCTTCAGCATTGCCGCCGTCCAGGTAAGGTCTGCGATGCAGTTCTTCGCCTCCTGGGCGACAAACGGATTCTCGCTCTTCTTGAGGTCGGCGGAAAGCTCAATCGCCTTTTCGACCTTCTCGAGGTTGAGCCGCTTCGAATTTGCGTCCTTGAAATCGTAGTCCTTGGCCTGCTGGGCTATGCGCTCAAGCTTTGCAAGGCGCCTTATCTCGCTGTCCTCGTTGAACTTCGCCCAGACCTCGTCATATGCCGCCGCCTCCTTCGGGTGCGACTTGCGGAACTCCTCTATCTCGACATACGCCTTCCCGGGGAGGACCTTTATGTCGTAGTCGATGTAGTGCTTCCACTGCTTAACCGTCGTCGGACTTCGCATCGAGATGAGCGCGCTCGCTATGACTCCCGACATGCGGCGGTCGTCCTTGCCGCAATAGAGTATCTTTCCCGTACCGCTGATGACATACATGAAGCCGATGTGCTCGGAATCAGTGGCCTTCTGCTCCTCCGTGCGCACGATGTCGGCTTCCTTGTAGATGGGGAACGTGAGCTTGAGCCCCTCGGCGATGCGCTTGATCTTCTCGGCTCCAGCCGTTCCGCGATGGCTGCCAATGAGGACGAACGGCTTCATCTTGAAAGTCTGCCATATTTCTTCCAGTCGGCGCATCGCGTCTACGCCGCTCTTGTCGCCGTAGTCGCGGTAGTCGAGCAAGACGACCTTGCCGCGAAGGTAGCCGGCGGAGGCCATGCGTCCCGCGAGATAGTGCGCCGGGTCGATATTCTCCCATTCGACCGGATCGGCCGCAACTGCCGACAACGACAACATCGCGGCAAAGAGCACCGCGATTGCGCACATGGCCGACTTGGCGCTTTCGCCAAAATAAACCCAACCATTTGTCCTTTTCATGTTCCACCTATTATACCACTTTTTGGTATAATTTGGGCTGTGAAATTCTGCCTGCATACTGTCTTCGCGCTTTTCGCGGCTACGGCGGCGCTTGGCGCGAATATGCCCGCAAAGAGCGTGGCGACGCCTGTGACGACTCCCGCGAAGAGCGCGAAGCCCGCAGAGACGCCGAAAAAGCCGCTTATCCCGGCTTCAGAATGGAAGATGATCCGCCAGATCGCGGTCAACTACGACCTAAGCGACGAGGCAACATGGCTCCTCGCGGCGATCCGCCGCCACGAGAACGGCCGCCCAGGGCTCGAGTTCGGCGTCGGCGGGCCGATGGATTCCGGGCACAAGGCGCACCGCTACCGCGACGGCGTCAAGTCGTTCTACGTGCAGGGATACTGGGCCGCGGGGACGATCCGCAAGCACTACACCGGCGACCTCGCCGCTTTCGGGAAGCGCTACAACCCTCCGCACGCCGCGAAGTGGACGACGGCCGTCTCCTCGCTCATAAAGCGCCTCAAGGCCGAGAACAACTCGAAACTCCCCGGCGTCAAGCCCGAGAAGAAAATCATCAGTCTGCCGTAGGCGGCTTTTCGGCGTAGTGCCGCTTCACCGTCTCAGCCGCCATCTTTGCGTTGCGGTGGCGGTCGTAGAGCCCCGCAAGGTTGAACGCGAGCGGCTTCAGGCGAATGTCGCTTCCGCCGCGGAAGTAGGTGCGCGCGTCGCAGAACTGCCAGACAGTAAAGCCGGCGATCTCTGGCGAGGCCTTGACGATCTTGAGCCAGTGGTCGAGGTATTCGCTCTGGTATTCCTCCGTCCACTGCGCGGCCATCGGGTCGTGGCAGCCGTAGATCGAGTAGCATCCAGTCTCGCCGACTATGATCGGCTTGTCGTCGCCATAGGTCTTGCGAAGGTATTTTACGCAGGCATTGAAGCGGTCCTTGATCGTCTTGTCGAGCGACTCCGGGGTGGACGCGCGCGAGGAATCCTGATGCCAGCCGGGATAAGTGTTGAACGCGATGAAGTCGAGATTCGACGCGCAGATGTCGTCTGTCGGGTGAGAGCTCGCGTAAGTCACGAGATGGCCCGTGTCCTCGGCGCGAATAGTGTCGACAAGCAAATTGGCGATGGCAAGCCCGTTAGCAAGATTTGACCCGAATTCGTTGAGAAAGCCGTTGATCACGACAGACGGATGGTTGATCGACGCCTTCGCCATGAGACGCGTCTGCTCCGCCTGCGCTGCCATGAAGCCGGGGTCGTCGAGCTCGCCGTAGTTGCCCCAGCCGAGCGACTCCTCCCAGACCATAAGCCCCGCCTCGTCGCAGAGCGAGAGGAAGTCGTCGCACTGCGTGTAGTGGGAGCCGCGAATGTAGTTGCAGCCGATGGACTTTATGAGCTGAATGTCGCGGAGCATCGTCGAGGGCGAAGTAGCGTAGCCGTCCTCAGGGTCGGAATCGTGGCGGTTGACGCCCTTTAGCCACACCTTCTTGCCGTTGAGCCAGAGCGCCTTGTCGTGGGCAGCGAACTCGCGTATGCCGAACCGCGCAGAGACCGTGCCGAATGCACCAGCCGCGACGGTCACGCGATGGAGGTTGGGGCACTCTGGGCTCCACAGTTTGAACGACGGCACTTCAAGGCGTGCGCGCCCGTCGGCAAATCGGACTGTCTTTGCCGTGCCGCCGTCGAACGAGACTGCCGCGTCGATGGAAGCGGGAAGAGCGCCCTTCGCCTCAAGCGCGAGCTCGACTGCGCCAGTCTTGTAGTCGCGAGTCCTGACGACCACGCGGTCAAGCTCAACTTCCTCGTGCTGAAGCTTTAGCTCCACGCCGTGATAGAAACCGCCCGAAAGAAAGAAGTCGTAGAACCCCTTGAAGACGAGATCCTTCGAGTCGTCGAGCCGGTTGTCGAGTGCGACGACGAGCGTGTGTTCGCCCGCCGAGAGGGGCCCGAGCGGAATCTCAAGCATGGAATAGGGAAGCTTCGACACCGCGACTTCGCGTCCGTCGATGAAGAACTTCGCCTGCAATCCCATGCCCTTCACGACGAGCCATGCATCCTTGGCCGGCTTGCCGAGCGCGAACGTGCGGCGGTAGTGCGCAAGCCCGCGCTGCGCGTACCATTTCGGCATTAGGTCGAAGCACCCAGGCACGACCATCCTGTCGGTTGCCTCAAAGTCGCTCGTCGCCGTCGAAAGCTTTGCGTCCCGCGCGAACGCGAAGTCCCATGTTCCATCGAGCGAAACCCGCTCAAGCTCCGCACGCACCGTAAAAGCGGCGGCAAAAAGCGCGGCACAAATCACTATCATCTTCACTTTCATGACCGAGATTATACACCCAGCAACAATGCGAAGTCAATCGCAAGGATCTCGACGCGAAATCTATGCGCGCGGGGCGAAGCCCAGGACACCGCAATTCTCACCGACGAGATACGACCGCGCTATCGCGTCATGCACATACGCTTTTGCGCCGCGAACGGCAGCGGAAAGATCGTGGCCAAGCGCGAGTTCTGCGGCAAGCGCAGCCGCAAGCGAACAGCCGGTGCCGTGAGTGGAAACGGGATTGGCAACCCACGGCATCGAAAACTCCTCAAACGACTTTCCGTCAAAAAGAACGTCAACCGCCATCGAACCAGAACCATGGCCGCCCTTCACAAGCACGGCACAGCCGAACTTTTCGTAAAGCCGTTCGGCAAGCTCCCTCGCATGATTAGAATCCGCCGCGCGACCTTCTGCCGGATCAACGGCAACTCCGCAAAGCGCTTCGGCCTCGGGCAAGTTCGGCGTGACAAGCGTGGCAAGCGGGAGAAGACGCTTCGTGAGAGCTGCAACTGCATCGTCAGACACGAGCCGCGCGCCGCTCGTCGCAATCATCACGGGGTCTATCACCTTTGCAATCTCAGGATGCGAAGCAATCCTGCCAGCGACGACTTCAATGGCCGCAGGGTCGGCAAGCATCCCCGTCTTAAGAGCGCGAATCTCGTAAACGCCAAGAACCGCATCAAGCTGCGCAGCGACAAAGTCGGCCGGAACGGCGTGGATTGCAGAGACTCCCGCCGGGTTCTGCGCCGTCAGCGCCGCAAAGACAGTACAGCCGTGAAGCCCGTAGGCGTGAAAAGCGCGCAAGTCCGCCTGAACGCCGGCGTTGCCGCCAGAATCACTTCCGGCGATTGTAAGACAGCAAGGAGATATTGCACCGCTCATGACACGTATTATATCACACGACGCCAAGGAATCGGTCGGCGTTTTCGTCGGTAATCCGCTCGAGTTCCGCAGAGGAGATATTTAGGATGTCGGCCGTTTTGGCAAGGACGTCGGAGATCGGCGGAGAGTCTGAAGAAGAAGTCCTGTCGGTTTCGACGAGGAGCCGGTCGAGCGGGATTTTCTTAACGAGCTCGCGGTAGTTCACGGCGTGGTCGTTCAAAACGGCCGGTCCCACTGAAATAAAACCATTGAGCTTGACAATCTCTGGAATAAGCCCGTCAGATCTGGAAAAGCCATGAAAAAGGAATGAGGGAGTGGGGGAGTGGGGGAGTGGAGGAGTGGGGGAGTGGGGGGGTGGGGGAGTGGGGGAGTGGGAAAGATGGCGGCAAACCGTTGTGACGACCTGACCCCAGCACTTCGCGCCGTGAAGAACAACGGGGCGACCAAGTTCCAGAGCAAGCGCAAGCTGCGCCTCGAAGACCTCGCGCATGCGCGGTGAAATGTCGCGGCTTTTCAGACGATCAAGCCCAATCTCGCCAACGCCAGCGTTTGGGTGGTCGAGAAGTTGAGCGCGAAGCGTAGCGAGAAATGGAACATCCGATACTAATGCTCGTCTTGTCTCGGTTGTCCCGCCTGTCCCGGTTGTCCCATCATCGAGCGTCTCCCAGGGATGAACGCCAAAGAAGTCGCGACCAATAAGCAACTCGCGCACAGACGAGTCACCGCAGGAGACATGGCAATGTGCGTCGGTCATTTCGCGCCCTTGCGGCGCTTGCCTCTCTTGGCGCTCTTGCCGATGGAGGAACTCTTGCCGACGTTTGGAATCGCCGTGACGATTGCCTCGGTCGCCTCGAGGTCGCTGCGGCCGCGATAGATCATGTGGCCCGTGTCATCGACTACATAGACAATCGGATAGCGGCCTCCAGCGCTGGGCTCCTGCGTGCGCCCCGCGCCCTCGTAGACAGGGAAGGTCACCTTCGCCTTCTTTATGAGATTCTCGGTCTTCGCGGATTTCCCGCCGCGATGCGAACCAAGGACGACGAGCGGCTTCGACTTGTACGCCGACCACAAGTTCTCGATGCGCGGCAAAAGCGCCACGCTGTCCTCGCTCGACTCGCTGAACACGTAGACCATGACGATCTTCCCGTCAAACGAACTCTCGGCAAGCTTCTTCCCGCAGTACCAGTTCTCGGGCTCAAGCCCCTTCCACGGCTTGGAGAGGTCGACGACCGGCTTTGGCGGCTTGGCGCTCTTTTCCGGCTCTTCAGGCTTTGCCTCCTCTTCGGGCTCATCCTCTGGCTCTGCGGCCGAGGGCTCTTCCGCAGCGGCCTCCTCGGGCTCCTCGGGACGGAAGCGATGCCACTGCTCGACCCAGAAGTCCTTCGTAACGCCATACCACGCCACAGCGGTGTCGAGCCCGACCACGGCGTATTCGCCAGCCTTCGTGTCAGGCCAGAACTTGACAATGACGAGATCGGCGGCAACCAAAAGGCCGACAAGTACGACAAGAACGAGAAACGCCTTTTTCATAGCCTCCCTATGTATTAGGCCCGAAGAATGCCAAGTTCGTATGCCCGCGAGACGGCGCTCGTCGCGTTAGGACAGCCGAGCTTCGTCATAATGCCTTTCAAGTGCGTCTTCACAGACTCTGCGCCTATTCCAAGCGAAGCGGCAATCGCGTCACGCTGCTTTCCGCTTGCGACTTCCTTGAGAACGTCGAGTTCTCGGGCAGTAAGCGTCGACGGCGCGGCTTGAAATTCTTCGCATACAAAATCCGGCCCATCGGCGGCGATTGCGCGTATTGCGGCAACGAGACGGTCCTGGTCTACGTTCTTTGGGAGATACCCTTTCGCGCCCTCTTCCCTCGCCCTCGACTCCTCCTCCTTGAGCGGCATGCCCGCCATAAGAAGCACTCGGATGTCTGGATGAAGCTCTCGGAGCTTGGCAAGGACGCCGAAGCCGTCTATGCCTGGCATCCTGATGTCGCTAAGGACCACGTCCGGCTTCGAAAGCCCCGCGATGGCGACCGCCTCCTCGCCAGTCGCCGCAAGGGCGCTCACGCTGAAGTCGCGCTCGCTTTCGAGCATCGCGGCCAAGCCCTCCCTGACCATCGGGTGGTCGTCGACTATCATTATCGAAATCATCACGTCAGTCTTTGCGCTTTTCGTAGCGTGCACCGTTGAAAAAGACGTCCTCGCCAGTACACAGCCATTCAGTCAAATCTTCAAGCTCGTTCTTGCCAAGCGCAACCGACCAGCCCTTGGCAGAAGGCGAAGCGGGGATGGAAAGCTTCTCTACGTGCCCATCGGCGAACACCATGTGGGCAAATATCCCACGCTTGCCATTGGGGTGGTTGAAGCCTATTACTTCGTCCTGGCTGTACTGCAACGTACAGTCGTTCTTGATGCCAGGGCCAGGATCGGTGCTGACTTTGACCTTGTCGTTGTCAAGAAACTGCAACTCGGAAAACATAAGAACGCGATCAGGACGAGAGAGGTGCCCATATTGAGCGTGCGGATCATGTAGCATAGGCTTCGAGCCCTGTGATTTGTCGCATCCAAAGCGTTCGTTCATAACGTAGCTCCAAAGCGGATTCTGCTTACGCATAAGTCGTCTATGCTCTGGACACATGTAGACGTCTGCATTTTCAGACACGTACCGCCAAACGGCTCCGTTTGTGAGAGCATGCTGGCGGGCATCGAAATCCTGGTTATACGAAGATGTCAACCAGCTGCCGTTTGCCGCATGAGAAGAGCTCTTGCCCTGGTACGCGCCACGCGAGTTCCAGCTGATCCAGCCACGCGACTCCGTAAACTGATGCTTTACCTCGCTGGCGTTGGAACCGCTCCTATCAAGGGAACGCGTCTCAACCGATCCAGCGAGCGGATAGTGCGAACTTGCCATCGCGTAAGAATTGCAGGCATTCGCCAGGTTCTTGAGATTCGTCAGGCAGCGCGCAGCACGCGCGGCATCGGTTCCACGGGACATTGTCGCGACAAGCGTGCCCACTAGGACAACGATTATGCCTACGACTACAATGAGCTCGATGAGTGTAAATGCCTTTTTCATATTGTTGTCAGTCGAGTGGACGATAAAATAGGATTCGTGTACGGTGAGGATATCCTGTGGTAGCCGCGGCGGGCGTTGCAGGGTCGCGCCATACGAGCGCAACCGCACGGGCACCGAGCTGCGGCGGAAGCTGGTCGGCGGTTCCACCGCCAAGCATAAGCGGCTCGGCGCGAACGAATATAAGGAACAGCTGCTGCCTTGCGGCAAAGCAGTCGCGCCAGAAGCCATAGAGGAACTTCCTGTCGACGTCCCACAGGTCATCGGTGCCATCATCCATCGGCACGTCGGGAAACACATTGCCGTCACTGCACAAGTCATACCAGTCAATGTTGTTCCAGGCGTCCTTCCATCCTGGATTTTGACGCACAAGATCCATGAACTTCCCGGCGACTTTCCTGAGATCCCCCCACGCAAACGCACCGCCAGTGGAATATTCATTCCAGGCATATTTCTTGTTGAAGTCCGCGACAGACATCGTCGCGTAGTCTGTTGCCCCTTCCATTGCGTTCGTTGACGAGCGCCGCCAGTCTACCGGCGTGTTGGCGAACGCCGCCATCAGAACGTTCGTGGAGTCGGAATATGGGTTGACCTTCATGCCAGTCCCCTCGCTCGTGAAAGGCAAATTCTCGAACGCCACCTTGTTGTCGCCCACGGGGTCGTACGTCCGCCACATAAACTTTTCGTTGAGCGTGTGCCCCGCGTCAGCTGCGTATTCATTGCCGTTCCAGCCATTCTGCGGAACATTGTAGTTGCCGGAGTTGCCGTAATTTCCAACTGTAACGAGATCGGTGAATCGAGGCAGGAACGCAAGCTCGTAGATGGACTGGAGATACCCGGCATCGCTCGTCGCCATAAAGATGTCTCCATCGCGGGTATCGTCGTCACCTGAAAGGTTTGTCTCAAGCCACTTGTCCTTTGTGATGTTGCCGTCCGTCACTGCATACCAATTCTCCGGCGCGTGATTGTGGCGAGGATCCGGCACCATGACCGCAACCGGGGAAAGCGCCATCTCCACAGGCGTGTTCTCAAGGCTCTTCAAGCCCCCTATGCCGAAATCGAAGTCGATGCCCGTCTTGAACTTGAGGAGCGGCCACTGCGAACCGTCCAGTGCCTGTGAGCCCCTGAGCAACAGTCCAAGCGTCGGATCGTTTACAGAATTCTGTATAACGTCGTCGGCAATGCTCGCCGGAACCATGTCCACCACCTTGCCGTCGGCATCCTTTATGCGCAGCCACACTGCAACATTTAGATAGACTTTCTTTTCCCAGTTCGGATCCGCAGCAAGCTTCGCCGCAAGGCCATCGTCGGTGAAATCCGCGTCAGTAGAGCCGATGCTACCTGCATTACCGCTCAGCGCCGGAAGAGCGGTGTGCGCCTTGAGCGTGGCCCCGCATCCTGCGGGGTCAGCCTGCACCTCGGCGAGCGTCGGCTTCCATTCAGTGAAGCCACCCTGTGGCTTCTGCTCGCGCGTCTGTGTCCACTGGTATGTCACCTTCAGCAGTTCGTTGCCGGGACTCGCAAGATCAGTGGCAATCCTGACACCTGCGCGAAGATCAAGATCGCCCTCCCAGACAGCCCCCTTCTCGTCAATTATCTTGTCGGGAAAATTCGGACTTTTGCCTTCGAGCTTGACGGTAATCACGCCTGTGCCCACGTCGATACCGGTGTCTGGAAGCGTGGCGGTCTTCATATGGAGCGCATCTGAATCATTATTGGTCCTGAATGGGGCCGCTGTCTCCGAAGTGAAAAACAATGCAAGCTTGCCGTCAAGCGTCCAATTGGAATTGTCGGATTCGTCCTTATGGAGAAACGGATATGCAACGAGCGCGTGGATGCGTCCGCCCTGAAACGCCTGGGCGATGCCATCGGGCTTTACCGACCAGCGAACGATCTGCTCAACCTTGCGCTCCGTAATCTGGCTGTTGTCCGGAGGAAGCGAGCTGCCGTTCCAGCCGGTGGGATCCCCAACGGTCTTTGTGACACCGAACGACAAAGGTTGTGCGAACTTCGGCTCCACCCCGCAGATCATCGGCACACGCTCGGCCGTAGGCACGGCAAGAGACATCGGAATGCGATCGGCGTCGAGATAGTCGGCGAGGGCGGTCATTCCGAGACCGCAAAGCCGGTCGTACCATGTCTTGGACTCCGTGCTTGGCGCAACTTGCGTCTTATATAGCGAAGTGGTGCGCGAAAGCGTAAGCGGACCGCCCTTTTTGAGATCCGTCATCCTGAATGGCTGGTAGCGGCTATCGGCGAGGTCATATGTCTCAATCGCGGCATTGCCGTTCCTTCTGGCCTCCTTGGGGAACCAGCCGTCAGTAACAAACGTCATCGCGGCGTATGCTTCGCTCTGCGCAGTCCCGTCACCTGGATAAAACGCACCTGTTCCCGCTTTCAGGTATTCGACGAAGGGACTCTTGATCCTGCCTATGGAACCATGGTCGCCAAGGGCGAGGTTAAAGTCGGCAAGCGAAATAAGCGGCATCTTGGAATTGGAGTCAAAACGTATTTCGAGGGATTCGTCGTCGATATCGCGGAACTGCTCCATGAACTTGTCCCATGCGTCGGCGCCAGACGGAGCGCTCCTGTGGTTCGCATCCTCAAAAAGATGCGCGATGGTGACGCGACGATTCGCGGCCGAGGAGCGCGGATAGTCGGCAACGAGTCGATTTACGTCGAAGTAGTCGGAAACGTCGATTGCGCAATATGCGAATCGACCGGTGTCGTAACCGAAAGACTTCCACACCGCAGTCGGGGTCTTGCGAGACCAGTAGCGCGCCTCGTTGACAAGGGGCGGCGGAATGTAGGCGAGACCCTCGAACGTCAACGTCGGCGCAGTCTGGGAGACCTCCTGCTCGTCACCTCCCCTAAAGAAGATGCGGTCGCGCCAAGTGTTCGCGGACGTTCCGCCTATGCCGGGATGCGCGCCGTTCGCGATGGCGTGGTCAATCTCGTCTATGACATGGGCAAGCGCGCCCTTCGCGAGCTCACGCGCGGCCACGGAGCGGCGCAGGTAGCTCGAGGGAAGCCGCGAACGGCGCATGTAGGCGGAGAATGCGACGGCGGACACCACGAGAAACGAAAGGACACCAAGCACTATCAGGAGAGCAGAGCCGTTTCTTTTCATCTGCGTTCCTCCTCTGAAAGCCGATAGAGATTTGGAAGGAAATAGCATGTCCCAAGGTCAAGGTTCTCGGGCCGGTCTATCTTTCCTTCCTTAATGCGCAGGAGATATGGCCTGTTCCACGGATCGCGCATCTTCCCGCCTGCAGAAAGCGCTGCCATGATAAGCGAGGGGATGTTCCCGGAAGTCGCGCTCTCGCCCTGGCCAAGCAGGAATGAAAGCGAGGATGAGTCGGCTTCAACGTCACTCATCTCCATAAGCTCGTGCTTGCCGCTGCGGGAATAGTTCTCCCACGCGAGAATCGCCTGGGATATAACCTTGACCTCGCTCCTCGCTTTCTCGATGCGAGCGCGCTCGCGCGTCTTGCCGACTGCCACGCCGACGGATGCCATGAACACCGCGATCATGGCGATCACGACAATTAGCTCGACAAGCGTAAAACCTCTCTTATTCGAAGTCATCGGGATTGCTCCAAATGTCGTCGTAGTCGTTGAGAACGCCGTTGGGACCGCGGCTCTTGACGTTCACGATCCAGTTCCTGCCAGACTGTGACTCGCTCTGCTTGACATCCACCGGCCCGAAAGAGTCCTTTGGCTTGAGATTGTCCTGCGTTAGCCCGCCTTGGCCCTTGAGATACTGCACCTTTGACCGTTCTTCGACGTCTGAGTTGTCCGCAGAGTCAACGGCACGCTTCCTAAGCTGCGGCCGCGAGCCGGAACCATCCTCTTTCCAGATCGACAACGTGCGATGAAGCTCGTTGTTCCAGATGTAGATGCTGTCCGCCTCGTCGCGAACGGCAGCGACATTGTCGCGCACCTCGTCCATATCGAGAAGCCCTGCAACACCGGTGCGCCAGGCGATTGACGACTGATTGAAGACCATGGTAAGCACCGTCACGAGCATTCCGAGAAGAAGCGCCGCGACAAGGAGTTCGAGTATGGTGAACCCGCGTCTCATTCGCCGCCCCCTTCCCCGTCGATGATCCCCTGGAATCTCGCCTCGGTGTAGTAGAGCGGCGCGGCAAAGAGGAGATTAGACTTGTCAACCGCCCTGAACGAAATGCGGACTATCGCGCTGTCCTCGTCGTGCATCACGACGAGCGCCGCCTTTAGGTTGCCTGCCTTCTGCCTGGGCACCTGGAACCCCGACGGGAAGCCCTCGCCAATGTTGAGGGCGCTTATGGTGCGCGTATATGCCGATTGCGCAAGGCCCTCGGGATTGGACACCACCTTGCCGGTCGAACGGTTTTCAAGATAGTGGCCCCAACCGTATTCGCCGGGAGAGTTGGGAAGCTTCCTGAATGCCGACCATTTGACGTTCGTGGCGGTGAGCGCCGTCACAAGCGGACCCATTACGGCGTCGGCGTAGGCGGCCGAAGCGACATCTTCGCGGCTCTGGCGCTCCTCGCGAAAACCGAAGGCGTAAAGCGAGATTATGCCCAAGATGCCTACCGCCATGACCATTATGGCGAGGTTGACCTCGATGAGAGTAAAGGCCCTTTTCATCAGTGCAGACCCTCCGTGGGCTTGTCGGTTGTCGCTACCGGCTTCGCCTCGACTTCGCCAGACTTTCCAGGGCGAAGGCTGTATACCTGTATCGTAGACATGCCGGAAGCTCCCTGATCAGCGCCGTCGCCAGAGTTGAGACTTACGTCGAACCACATCGTCTTGTAGTCACCCGCCGAAGTCTTGTCCTGAGGCCGCTCGTGGTAGGAGCTGCCGAAGAGATAGCCATGGGGGAGCTGTATCTCTGCGAACTCAAGTCCGTAAGCGTCTCCGACATGCCACTCCCCTGCGGTTCCAGCGCTTTTCAACACGTAGGCATAACACGATATGTCCTTCGCCTCGCCAGAGGAAAGGAGCTGGTCCCTGTTGTTGGACGTCACGTTCTTCGTCGTCTGGCTGACGAGAGAACGTCCGTTGCTTGTCCGTGAGTTCATTTTGTAGAGCGGTACGAGATTGTCTTTCTCGGTGGAACCGCTATTGGCGTTCTCGCTGTCCTCGTCGTCGGCAGACACGACAAGCCGATCCTTTTCAAGATCGCCGAACTCGTCATAGAGCCACGAATCGAAGCAACGGGAGACACGTCCGGCGCGACGTACGGCAACGGCCTTGCCGACGACTATGATTGGCTCGGTGTCGGTTTCCTCGCGGAGCGTCTCGTTCCAGAAGTATACGGCTACAGGCTGTCGATCTATCTGAGCGCGGCGGTACGCGGCGCGGATGAAATGGTTGACGTTCTCCATCACGCCGCGCTCCTCCATGCCGCGCTGCATAGCGCGATAGCCGCCGACGGTGACAGTGCCAAGGAGCCCCATGATCATCACGACCATGAGCAGCTCCACAAGCGTAAATGCGCTTCTTTTCATTACGGTTCCCAGTGCCATTGATCGACCGTCATTCTATCCGTTGGCTTTGAGTAAGTAACCTTAAACGGCATAAATTTCCCATCCACCTTATGCGGATACCCAAAGTGCATCTGGGATGTTGTCATCCTCTGGCCATTCGCATCCTTCTTCGTCCCTCTGATTGCCGTCATGAAATCGAGCCCCAGCGCATCTTTGGCAGGGAAATAACGCGTTCCTCCGCATATTGGACACCGCTCGCTCCTCGGCGCCGAAGAGCTGCGCGACACGAAAAGCCCAGAGATATCCAGGCAGGGATTGCCGTTCTTGTATTCCCTCAGGATGTCGCGCATCATGTCATCGACGTCGCCGGGGTCGAGCACGTACAGGTCGTCGTCGGAACGATCCTGCCGGCCTTCACTGTTGGTCTTGTCGCCTGTGATCTTAGACTCTATGCCGCCAGGCCATTTGCCCTTCTGCGCATAGTATGTCTCGAACGCAGCCTGGACTATTGCGCAGCAGGCGCTGGCCTTCTTCGAGCGCGCCTGCCTTATCGCACCCGCAGCCGCCGTCGTCACGATCCCGAGAAGTATCCCCAGGATCGCGACTACCATCACGAGTTCGATGATGGTGAAGCCGCGCCTCACTTCTGCACCTCCCTTGTCTGCCCGATGGTCCAGCTGTAGATGTCATCCGTCTTCAAACCTGCCGCGTAGGCCTCGATCTTGCCGTCCTTGCCACAGCACCAGACGGCAGCCGTCGCGCGAATGCTGACGGACTCGCCGCCAATTGGCGCCCCCTCGATCACGCCGTCGCCGTCAAGGTCGAGCGCATAGTGGAGGATGTGATCCTGGATCGTGCCTCCACCTGGCACCTTGGTAGACAACGTAGTGGACGAGCCGTGTTGCTTGATGACTTTGAACGCCCATGGAGTGACAATGCCAAACCGATCGTAGCCGGACAGCTTCGTCCCCGTACTATTCTGGGTAAGCGTCATGTACTTGCCCTTGGCTAACGGAAGCGCCGCATTTTCATCAAGGAGGTTGTTGCCGTTGTGCCCCTTGATGAGCGCCCTCGGCCACGCCCCCTCTTTCTGGAACAAGGCGGCAAGCGCCGTTGCCGTGTTTGAGACGAGCTCTTGGCAACGCGCCTTGTCAGCAGACTTGAGGAAGGTCGAGACGGACGCAATCATAACGCCCATAAGCGTCGCGATTATTCCAATCACGACAAGTATTTCTATAAGTGTAAACCCGCGTCTTTTCATGGTTAGTTGCTCATGTGCGTGATGTCGTCCTTTGTCCACTTCGCGGCTATGTCGAGCTCCTGCCCAGACAACTCGTCGCGAGCGATCCACGGCGGGAACGTCTTGCCGTCGGGACCTGAACTCCAAAACGTGTAGCTTTGGTGAGGGGAACGGGAGTAATAGTAGAATTCATTACCCCACCCGTCATTCACCGTAACCTCGTCGAGAAGGTACTGATCCCTGTATGAGCCGTCGCCGTCGGGCGTAAAGCACGCCGAGCGAACCGCGGGGGCAAGTGCCTCAATTTCCATACTGTCGAAAATGCCAACGTCGCCACCATAAGAGCTCTTGATGTGCACGCCAAACAGATTTAGGTCGCTGTCGCACCGGCAGATGCCCTCGAGATTCGGCATCCAACGCGCACAGGCCGCCTGCGACGGCATCAGCAGCAGCTTCACGACGTTTTCGTTCTTAAGGCCGTTGCGATGATCCTTGGCCCACTCGTAGACTTCCGTCCACTCTATCGTCCTTCCGGTGAAAGGATCGCACGACTTGTCGTTGTTCTTTGTCCACTGGGCGTAGCCGTCCGACTCGAAATACTTAGAGCTGCCGCCCATCATGACCAGGTAGCGCGGCAGAAGATAGCTCATCATGCCGTACTGGAAGAGCTTTAGCTCGCTCCACAGAACCTCGCCCTTCTTGGAGGAAAGCCGCCCCTCAATGGCACTGTCTCCAGCGGATGCAAAGCCCGCAGCGGCCCACTCCTGCATGTCCTGGTCCTTGAACACCTCTTCGTATTCGCCCGACGATGCCGCAGACGCGATAAGATCGCTGAGCTCGCGAATGTAGCCTGACATTCCTTCGGAAAAGGGAAATCGGCAACCAACCGGCTGCGAGCGGCATATCTCCCTGACCCATCGCCACGCCTCCGACTCGTTCCCCCAGTTGATAGATTCCTCCTGCCCCTTGAAGCTGCGGTTTCCCTGGAGCTTCACGGGGGGATAGCATCCGAACGCGGCGTGGAATCCCGAAAGACAGTTTTCGATGCGCTGCATCCGCGAAATTGTCATCGTTCGCGCCTCAGCATCGGACACCGTGTTCGCGATGCGGAAGGTAATCGCCATCAGCGTCACGAGGACGGCAATGACGATCATGAGCTCGATGAGGGTAAAGCCGCGCTTCATCAGGCGCCACCTCCCGATACGGACTGGATGATCTTGATCATTGGCAGGAACATCGCGACGACGATCGTGCCGACAACGACGGCGAGAACGATAATGAGGGCCGGTTCGATCGCGGCCGTCATGCCGGCAACCGCGTTGTCGACTTCGTCGTCGTAGGTATTCGCGATTCGCGTAAGCATCTCGGCAAGCGCGCCCGTCTCCTCGCCGACCTCGACCATCGAAACGACCATCGGCGGGAAGACCCAGCACTGAGCAAGCGGCGTGGTCATGCCTTCGCCCTCCTTGACGGCGTCGTGGACGCTCTGCAATGCGTTGGAGACGATTCTGTTGCCGGTCGTGTCGCGGACGATCATCAGCGACTGGAGGATCGGGACGCCGGAGGAAAGGAGTGTGCCGAGCGTGCGCGTCACGCGCGAGACGGCGGTACGCTGGATTAGCGTTCCCGTAACCGGCATTCTCAGCGACAGCCAGTCGAACGCCGTCGCGCCCTTCTCAGTCTTGCCGATGATCTTCTTGAGGACAATCAGCACGACGACACCGACGCCGATAACAAGGTAGTTGTGCTGCACCCAGTCAGACGCGTCGATGACGAACTGCGTGATCGCCGGGAGTTCTGCGCCGCCAAGCATGTCGGCGAACACCTGCTTGAACTTCGGGATGACGGTGACGAGGAGGAACGCGGTGATGCCGACTGCGGCGACAAGGACGACGATCGGGTAGATCATCGCACCCTTCACCTTGTTCTTGATCTTCTCGCTCTTTTCGGCAAACTCGGCGAGACGGCCGAGAACGACTTCAAGCACGCCGCCCGCTTCGCCGGCCTTCACCATGTTGACGTAAAGGTTGTCGAAGATCTTCGGATACGCCGTCAGCGACTCGGAGAACGTACCGCCGGCCGCGATGTTCTCGCCGATGCCATCGAGGGCCTCCTTCATCTGAGCGTCCTTCATCTGGCGCTTCAGGACCTCAATGCCGCGCATAAGAGGAAGGCCGGCGTTCACAAGCGTTGCAAGCTGGCGCGTAAACTGCGTGAGGACCTTGGTCTTGATCCTGCCGCGCATCCAGCTCGGCAACTTGATATTGATGCTCGCGTTAAGGCCGCCGCCCTTCTTTGCCGCTGGAGCTGGGGCTGGGCCACCCCTTTTGGGAGAAGCTTTCTTGGGAGCCGCGGCAGGCGTAGACGCCGCGCGCTTCACCTCGCCGAGCGCCGTCGGGAAAAGCCCCTGCGCGCGAACCGCCGCAATAGCGGAGTTGCGGTCGCCGGCTTCGATCTGTCCGCGCGTCTCGTTGCCCGACGCATCCTTAGCAATATACTGAAATGTCGCCATGTTAGGGATTGACCTTCCTCAAGTTTGGGTCAATTATAGCATTTATAGCATATTATGGCAAACGCCAAATCACTTCCCGACGCAGAAACGAGAAAAGAGGGCGTCAAGCATGTCGGCCGAGTAGGTCGCACCGACGGCCTCGCCCAGCCGTTCGGCCGCTGCTCGGACGCAGTTGGCGAGAAGAACTAGGTCGGAAAGTGGGGGAGTGGAGGAGTGGAGGAGTGGAGGAGTGGGGGAGTGGGGGAGTGGGGGAGTGGAGGAGTGAGAGAGTGGGGGAGTGGGGGAGAGGAGCGACCGCGCTTCAATCAGGGCCGACGCGCCGCAGCCGAGCCCGCCTTCCGCCTCGCCTGGTTCGGCGGCCCTGCGCTCGAGTTCCGCGGCAATTGCGCCGCGGAGCGCATCAAGTCCCTCGCCTGTCTTGGCGCTAACAGAAACACCGATGGTTGTTGTTCCCGCTAACGCTCCACCGCTTCGCGCCACCAAACCACCACTATCGGGATTCGCGTGAACAGCGGTTGTCGAGTGTGAAACTGCGGAGTGGTAACGAGAGCCATAATCTTCGGAGTTTACTATCAGATCGCATTTGGAAAGGACTTCGATGACGGCGACTGTCCTGCATGTCCCGCTCGTCCCACACGTCCCACACATCCCACCTGTCGGATCGCCGTCTGCGGGAGTCAGGTTTAGCACAATGTCGGCCTTTTCCATAAGGTCGCGCGCACGCGTGACGCCTTCGCCCTCGATGGCGTCGGTGGTTTCGCGAAGCCCCGCCGTGTCGACAAGACGCACTGGCCAGCCGCTAATGTCGAGCCACTCCTCTATAGAGTCGCGCGTCGTGCCAGGCGTCGCCGAGACTATCGCACGGCTTTCCCCGAGAAGAGCGTTTAGAAGTGAGCTTTTTCCTGCGTTCGGCGGACCCGCGATCACTACAAGAGCGCCGTCACGAAGGATCTTCCCCTCCTTGGCGCGGCGAATCGCATCGTCGAGGCGCGAGGCGATTGAGGCGACAGAAGAGGCGAGCCCATCGAGAAAACCATCGGGCAACTCATCTTCGCTTACGTCAAGCGCGTGTTCGGCGGTCGAAGAGAGGTCGACGAGAGCGTCGTAGATTTCCCTTGTTGCCTTGCGACACTCACCGGACACGCTGCGGAGCGCAGCATCGGCCGCACGGTCTGTCTTGGCATCGACGAGATTGAGAACAGATTCCGCCTCTTCGTAGGATAGTTTGCCGTTAAGAAACGCGCGCTCGGTGAATTCTCCGCGATTCGCGAGGCGCGCGCCTGAGGCAAGGCAAGCCTCGAGAACGCGGCGAGGCGTGACGGAGCCACCGTGGCACTGGAATTCTACGACATCCTCACCAGTGTAGGAGTGGGGGCCCTTGAAGGCAAGAACAACTGCAGTGTCAATTAAGGTAGAGCCAGGGTCGCTAATAGACTCTAAACTGACCCTACGAGGTTTGGGGGTGTGGCCAGTAAGCCGCTTGGCGACTTGAAACGCTTCAGGTCCGCTTACGCGAACGACCGCGACTCCTCCGCGCCCAGGAGCCGTTGCAACAGCCGCAATCGTATCCCCGAGACTCACTTGGCGTTTCTAAAGAAGCGACGCATCTCGTCAGGCGTCTTGCACGCGGCAAGCCGTTCGTAGCCGTTGTCGGCGCGAAGCGCGCGGGAGATGTAGCTCATCAGCTTGAGATACGGCGTCTGCGCCTCGTCGTTCGCAACCGTAAGGACGATGATCTTCAACGGCGAGTTGTCTATCGTCTCGTAGTCGGGGATGCAGCCGTTGGCGGTGCCTTCGTTGTCGACGATTGCAACGGCGCCAGCGATGCCGTGGACGCTCGGGCTGCGGCCGTGGGGAACCGCAATGCCGTGGTCGAGCCCAGTCGGCATTGACTCCTCGCGCTTCAAGACCGCCTCTGCCGCCGCCGCCGCGTTCTTGACGTGGTTGGGGCAGGCCGCGGCGACTTCGGCGACCATCTTCTCGATCGCCTCCTTCTTGGACGACGCGCGGAACTTCGGCAGCATGACAAAGCCCTGCAGGTAGCGGCCGACGCCTTCGTGGCCGCGCTTCGCCGGCTCGCTCTTCGCAATCATCCTGCCAAGGTCCTCCTTGCGGATGGGCTTGGCAATTGCACGCGCGAGGTCGTTCATCTGCGAGGCAACTTCCATCCACGCCGTCATGACCATCGTCTCCTCGGCCTTCGTACAGGTGAAGCGAATCTTCTTGCCAATGCGGCGGACCGACATGTCGATGTCGTCCATCGCGATTTCCCAGATGTGGTCGGTCTGGGAGAGGAGCGTGACGAAGAAGCCCTCCTTGCGGAACTCCTCGACGAGGCGAGTGACGACGAGATCCGCGACTTCGCGCGTCTCGAGCTCGAAGACGACCTCGCGGCCGCCGTCGGAGTCTGCCTTCGGGTGGCGCACGCCTTTCGCTTTCGGGTGGAAGAGCCCGACGAGCGCAGGCGGCGCGACAACCGTCGTGACGAGCGTCATGAGGATGCCAATGCCGAACACCTCCTGGGTGAGATAGCCGTTGGAAAGGCCGATGCCTGCGATGATGAGCGCGACTTCGCCACGCGGAATCATGCCAGCGCCGACGCGCAAGGCGCCAAGGAAGTTGAAACCGCAGAAGAGCGACGGAATCGCGCAGCCCACGATCTTTGCGAGAACGGCGAGCGCGGTGTAGATGCCGCCGAAGATCAGGACGGGCTTCGAGCAGAGCGCAGTAACGTCGACCATCATGCCCATGACGCAGAAGAAGATCGGCACGAGGAAGGTGTAGAGGTTCGCGAGGTTGTCCTGGACGAGGTGCTTGATGTCGGTGCGCGAGAGCGCAAGGCCCATCACGTATGCGCCGATGATGAGCGTGAGGCCAAGTGCCTCGAACATACCCGCGATGACGAGCGCAAGACCGAACGCAAGCGTTGCGATCGCGGCATGCGCCTTGAAAAGCTTGAGGAGCCAGGAAATCTTCTTCGCGAACACCACGCCAACGATTGTGCCGACAAGCCACACGCCGAACGCCTTGAGCGCCGTCGCTCCAATGGCTCCCCAGTCGATGCCCTGCGCCGCTGCCTCGCCGGCCGCAGCCGCCTCGCGCTGGGAGCCGATGATGCCCATACCGATCGCGAGCACGATAATGCCGAGGACGTCGTCGATCACCGCGCCCGCCATGATCGTCACGCCCTCTTCGGAGTCCATCTTCTTCTTCTCGGAGAGGATGCGCGCCGTGATGCCGACGGAGGTCGCGGTCGACATGATGCCCATGAACATCGCTGCAGGCGAAAGCGCCGCCTGGATGACTTTGCCTTCCTTCACGAGCTCGCCGAGCTCCGCGAGGCACTGGATGCCGCCAAGGAGATCGGGGAGGTATGTCGTCGCGTAGACGGCGCAGAGGTCGCCGAGGAGGAACGAGAGCACCACGCCGCCGACGCCAACGAGAGAGCCGGCAAACGCGTACTTGAGGAACATCTTGAGGTTAGTCTCGAGACCAGAGAGGAACAGCAAGACGACAGACGCGATGGTGCAAATGCCGTAGAGCTCGGGCGTCGCGGCAAAGGGGTTGCCGCCTGCGGCGGCCTGGGCACGCAGGGCCTTGCCGTAGAAGATGCCGTACTGGAACATGCCGTCGAAGCCGGGGATCGCAAAACCGCCAAGCGCCCACGGGCCGATAAGGATGCCGGCGCCAAGTTCGCCAAGGACGCTCGGAAGCTTAAGCGCAGTCGCAATCGTCCCGCCGATTTTCGCAGCAAAGATGATTATGCCGATCTGCAGCACGAGGAAGAGCATCTTCGGAGTCATGCCGAGCTTTGCCGGCCAGTCGGCCGCCTCGGCGGGAAGCGCCTCGCCCGCGAACGCGGCCGCCACCGCAAAGATGAATGCCAGCAAAAAGAGAGTCTTTCCGTGTTTCATATCTGTGTCCGAAGGTTCAGTGTTTCTATGTCACTATCCACTAACTCTTGAAATGCTTGACGAGAGGCGTCCAGCCCTTGGCCTCTTCGGGAGTCATCTGGGCGAAGGCCATTACGATGAGCCGGTCGCCTATCTTGCCCTTGTGCGCCGCCGCACCATTGAGGCAGCAGACATGACTGCCGCGCTTTCCGGCAATTGCGTAGGTTTCAAAGCGGTTGCCGTTCTCGACGTCGGCGACAAGAATCTTCTGGTAGGGGACGAGCCCGACCGCTTCCATATCGTCGGGGTCGAGCGTAAGCGAGCCCTCGTAATCGAGGCACGCCTCGGTTACGCGTATCCTATGCAACTTTGCTTTTAAAATCTCAACTAACATCTATCACTAACTCCCGACCCCTGACTACTAACTCCTATCTCCAACTCCAACTCTGAACTCCAACTACTGACCCCTAACTCCTCTCCTCAACCATCTTCTTAGTCACGACGACTTTCTTCATCTTCGCGTTGCCAGGAGCTTCGTACATAACGTCGGTCATGAGACGCTCCATCTCTGCGCGTAGTCCGCGCGCGCCAGTCTTGCGCTCAAGCGCAGTTTTTGCGAGCGACTTAAGGGCATCGGGTTCGAACGAGAGCGCGACGCCATCCATCGAAAGGAGCTTCTGGTACTGCTTTACGAGCGAATTCTTCGGCTCGGTCAAGACGCGAACGAGATCGTCCTCGGAAAGCTCCTTCATCGTGGTGATGACGGGAAGGCGGCCGGTAAACTCGGGGATTAGCCCGAACTTGACGAGGTCTTCCGGGCGAACGTCTGCGTTCCCCTGCTTGTCCTCCTTAGCCTTGGCGGAGGAGGACTCTGCCGCGCCAAATCCTATCGCACGCTTGCCTGTGCGCTCGCCGACTATCTTGTCGAGTCCGACGAAAGCGCCGCCGCAGATGAAGAGGATGTTGGAGGTATCGACCTCGATGTACTCTTGGTCGGGGTGCTTGCGGCCCCCCTTCGGAGGAATACGGCAAATCGTGCCCTCGAGGATCTTGAGAAGCGCCTGCTGAACGCCTTCGCCCGAGACGTCGCGCGTGATCGAAACGTTATCGGTCTTCGACGCGATCTTGTCTATTTCGTCGACGTAGATTATGCCGCGCTTTGCAAGCTCGACGTTGCCGTCGGCATTCTGGAGAAGGTAGCGGACAAGGTTCTCGACGTCTTCGCCAACGTAGCCCGCCTGCGTGAGCACCGTCGCGTCGCCAATGGCGAACGGAACGCCGAGCATCTTCGCAAGCGTCCGCGCGAGAAGCGTCTTGCCAGTTCCCGTCGGCCCGATAAGGAGGATGTTCGACTTCTCTATCTCAACATCAGTAAACTTTTCCGCGGGCTGGGGTGCGGGGGTGCCAGAACCCCCGTCCGTTCCATTGCCCTTCTCGGCTGCCTCAAGGCGGCGATAGTGGTTGTGAACGGCGACGGCGAGTACTTTCTTGACCTCGTCGTGGCCGATGACGTACTGGTCGAGAAACGCCTTTATCTCCTTCGGGGTCGGTGTCGGCGGAAGAGGCGGAACGTCTTTCGCGCTCTTTTCGTGGCGCGTCACCATCTCGTTGGCGTGGCGAACGCAGTCGACGCAAATGTTCGCGTCGGGACCGGGGATCATCCCGACTTCCTTGGAACTTCTTCCGCAAAAGGAACAGGTCAGTTCTTTCATTCTACGACCTTGTCGACAAGACCCCACTCAACGGCCTCGGCGGCCGACATGAAGTGGTCGCGGTCCGTGTCCTTCACGACGTCGGCCATCTTCTTGCCGGAGTGCTTCGCGAGGATGCCGTTCAGGATTTCCTTGAGCCGCAGGATCTCCTTCGCCGTGATCTCGATATCCGATGCCTTGCCCTCGGCACCGCCCCACGGCTGGTGGATCATGATGCGCGAATTCGGGAGCGCGTGGCGCTTGCCCTTCGCGCCAGCAGTCAGCAGCACCGCACCCATGGAGGCGGCCTGACCGATGCAATACGTCGCGACCGGGCACTTCACGAACTGCATCGTGTCGTAGATCGCAAGCCCCGCCGTGACGCTGCCGCCCGGCGAGTTGATGTAGACGTTGATGTCCTTCTTGGGGTCCTGCGACTGCAGGAAGAGGAGCTGGGCGCAGACGGCGTTCGCCATCTCGTCGTTCACCTCACCCGAGATGAACACGATCCTGTCGAGGAGGAGGCGCGAGTAGATGTCGTACGTCCGCTCGCCCTTGCCCGTCTGCTCGACGACATACGGTATCATGTATGACTTCATTTAAAGTTGAAAAGTTGAAAGGTTGAAAAGTTGAAAAGTTGAAAGGTTGAAAGGTTGAAAGGTTACACCAATGTTACTTCTTCACGTTCGCGAGGACGAAGTCGATGACCTTCTTGCCGCGCTCCTCGTCCTTGGCCTCGATGTTCTCGGCCTTGGCGATCGCCTCGAGGACGTACCAGAGGCGGACCTGCTTCGTTGCGGCGTCTTCGGCGTCCTTGAGGATCTTGTCGCGGTTCTTCTCGAAGTAGGAAGCGTCGAGCCCGGAGTACTGCGCACGCTGCGCGAGCTCCTGGAGGTAGCCGTCCATCGCGCGGCGAACCTGGCTCTGGGGAACGTCGAAGTCGGCCTTCTTGAGAAGCAGCTCGACGGCCTCGTTCTCGCGGCGCATCGCCTCGGCCTCGACGGCCTGCTTCTCGAGCGTCTCGCGAATCGTAGCGGAAAGCTTCTCAATGGACTCGGCCTTCGCCTTCTCGGCAAACTCGGCGTCGGTGGGAAGGACGCGGCGGCGGAACGCCTTGAGCGTCACCGTGTAGACGGCCTTCTTGCCGCCAAGCCCCTCGGGCGCCCCTTCCTTCGCGAACTTCGCCTTGACGCCTTCCTTCGTCTCGCCGACCTTCATGCCCTTCACGGCATCGAGAATCTCGGGGAGGAAGCGACCTTCCTCGACCTGAGTCCAAAAGCCCGTACCGGACGCGACAACCTTGGCTTCAGGCGCAACCTCGAGAATCGGCTTGCCGTCGACGGTGCCGGTGTAGTCGATCTGCACGAAATCGCCGTCGGCGACCGTATCGCCCTCCTTCGCGTCCTCGTACTTCGCGTACGCGGCACGCAGGCGCTCAAGCTGCTCCTTGACAGCCTCGTCGGAAACCGCAGTGTCCTTGTCGGCGAGTCCGCGTAGTGCTTGCGGATCATCGTGTGTTCGGTCTCCTGCTTGAGGCCGTCGGCAAACTGTCTGCGGATGATTTCAATCGGAACCTTGCCGGGGCGAAAGCCGGGGAGCCGCGCTTCGCGGACGAACGCCTTTTCGACGTCCTTTACGATTCCCTTCATTTCCTCGGCGTTCAACTCGACCTTAAGTTCGACTTGGCACTTGTACTCGTTCTTCGTGCTCGTCTTCATTATATGGTATATCTCCCTGTTAGTAAAAACAATTTCTGGGTATTTTACCATATTTTAGCGCCGGCATGTGGGGAAAAATGGTATAATCGCAATCATGAACGAAGAAAAACGGCTGAAATACGCCATGGTAGGCGGGGGGAAGGGATCGTTCATCGGCCCGATCCACCGCATGGCGATAAGGATGGACGACCTCGCTGACCTCGTCGACGGGTGCTATTCGCATACCGACGACTGGCACGACCTGATTGAGCGGTGCAAGGGAAAGATCGACTTCCTCGCCGTCTGCACGCCAAATAGCTCGCACTACGAAATCACCAAGGCCGCGCTTGAGGCGGGAATGGACGTCCTCTGCGAAAAGCCCCTCTCGCTCACGCTCAAAGAGGCGACGGAACTTGAACGGCTCGCGCGGCGGAAACGCCGCGTCCTCGGAATCCCCTTCACCTACTCGGGCTTCCCGATGGTAAAGCTCGCGCGCGACCTGATCAAGAGGGGCGAGCTCGGGAAGATCGACAAGGTCGTCTTGGAGTACAGCCAGGGCTCGTTCAGGAAAATCGACTTCTCGAAGCCGCTCGACAAGCGCAATGCCTGGAAGATGGATCCCAAGAAGGCGGGACCGAGCTGCGTCGTCGCGGATATTGGCGTCCACGGCTTCCACTTGATTGAGCATGTGACGGGACTCGAGGTCAAGGAGGTTCTCGCGGATCTCTCGTCCTTCGCACCGGGGAACCGTCTCGACGACGACGCGTCGATGCTGCTGCGGCTGGGTGCGCCCGCCGGCGTTCGTTCCGCTTCGCTCACTCGCTCGGGCGCACGCTCAAAGTCTTCTCAGCCAAAGGCAATGTTCACCGTCTCGAAGGTTGCGACTGGCGAAGAGAACGGAGTGCGCCTCAGGGTCTACGGCGACAAGGCGTCGCTATACTGGAACCAGGAGGAAAACAACTACCTCTCGGTGAAATATCCCTTCGCGCCAGAGCGCATCTACAAGAGGAACGCCCCGTACATCGGCGAGCTCTCGCCTGCGAGCAAGGCGCTCTCGCGCATACCGGCGGGGCACCACGAGGGCTTCATCGAGGGCTTCGCGAACATCTACCGCGAGTTCTGCGCGGCCGTGCGCGACCGCAAGGCCCACGACTTCCCCGGCGCCCATGAGGGCGTGAGGACTATGCGCTTCGTCGAAGCGGCGCTCCGTTCGAACAAGAACGGCAACCGCTGGGAGAAGGTCTAATTTTTAGCTACCTTGTTGATGCCCTGTGCCGGTTTGCCTTTTCTGACTAGAAAAGCCACCATCCTGGCGGTGCTATCGTCTTATTCTAAAAAACGCGCGGCTCGCCGTTCCGTCGCCCGGAGTGACAACAAAAGTCATCTTGCCGCTTGCGTCGGTGCCAGAGGTTGTCACCATTGGCATCAGTTTCGCTGCGCCAGTCCAGTCGCCAAGATCGTTTGTCGCCTCGAACATCGCCTTGACCTTATCGGCATCAACCGTGACTACACTCTCGCCGTCTTTTACTGTCACCGCGACAGTCATCGCCGTAGTGCCAGCAATCTCGCCCTCGCCAATCGACAACTCTCCAATCTCGACCGTCGGCTCGTTCTCAAACAACCGCTCCGCGCCCAGCAAATACGCCGCCGCCACATATGGCGACGCGACTACTGACGGTTGACATAGGTTCTTGTCGTCGACCCAAGCTCTGAATGCCTCGTATTCAGCCACATTCGTCACTGCACCCACAATGGACGCATCAGTAAATGTCAACATTATTTCGCTAACCTCTGCATCACTCGCCGCTGCAGTCAACACCTCCGGCCAATACTGCAACGTTAGTCCATTCCACTTCTCGCCGACATTGACGCCCCACCCCGTAGACTTTGGCGACACTGAAGCGACGCATCCCTGCAAGCCAGAAAAAGAATTTCTGGCAACTGCTGGCGCATTTCCCGCAAACACCACGCTTGTCAAGTTTGTACACCTAAAAAATGCCGTTCCCTCTATGCTCGTCACACTGGCAGGGATCGACACGCTTGTCAACCCGCCACAGCGGCGAAACATTCCTACAATAATATTCGTAACTCCATCCAAAATATCTACGCTCGTAATCATATCACAGATAGATGAAGGGCAAATTCCCGACAACGGAATGGTGCAGGCACAATGCGAGATGTGCACATTTGCAAGCGAGCTGCAACCCTCAAATGCATAGGCATCAATATTTGTAACGCTACCTGGGATCGTCACACTTGTCAGCCCCGGACAGTAACCGAATAAATATGGTCCTATGCTCGTTACGCCATCTGCAACAACAATATTCGTAATCTGCGATATCGGGTCAAAAAAGTTGTGAACACTACCATGGTTTTCACAGATACATTGCGGGATTGTCATGCTCGTCAAGTTTTCACACTCATAGAACGCAGAATACCCGACGTTTAACACGCTATTGGGGATAGTTACGCTCGTCAGGCCGCTGCAGTACCCGAATGCACCATCCCCTATGCTCGTCACGCTGTCTGGGATCGTCACGCTCGTCAGCCCGCCGCATCGGTAGAACGCAGAAGACCCGATTGTAGTCACGCTGTTAGGTATCATCACGCTCGTCAGGCCGCTGCAGTACTCGAATGCACCATCCCCTATGCTCGTCACGCTGTTAGGTATCGTCACGCTCGTCAGGCCGCTGCAGCCGTAAAATGCTTCGTCACTAATATCCGTCACTTTGTTGGGGATGGTCACACTTTGCGCCTCACCAAAATATCCATACAGAACATTCTTAACGACAATAAACCCATCTTTATCGACAAGCCCTCGACACCCCTTAAACGCCCCATCACCGATACTCGTCACGCTGTCCGGTATTGTCACGCTCGTAAGGCTTGTGCAATTGGCGAACGCACTGCTCCCGATGCACGTCACACTGTCCGGTATTGTCACATTCGCCAAGCGACTGCAGCCACCAAATGCCCCATCAACGATATCCGTCACACCATCTGGAATGACAACACTTGTAATCAACTGATAAAACGAAGGAAATATAGATGACAACCGATTAGTACTGATACCTTGCATGGCCGTCACGGAGCCGGGGATTATCACACTCCCCAAGCTACTACAACCATCAAACACCGAATCTCCCATGCTCGTAACGCCATCCGAAACAACAATATTCGTAATTGACTGATAGGATGGAAAAACGGACGACAGACGATTAGTGCAAACACATTGCGGGATCGATGCGCTCGTCAACGCTCTGCAATCGGAGAATGCGCTTTGCCTTATGCTTGACACACTATCTGGAATTATTATGCTCTTCAGATTGCTGCAGCCGGAGAACGCCCCATCCCCGATGCTTGTAACACCATCTAAGATTACGACATTCGTAATTGACTGATAGGACGATTCAAAAACAGTCCGCAGCCGATTAGTGCAAACACATTGCGGAATCGACACATTGGTCAGCCCTCTGCAACCGTTGAACGCGCGGTTCCCAATGCTCGTCACGCTGTTCGGAATAGTTACGCTAGTTAGCCCTCTACAACCGTTGAACGCCTTATCACCGATGTTCGTCACACTGGCAGGGATCTGAACACATGTAAGACCCCTGCAATTATAGAACGCATCGCGCCCTATGCTTGTCACACCATCAGGGATTGTTACATTACCATTTACTCCTTGAATTAGATTCTTTCTGTCTTTAGATAGCAACAACCCATTCACGGATGCATATTTAAGATTGGCATCATCTACGATAAATAACAACATTCCGCTACAACCATAGAACGCGTTCTCTCCGATGTTCGTCACGCTGCCGGGGATCGTCACGCTCGTCAGCCCGCTGCAGCCAGAAAACGCAGAATCCCCTATGCTCAATGCGCCATCACCAATTGAAACGCTTGTAAGGTTGGTGCAGTTGGCGAACGCACTCACCGCAATGTTCGTTACACTTCCGGGAATCGTTATGCTCGTCAGCCCGCTGCAGTTGCAGAACGCATCCTCTCCTATGCCCGTCACGCTATTTGGAATTGTCACGCTCGTCAGATCGCTGCAACCATAGAACAAGGCAGGGCAAATAGCCGTCACGCCGTCAGGGATCGTTAAATCTCCTGCTATCTTTGACCCATTTAGGTAGAGATTGTATGCGTAGTAAAGGGGGTTTGCGTCGATATCGCCAAAAGTTATCCCGCACCATTTGTCTATGTCGGTTATGTATACGGCTTCAATCCTGCCACACCTTTGGAACGCGCACTCACCGATGTTCGTCACACTGGCGGGGATCGTCACGCTCGTTAGACTCCTACAATCACGGAACGCATACTTCCCGATGCTCGTCACGCCGACACCCATAGTCATGTTCGTCAACCCGCTGCACCGGGAAAACGCAGAATCTCCGATGCTCGCCACGCTATCTGGTATTACCACACTCGTCAACCCGCTGCAACCATCGAACGCACGAGCCCTGATGCTCGTCACAGGATAACCACCGAGAAAGGATGGTATCATCAACTCCCCAGCCGTAGATGTTGGAACGGCTGTGGCTGCAGCGTAGCTTCCTCCAAGCATAACTTCACCATTTAATACGGTATATGTCCATTCAATTCCATCGACCGTTTCCGTGCCAGCAATAAGAGGCAAAGCAACCACAAGACCCATTACCATCAGCAATATCAACCTTTTCATCTCGTCTTTTCCTTCTTCCGCGCATTCCCATTGTCAAGGATAACCACGCTGCGCGGAAAAGAAAACGTGGCGCACCTTAAATCCATGTCTTGATTGAGGCACCGCCAAGCGCCCTGAATAAAACACGAACAGAAGACACGCCACGCGGATTGCCGCGCAGCGCATCTCACATATCCGGCTTTATTCATTGAAGATTTGGCGGTTTCCAATCAAAGCCAAATACGCAAGATTGCGTACGCACTGCGGGCGTAGGGTGCGTTTCCGCAGCTCCTCGGGTTGGAACGCGGCACTTTTGCCGCGTTTCCTTGCGAGGTTTTGGCCTTGGCCTTGAGAGCGGTCGGCACGGAGTGCCGCCCCTACCAAAGCTTCGGCCCGATGGCTGGGATTGATACTTCCCAGCCGATGTCAAAGATCACGCTCCGCAGGATGTTTCCCTTGGAACGCAAACATTATACCAAAAACCGCTCGGGGGTGAACGGTGAAAATTTTGGATCGCAGCGAAACTGCCGCCAAGTGGCAGCGAAGCATTCAAGTATGGATTAGTGACAGCTATCGTCAATTAGGGTCAGATAGTGTTAAAGCGCGTCCGCGGTGTGGCGCGTTTCGGCGACAGGTATTTTTGCCGCAAGGCTGTCGCCGCGACGAGCCGATGGTCGCGGGTGAGGCAGGCGGAAGGTCGCAGGCGTGAGAGGGACTTGCGTACGCAACCAGAGATAGACGCCGAGGCACGGCAGGCTAAACTCGGAGCATTGTCTGATGTGCGAAAGCCGTCGCGAGCCTGGAGCCGAACGAGAGCCCCGCGAGCCATCGGGCGGCGCGGCGATTCAAAACAAAGAGCGGAAACACCCCGCCGAAGACGCGCAAACTGCGGAGCAATTCAAGGCGCAATCAGTCGAGGACGCCTTTCGACGGCGGTTCGGAATCGTCCCACCACGAGCCCTTCGCGCCGGAGACACGGGCGATGGGCTTTGTAGTAAGTTGCTTGCCCTTCGCTGTGGCGGAGCGGATCGGCACGACCTCCTGCTTCTCGGTCTTGCCAGTCTCGCGGTTCACGCGGTCAACGAGTTCGAGTGGCAGGAAGTGCTGCTGGTGGATCTTCTGGCCCTTCGCGGGTTTGTACTTGACGTAAAGCGTCTCGGGACAGCCGCGCTGGAGAAGTAGTATCTTCGACTTCGGCTTCTCCGGCGCGAGGAAGTAGTCCTTGTTGCGGATAAGCCCACCGAAGCGGAAGCGCTTGATGTAGCTGAAGCCGTAAGAACCCTCTTCGTACACGCAGGTGAAGTCGAGCGAGTCGCGGTCCTTCTCCTGGTTGTAGCGCATGACGGCGAGAAGGTCCTTGTCGACGAAGATCTTGTCCTCGGGCTGCATCTTGCGGAAACGACCGCTCTTCCATACGAGGATGAGCTCGTCGAGCGATGAGCACTTGAAAAGTTCGTCGCCGTTCCTTAGCCCAGAACCGACGTAGTTGTTCTCCTTGTCCCACTTGATCGTGAGCTCGCTCGCCGTGATCGCGCGGACGTCGACTTCCTTGAATGCGCCAGATTCGACCTTCGTGCAGCGCGGGTAGCTCTTCGCGTACTGCTTGACGAGACCCTTCAGGTACTTCACGACGAATGCGCGGAGATGGACGAGGTTGTCCTTGACCTCGCGCTCCTCCTTCTCGATCGCCTCGATCTCCTCGCGGTTCTTGTTGATGTCGAACTGCGAGATGCGGCGGATCTGGAGCTTGAGGAGACGCTCTATGTCGTCGTCTGTTATCACCTTGCGGCGAAGTTCCTTCATGTGCGGGACGAAGCCGGTCCTTACGGCGTTCCTCACGCCCTCCATCGTCTTCTCCTGCTCGATGCGCTTGTAGATGCGCTCCTCGATGAAGATGCGGTCGAGCGTGCGCGCGTGGAAGAGGTCGTCGAGCTCGCCGAGGCGAATCTCCTGTTCGCGCTTCGTGAGTTCCATCAGGCGGTCGACGTTCTTCCGCAAAATCTCCGTCACGCTCATGAGTCGAGGACGGCCGCCATCGAGGACGACTGGACGCGACGAGATCGACTTCTCGCAGTTCGTGAACGCATAGAGCGCGACTATCGCCTTCTCCTGGCTCTCGCCGGACTGGAGCTCAAGCTCGATCCTAACCGTGTCGCTCGTGAGGTCGTGGAGCTTGCGGACGGGAACTTTTTTCTTCTTGATCGCATCCTCGATCGACTCGGCGAGCGAGTCGGTAGTCTCGCCCCACGGAAGCTCGGTGATGACGAGCTTGTTCTTGCCGTCCTTCTCGATCTTCGCGCGGACCTTGACCTTGCCGAGGCCGTCCTGGTACTCGCTCACGTCCATAAGGCCGCCGAGCTGGAAGTCGGGGTAGAGCTGGAACGGCTTTTTCTGGATGAGCGCGATTTCGGCTTCGAGAAGCTCGATGAAGTTGTGCGGAAGGATCGCCGTCGAGAGGCCGACCGCGATGCCGTCTGCGCCCATCATCAGGAGCAGAGGAATTTTCGCTGGAAGGTAGACTGGCTCTTCCTTGCGTCCGTCGTAGTTGGGAACGTAGGTGGTGGTCTTGCGGTTGAAGACTTCCTTCTTCGCGAGTTCGGTCAGGCGGCACTCGATGTAGCGGACCGCGGCGTGCGGCATGCCAGTCAGGAGCGAACCGAAGTTTCCCTGTCCGTCGATGAGATATCCCTTGCCCTTGCCCCACAGCTTGTTGGCGAGGACTACGATTGCGTCGCCGATGGAAGCGTCGCCGTGCGGGTGGTACTGCATCGTCTGGCCGACGATGTTGGCGACCTTGGTGTAACGACCGTCGTCCTGCTCGTAGAGCGCGTGCATGATGCGGCGCTGGACTGGCTTAAGGCCGTCCTCGACCGCTGGAATCGCGCGAGAGCAGATGACGTACGCCGAATACTGGCGGAAGTTGAAGTCGTAAAGCTGCTGCATCGGCCCGAGACCGGTGAGCCCCGGCTTTGGCCGCGAAGGAGCAGGCGCCGCGCCCTTCTGCTTCTTTCCCTCGCTCTTCGGCGGCTCCGCGGGAGCGGGCGCGAAGATGTCGAGGTTGTCGAACAGGCTCGGCGGAAGATTCTCCTGGTTGTTGTCTTTCCCCTTTTTCATTGCGGGATATTATATCATACTGCGGGCGATACGGTGGTTAGAGGAGGTCGAGGGGGGTTTTGCGCTTGGCGGCGGGAAGGTCGGCGACGAAGCGAGGGAGCGCGAGGCCGCCAATGCGCTCGGCGCAGTACGCCTCGATCTTCTTCGCGCGGGCGAGCGGAACGCCGAAGCGCTCCTGAAGTCCCTCGACGGGATCGCACTGAAAGACGTAGTAGGGTCGGATCCTCGCGGCGGAAAGCGCGCGGAGAAGAGACAGCATCTTGCGCGGCGTGTCGTTTAGCCCGCGAAGAAGCACCGTCTGCGACGAGACAGGAATGCCGCAGTCAATGAGCCGCGCCGCCGCGTCGCACGCAAGCCGCGCCTCATCTGCCGTATTGATGTGGACATTCGCCCAAACCTTGCCGCGCCCAACGCGGCGCAAGAGCCGCGCGAGATGCGCAGTAATCCGCGCAGGCTTCGACACCGGCGCACGCGTGCATATTCGAATGACTTCTATCTGGTCGAGCTTCGCAAATGGCTCGACGAACTTCGCCACCTTCGCATCGGACAGCGTAAGGACGTCACCGCCGGAAAGAAGCACGTCGCGCACTTTCGGATGGCGCTTCACGTAGTCGACGCAGGCATCGAGGCGTTCGGGGGAGTCGACGACAGAAGACTTTCCGAGAATGAACTTTCGCGTGCAGTGCGGGCAAGCACCGAAACAGCGATCCGTCGTCATGACAAGCACGCGGTCGGGAAACCTCTGCTTCAGCCCAGACGGTAGCGCGCGATGCGGCTTGAGCTCTCCAAATGGATCCCTGCTATTCATCGAACAACGTCATCGGCATGAAGCAAAAGGCAAGCGCATGTTCGCGCATGACGCGAGACGTAACCTCTATGTCGCGGCCGCGGAACTTCTTGAAGGCGTCGAGCCATGCGCCCTCGAGACGCACGATAATCCTGCCGGTGTCCGGCTGGTAGTCGGCGACGCGCATCTCGCGCGGGCTGTAGCGGATGCCTGTGCCAAGCGCCTTGGAAACGGCCTCCTTCGCGCACCAGAAGCGGATTATCGCCTGCGCCGCATTCGCCGCGTTTGCGGCAAGCTCAAGCTCCTCGGGGACGAACACGCCCGCCGTGAACTCCTCGGAAAGGTCGCGCGTCACGGACTCGACGTCGACGCCGACACGGGCGTTCGCCGCCGCAAGCGCGATGACGAACTGCGCGGTGTGCGCGATCGCTATGTCGATCTTCGAGGAGAGATGATCGCCCCATGCACCGAGCGCGTGCGGCTTGCCGGAGTCGTCGCGCCATATCTGTATGTCCGCATCGCTCCACCTCGCCTGGTGGAAGTCCATCAAATAGCGGCGCACGGCTTCCTTCGCCGCAACGCGTCCAAACAGCCACTCGGCGCGGCGCGACGTGGAACCCGGCATGTTGCGGAACTCGTCGCGCTCCTGCGCGCCGAGGATGACATGCGAAAGCGTCTTTAGCCAAATCTCCTCGTTGCGCTCGAAGATCTGGTAGGGAATGTCGGTGATGAACGCGCTGGCGACCTCCGTCGCAGGGTCGCCGAGCATGTCGGTAGAGACGCGCCGCGTGAGAAATGCGTTTGCGGGCTGAAGGACGAGCTCGCGGTATTCGGCTGGAACGCGCTCGGTGAGCTCCTCCCAACCGGAGATAGACATTAGGGCGACGCCGTTTCCGTCCGTGGCAGTGATGTCGCAGACGTGCGATTTCGGCGTCACGCCCGTGAGCCGCAGGTAGCACTTGAGCCGCGAGCCTTCGTGCGGCTGCGCACCGAAGAACTCAAGCTTCCTCAGGCGGAACGGGAACGAGAACGCGCCGGTGAATTTTTCATGACTGCGCCAGAGCGCAAAGCCGCTCGTGATGGCGCCGAGGAGCAGCGGGTTTACGATCCACAGCGGGAAGCGCGTGAACACGACTGCCTCGGAGAACGGGGAAACCTCGACCTCGTAGTCCAGCCCCGACTCGCTCCACGACTCGACGAAGCGGATGCCCCTAAGCCGCCGCCCGTAACAGAGACGCGCTGGATATATGTCGCGATCCGACCAGTGGACTGTGCGGGGCTTGAACATCGGAGGCGGCGACATCGGCACCATGGGTGCATGCTGCTCTGCCATGACAAACACGCCGTCCATGACGGGCCACGTGTAGGCGGAGTTCGGGGAGTCGTCCCGTATCTGCACATTGACTGCCGCGAGCTTCGAGTCACCCGAGGCGACGCGCTCGGCCTTGACGAAAAGCTTGAGTTCGCCGCCGGTGAAAGCGACCATGCGCCTGCAGCCAAGGTTCTCTATCGAGACGAGCGTCCTGTTCGGAACGAGCATCCGCGCTACCTCGGCCATTATCTCGGCGGCGACGGGAATCGACAGCATGACGAGTCCCTTGAGGTTCGGGTCGGAATAGGAAAGCTGGCTCGCGCCAAGCGCGAAATCGGCAAGGAACGGGGCATCGGCAGTGCGGAAAGTCTTCGAGATCTCGATTGAAACGCCAGGGCTCTGCGCAAGGATGTCGGCGTCGGAAACGAGCGGGTTCGCCGCGCCGAAGTCGAACTGGCGCTGGCGGCGGGCCTTTGCCGCGACTGCCGCCGCCCTCTGCGCGGCCTTTGCGCCGCGACCCGTCGGCTCGGAAAGGAAGTTCGCGCCCTGTAGAAACGTCTCGTCGCCGAGCAGCGTGAGCCGAGGGAACGCGCTCGAAAGTCGCATCTCGGCGTCGCGCCGCACTTCAAGCGATATGGCGGAATCGAAGTCGAGCTTCCGCACACGGCGGCGCTCAAACGCCTTGGAGAAATCGAGCTTCACGCCATACGCGGCAAGCTGGCCAATCGCATGGCACGCCTGCAGGATGCCGCGGCGGTGTATCGAGTTAAGCGCAATCGCCGCGAAGTCAGAACCTTTCAACGTCTCTGAGACAGCCGCAGTCATAAGCCCGCGGGGGCCGACTTCGAGGAACACGCGGTAGCCGTCGGCATGCATCTTGAGAATCGTCTCGCGGAACCTCACCGGCTGCGCCCAGCGCTCGGCCGTGTCGTTGCGCGAAGGCCGCGCCTTCCGCGGGAGACGGTCGGCCTGTGCACACGAATAGACGTCGCACACCGATTCGTGCTTCATCCAGTCGCCCGCGAACTTCTTTACGCCCGAGACTATCGGCTTACACTTCGAGGTGTTGAAGGGGCGTTCAAGCGCAAGCTTCATCGTGCGGATCCCGGCGTCGGAAAACGCCTTTAGCGCGGTCTCCTCGTAGTCGGGCGTTACGGCGTACGTACGCTGGCGCGGCGAGAAGTCGAGCACGAGCGCAACCTTGTCCGTCGGAAATTCCTTCACGACCTCGTCCGCCTCGCCCTCGTGCTTGAGAAGGACGGAGATCATCGACGTCTTTGGAAGCCCCGAATGGTCTACCGCCTTGTCGACGATCTTGTATATCTCACGAATCGCGCGTACCCTCACTGGGCGCGGATTGCCAACGCCCGCCGCACCCGAGCGCATCACGGCGGCAAGATCTCCGCCAACACAGCCGACGACTCCGTCGGGGACGATGCCGAGGCGGTCGAGGAGCCGCGACATCGCAATGCAGCCGGTGAACGACGCGACAAACGCCTGCGCGTATGCGCCGGAGCTGAAGATGTCTGCGTCATGACGATAGTAGGGAGCAGGCGGAAAGATGAAGCTCGACGGCGTGAATTCGGGGTCGTCGGAAAGCGCCTCCTCCAACTCGTCGAACGCCGAGCGGCACTCCGAATGGAGTATCGCTATGTCGCGGAGCATGTCGGGGTAGTAGCTCATAACGCCGGGGTAGACGAACGCGAGCTTGCCCGCGCCTTCGCCGACGAGATGCTCTCGGAAGTAGTAAGTGCCGCTCTTGTCGCGTATCTTCGCCGCGCCTGCAGCGATGCGGGAACGCGCGGAGAAAAGCCGCGCCCTGAGTTCGCTGACGCTCGAGACTACGAGCGCGAGGACTGCAGGACCGCTCGCGAGCGAACAGGTGTAGGCGACGTCGGCAAGAGGCACGTCGGGCAGGCGGTCGAGAAACGCCACGAGGCGGGAGATCTCGCCGACAAGCGCCTCATCGTCCGCCGCAGACACGAGGACGAGTTCGCTTCTTCCCGTAGCTCCGAATTCAACCGTCACAGCCGGTCCTCCGGTTCCTCTTCAAGGACTATCGCCGCAGCGCGCCCGCCCTTCGCGGTATTGCCCACGGGATCGGTCGCGTCGAAGTTTGCGCCAAGCACCACGGCGCGGCGCGGGCTTGAGCTGTCGCCCGTTATCCACGGACGCGCCTCGTCAAGAAGGTATGCGCTCGACGCGAGGTTAGCGAGCGACTCGTGCGGATGCTCCTGCGGAACCTGCGGCGGAAGGACGCGGCGGAAGAGCGCAAGCGCGGCCTTCACGACGCCAGCCGCCATTGCCGCGCGGAGAGTGTGGCCGATATTGCCTTTCACGGAACCCATCGCGACGAGCGGCCCGCCAGGATGGTGCTCGCCCCAAAGCCGGTGGACGGCGTCGATCTCGCGCTGCTCGGAAACGGCTATGCCAGAGCCATCGGCCTCGACGAGCCCGATCGTCTTGACAGGGATGCCGCTCCCCTCGGTCGCCTGGGCGAAAATGGTGGACGGATCGTCTTCCGGGTTGTGGCCTATCGCTACGGAGCGGACGAGCGCGTATATCCTGTCGTGATCGCGCAGCGCATCGGCACGGCGCTTCAAGACGAAGAACGCGCCGCCCTCTCCGGGAATCGTGCCGTCCTGCTCTTGCGCGAAAGGATGAAGCTCGGTGCGCGTCGAGAACGGCACCTCACCGGAAAGCCCCTCGAGATAGGCGCGCGGAATAGGCGGCGTAAGCGCACCCGCGAGAGCGACGTCCGCCTGACCGGAAACAAGATCGGCTATTGCGTCCTGCAACGTCGCGGCGCCGGTGAGAAGCCCCGCGTCCATCGTCGTCGCGACGCCCGCAAAGGAACATTCGCGCGCAATCCACGACGCAAAGCGATAGCCGGTACCGAGAAGAAACGACGAGGCGTTTGGCGCGGGAAGCGACTCTACGAGCTTCTCCTTTACGATTTCAAGCGACTCCTCTGGCGCGTGCCGGAAGAAGCGGCGGATTATGTCCATCGTCTGGTCAAGGAACGCCGTATGCTGAAGCCAGTTGACCGTCGACGCGTTGAACGGCGGAGCGTAGCCGACGCGTACGCTGCCCTTTACGGGAGTTGGCGAATGCGGGCGAAGCCCGGCGTCGGCAAGCGCGTCGAACGCAAGCTGCGTCGCAAAGTATAGATCCTGGTTCTCGCCGGCGTTCACCTGGCGCGGGAAGTTCTGCATCGAGGGAACGCACGCGAAGAGTGGCCCGAGCTGGCCCATCCTCACGGGATAGGGTCGTTCGAATACGTTGTGCTGGCCGAGCGGTATCTCGGCGTCTGGGCCAAGAGGCGAAAGACAGCAGCGGCGTGACATGACGGCGCCCCAGAAGGCCGACAGCGTAGGACACTCGGCGAATCGGCACGACATGCCGACTATGGCGATAGAGGATTCCACTGTTCCGTATTATACCAAAAAACGGACGGGAAAATGGCGGAGAGAGAGGGATTCGAACCCTCGGTACGGAAATTAACCCGTACGACGATTTAGCAAACCGTTGCCTTCAGCCACTCGGCCATCTCTCCAAATCGTATGGCGCGTATTGTATCAAATGCGCTGTTCGCCGTCAATGAAGACGGCCGACGGCTTCCAGCTGCGCGGGTTGATCACGACGAGGTCGGCGATGTATCCCTTCTCGACCTTGCCGAGCGTCTTGCCCCAGCCGAGCTCGATCGCCTGGTTCCACGAGGTCGTGCGAACGAGGTCCTTGAGCGGAATGCCGGTGACGTCGTGGACGTTCTTGAGACCCATGCCCATCCAGAGCGTCGAACCAGCGAGGTTGCCGCCTTCGACGAGACGCGCCTCGCCGCCCTTGAGAAGAACCTTGAGCCCGCCCATCTCGAAGGCGTAGCCGTCCTTGCAGTGCGAGCAGCGGAGCGAGTCGGTGATCATCTGGATGTGCTCGAGACTGCGGCGCGTGAAGATGAGGTTCAGCATGTCGGGGCAGAGGTGGATCTTGTCGCAGATGACCTCGGTGTTGAGGTCCTCGACGAGGAAGCCAGCACCGACCATACCGATCTCGCGGTGGTGAAGCGGCGTCATCTGGTTGCAGAAGTGCGTCATGTGGCGAAGGCCGTTCTTGTAGGCGGGAACGAGATCCTTGAACTTCGCGCCCGTGTGGCCGCAACTCGGCACGACGCCCATCTTGAAGCACTCCTTCGCGAACTTCGCGCCGCCCTCGGTCTCGACCGCGTAGGAAATGAGCTTCACGGGATAGACCTTGGAGATCTCCTTAACTTCCTTGATTGCGGGCTTGCGGACGAATTTCGGGTTCTGAGCACCGCAGCACTTGACGTTGATGAACGGGCCTTCGAGGTGGATGCCGGGAACCTTGGAATACGGCATGCCCGCGTCGGCGTAGGCCTTGGCGTTCTTCGCGGCGGCGATCAGTTCGCCGTGCGAGACTGTGAGCGTCGTCGGGAGCACGGTCGTCACGCCCTCCGCGAGCTTCGCCTTCGCGAACTCGAAGATCGCCTTGGGGTCGGCGTCGCAGAAGTCGTAGCCGAGCGCACCGTGAGTATGGACGTCAATGAAGCCAGGCATCACGTACTGACCGCGCACGTCGACGACGGTCGTGTTCGCGTCGGACTTGACTGCCTTCGAGCCCTTGAGGACTTGCTTTATCTTCTTGCCCTCGACGATGATCGTGGCTTTTTCGATGTCGACGCCGGGGGAAACGACGTGTGCGTTTACGATTACGGTCTTCTTCATTTTCTGTCTCCTTTTTTAAGTTCCTGCAAAAGTGGCGGAGAGTGAGGGATTCGAACCCCCGGAGGACTTGCATCCTCAACGGTTTTCAAGACCGCCGCGTTCAACCACTCCGCCAACTCTCCAAAATCTTTCTTACTTACTTCTTTTTAGCCAGCGCGGGATTGACCGGCGTGGACTTCACGAGCTCGACGATCTTCGCCGTGACGTCTGGATTGGCCTTCAGGTACTCGATCGTCGCAAGCGCTCCCTGCGCAAGCTGCTCGTCGCCGAAGCTGAGCCAGCTGCCGCGCTTCTCGACTACGCCGCGCGCAAGCGCCGCATCGAGGACCGAGCCCTCGTACGAAATGCCGCAAGTGTAGAGAATGTCGAACTCTGCCTCGGTGAAAGGCGGCGCGACCTTGTTCTTCACTACCTTGACGCGCGTCCTGTTGCCGACGACCTGGCCGGCGGGATTCTTGATCGCACCGATGCGCTGCACCTGGAGACGGCAGCTCGCGTAGAACTTGAGCGCCTTGCCGCCAGGCGTCGTCTCGGGATTGCCGAACATCACGCCGATCTTCTCGCGCACCTGGTTCGTGAAGATGATGAGCGTCTTCGTCTGCGCGACGACGGCGGTGAGCTTTCTCATCGCCTGCGACATAAGACGCGCCTGAAGCCCCATGTGGCTGTCGCCCATGTTGCCGTCGATCTCGGCCTGCGGAACGAGCGCCGCGACGGAGTCGACCACGATCACGTCGAGAGCGCCCGACTTCGCGAGCTGCTCGCAGATCGTAAGCGCCTCTTCGCCGCTGTTCGGCTGGGATACAATCAAGTTGTCGAGATCGACGCCGATCTTCTTGGCGTACCCTGGGTCGAGAGCGTGTTCCGCGTCGATGAACGCCGCGACGCCGCCCGCCTTCTGGGCATTCGCGATAACGTGCAGGGTGAGCGTAGTCTTGCCCGATGACTCCTGGCCGTAGCATTCGACGATGCGTCCGCGCGGAAGCCCGCCGACGCCAAGCGCCATGTCGAGCGAAAGCGCGCCGGTGGACACGGGAACTTCCTTCACCTCCTGGTCGCCGAGACGCATGATCGCCATCTCGCCGAATTCCTTGCGTATCTGGCTCATCACCGCATCAAGCGCGGTATTGCCGGAGGTCTTCTTTGTTGTGTCTTTAGTTGCCATAGATTGTTTTGTTTTTTAACGCAGAGGCGCAGAGACGCAGAGAGCGCTATTTGGTTCCGTCGGCGCCCTCGACTTTCCAGAATTGCGTGCCGGACGAATCGTTGACCTCGAAGACAAACTCATGATCTGCGCCAGAGATGTCGCCGCCAGCAAGCGGATTCTTTTTGCCAGCCTCAGACCAGTTCTTCAGGTCTGCCGATCCAAATAGCGTGTAAATGCAATACTCCGTGCCATTAGTCAGCGTAAGTTTCCACGTGCCAGGCGTGACTTCCTCTATCGCGACAAACGCAAAGGGCTCGCACACGACAACCTCTGGCTCGTCATCGCCAGCAATTCTTACGACCTCGTAAATGTTCGTCACGCCTTCCACCACATTGGTGAACATGGTCGAATCGCCGACTGCGGAACTCCAAACGAGAATCGCCTCGGTCTCGTTCGTGGCAACCATGCCCTTCGCCCCCGTCAGGTCGTGCTTGAAGCAACGTGCGCTGACAGCTACGTTGCTCGCCGTGGTCGATGCGACAAAATCGGAGTCTACGGTTCCGAAAACGTTCGTGTCGCCGCCCACGCCCTCAGTATAGCCGATTAAGCCAGCAAGCATGTCATCGAGCACAAGAACACTCTTGTCATGGACAACCAGGTTGCTTGGCTCGCCGGAAAGCGACGTATTGTCGCATATCGAGACATCCCCTTGCACGTATGCGCATGCCGTGTTGCCGATGTACACACCGCCGGCACCAGAGCCGGAGCAGTGGTGTATCGATCCACCATAAATCCGCACACAGCTATTACCGGTCGCGACGACAGCACCCGCAGCAAGCGGGCCGCCAGACCACCGCGCAAACAAATTCGTGCAATACGAAATCTCCGAACCAGGCAACATCGTAAGTGTTCCATTCTGATTTACCACTATCGGGGCGACCATAGTATTGACTGCGCCCGTAACACAGGAAATCACAGTATCCGCCCCAAGGACAAGCGATCCGCCATATACATCCAATATCCTGCCTGCACCACTCCCGCCATCAATGACTATGTTCGTCACCGTCAAAGACGCGTCCGCATTCGGAACAGAAAGACAGAAATCGCCGACACGGTCAAGCTTCCAACCCATTCCGTCAAAGACTATTGCCGACGAGACCGTAATGCTCGCAGACAAGGAGGCATTCGTGACAAGCTCGATTCTCGCGTCGCTGAGGCCTGCGGCCTCAAATGCATCGCCCACGGTGGCGTACGTATTCGTCTCGGAGCCGACTATGAGACGAGCTTCGGCATCGACTTCTGGCACTGGTTTTGGGCCTGGCGGCTCTGCCGCCCAAACAAGCGTGGTGAAGTCTTCGGATGTCTCGGCATACAAGGATGCGCTATAGTCATTGTAGAAGTGTTCTCTGGACGCAAGCGCGGCAGCTGTCGACGCATCAACCGTGGCAAACGACTTTCCGTTTGCGGTGCCGCCATTGCAATAGACGCCAACTTCACCAGTAAGCTCATCGGCGAGAATCAGGCTTTCAAAGCTCTGGACGTAGATGTTGCGCGTATAAGTTTTGGACTTGTTCCCATACGCAGTCGCCGAACCAGAGACTGCGACTGTCGCGCCCTTCCCGGCATACACGGCTCCGCCACCGGTATTATGACCCGCCACACAACCAGTTATCAAGCCGCCCGCAAAGTCGAACAAAGAATTCTCGCCTGTGAGATAGACGCCGCCCGCCCTGCCTGTGGCCAACCGCGTCGCCACGCAATTCGTGATGACAGAGCCCTTCAGCATCGTAACCTTGTTCGTCATCTCCATGTCACTGCTGCTGTCCACATACACCGCGCTGGCCGTTCCAGCAAGCTGCAAGTCGGCTATGGCTGCGCCGGAGGCAAGCACTAACGACGCGCCGCCCTTGACAGTGGCAAAGTTCGTGGAGGGAGTGCCGGTGCGCTTGAACACAATGTTGGTGAAAACAAGCTCGGTGTCTTCGCCCTGCACCGTAAAACCGGCCGCCTCGCCTGCTGTCACGACAAAAGGAGTGTCTGCTTCGGACCGTATGGTCATCGACTTGCCAACGACCACGGCGTTCGTGAACATGTTCACCGGACAGTCCTTGAGAAAAACGACCTCTGCACCATTAGTGTAGTCGCTAAAAAGCAGATCGACCGAACTATAGTACTTGATGCCGAAAACATCATTCGTGGCGTATGCAATGGCGATGGAAGGATCGATCGGCTGCCGATCCCAGACGAGGACTCCGCCGCTTGCTACGCCTGTCAACGTCGCGTCAAGTGCGTTGGCGATCAAGCGTACACAAGTCCCCGCCTCTTCGTCGGAGCACTCGTACGTACCGAACTGCAACCCAAAGCCAGATGCAACAGGACAGGAAACGGCAAGACCATTACCCTCCAGTTCAAGCGGCCCGGCAAGGATGAAAGCGTCGGCGGCATGCGTTACCACAGTCCCAAGATCGACACGGCCAGAAAACGCCACCTTGCCGGTCTCGAATACGTTAATGCGGACAGGGGCGTTCGCCTCCGTACGAATCACGATGTTCGAAAAATCCACGCGGACGCCATCGGCCACTTGCAGAACCCATCCTTCCTTGGTAATCGTATCGTCGGTGGCGACTACCTCGCAGTCGGCGAGAGAGAGAGTCGCGGCGGGAACGGTGCGGATCGTGACGTTTGTCGTGATGGTAACCGGGGCCTTTAGCTTAGTGGGGCCAAATATCTCGACGATAGGATTTTCCATTGTCGAGGCAGCCACAAGCGCAGAATTCAGGCTTGGATAGTTATTTTCGCCAACGATTCTTACATGCGGAATCACGATGTCGATATCGTTGCCCCACGAATTGCCTACGTTATTGACGTCGTACACGACATAGTCGGCATCTTCCCACGTCTCGGCGATATAAACAGAATGGTCAAGCGCACCAGATTTCACGCCGTCCGCAGACACCACCCTAACGTCGTAGCTCGTATTTGCCGGAAGCATAAAGGCGTATATGCCGTGTTCGTCCGTCGTGCAAGTGCCGACCGCATCCGCGCCCTTATATGCCGTAACGACTGCGTTGGCGACGGGCTCCCCGTCGTCAATTATGCGCCCAGTGAGCAACCCGCCAAATGCATTAGTCGCGATATTGAACGTTGCGCCTTTTATGATCTGGAAGTGCACACCGCCACCCCCGGCCGTCGAACCCGCGATGGAGTCAATGTCGGGAATGTTGTACCACACGTCGCCACTACCTGCCCAGCCCATGTTGATGTGGGCGAACTCGGTCTCAACGTCGCCAATCGTAACAAAGCCGTACCCGTCGCAGACAACCGCGTGCCCATTGTATCCGTTGCCATCGGCAATGGCAAGCTGTACGGGAAGCCGCGCATCAAGACAGGCGTATATCACCTTGTTACGCGTCTCACGCGAGTGGAGACCGCCGCCGTCCTGAAGCGCCGACTCCCAGTTGACGTTCCAAAACTCTACGCCACTCGGATAGGCAAACTTAGCGCGAAACACCTTGCTTACATCGATAGACATCGCGCCGGTGCCGTCGGACTCGTAGCTCGCGCCCAAGGCCACGCCTATGTCAGACGTGAGCCGCCCAATGGCCTCGCGCTCCTGGTCAGTCGCATAAGACGCAGGCTTCAACTTCATGTGACCCCAGTCGTAAATGCGCTGACTTTCAACAGTATTCGGATCATCGGGATGGCCAACAGTGTAAAGCAACTGGCCATCGCCGTCGACGGTGCATTCATTAGAATAGTGCGCCAGTTCCCCTTGCGGCCAATTCCAGTAGCGCATGATCTGGGCGGCGGCGGTCGCCACGCAGCCGCAAGGATAATGTAACGGCGTATAGTAGTTATAGCAATAGCCGCCGCCGGCCTCCTGCTGAGACCACTGCGACTGGACGAGCGGATCAACGCGAACATCCGATACGGCAAGAGCCGACCGCGGCGCTGCGTAAGAGAGCGCGGCATCGGACGAAGCGCCAGTCGCGCGATCAAGGTCAGTCGAAGCCGATGTGGGAACCGAAACCGTCAATGCAGCCCAGACCGCTTTTGCTGCAGCGGAAGCCGAAGACTGCAAAGAAGTGGAAGGCACGGCATTTTGCGCCGCATTGGGCATGGATTTATCAAGTTCCTTTGCGGCCGCTACAACACCGCGACGCGCCTTGATGTCACGCTCAAGGAGATCACGCAGCGGACTTCCCTTGGAAAGATCTGGATTGGACTCCGCCGTAAACGCAAGGACGGGGCCGATTTCGTCGTCCGCCGCGAGGAAGAGCGTGCCACCCCCTTCGAGGGCGACTGCATAGAAGCCGGTCGAACCGTCAACGTCGTATGCCGTCGCGCCGCTGACCGTGCGGCCGTGCGGGACGCCGAGCGAGGCATCCGAGAGAGCCCAGGAACCGGCCGCAAACTTGGCCTTATCGACGGAAACGGTTGCCGCGCTTGCGGCAAACGCAACCGTACAAAAGAAGAGCGACAGTGCTTTTCTTGTTTTCATGGTATTTTACCCGATATTACAAGTCAATATATTACCATTTTTCATCGGGAAAATCAAAAGGAATCAGAGAAATTTGGCAGTGACGGAGCGAGGGCAGGCCTTTACGGTTTCCAAGGGCCCTTCGCAGACAAGTTCGCCGCCCGCGTCGCCGCCACCGGGCCCGAGGTCTACGATCCAATCGGCGCAACGGATGACATCAATGTTATGCTCAATGACGATGATGGTGTTCCCCTGGTCGCGGAGCCGCAGGAGAAGCTTCATCAGCTTCGCCACGTCGTCGAAGTGAAGCCCCGTCGTCGGCTCGTCGAGAAGGTAGAGCGTGCGACCCGTAGAGCGGCGGGAAAGTTCAGTCGCGAGCTTGATGCGCTGGGCCTCGCCGCCTGAGAGCGTCGTAGCGGACTGCCCGAGAGCGATGTAGCCAAGCCCGACGTCGAGAAGCGTCTGGAGCTTGCGTGCGAGAGACGGCACCTTCGCAAAGAACTCGCACCCTTCCGCGACAGTCATCTCGAGGACGTCCGCGATGTTCTTGCCGCCGTAGGTGACTTCAAGCGTCTCGGCGTTGAAGCGCTTGCCGCCGCACTGGTCGCACGTGACGTAGACATCGGGGAGGAAGCTCATCTCAAGCTTCTGCAATCCGTCGCCGCCGCACGTCTCGCAGCGACCACCCTTCACATTGAAGGAAAAGCGCCCCGCAGTGTAGCCGCGCGCGCGCGCAGACTCGGTCTTCGCGAAGAGGTCGCGTATCTCGGAGAAGAAGCCGACGTACGTCGCCGGGTTCGAACGCGGCGTGCGGCCGATGGGCGACTGGTCGATTTCCACGACCTTGTCGAAGTTCTCCCAGCCAGTGAGCTTCTTGAACTTGCCGGGGATGTCCTTCGCGTGGTAGAACTTCTGGAGAAGCGCCCGCTTGAGCGTCTCGTCGACGAGCGTCGACTTGCCCGAGCCCGAGACGCCTGTCACCACAGTGAACGCGCCGACGGGGAAGTGGGCGGTGATATTCTTGAGGTTGTGCTCGGTACAACCGGAGATGGTGAGAGATTTGAGTTGGAGTCTTGAGTTGAAGTTTTGAGTTGGAGTTGGAGAATGGAGTTGGAGAGTGGAATTTTTTGCTTCTTCTCTCCAACTCGAACTCTGGACTCCAACTTTCTTTCTTCCTGTCAGGTAATCGGCGGTGAGCGACTTCGCCTTGAGGAGTCCCTTGAAGTTGCCCTGATACATTACCTTGCCGCCTTCGCGCCCTGCGCCTGGACCGAGATCGACGATGTAGTCGGCACTCCTCATCATCTCTTCGTCGTGCTCGACGACGACTACGGTGTTGCCGCGGTCGCGAAGACCCTTGAGGGTCGAGATAAGTCGCTCGTTGTCGCGCGGGTGAAGCCCTATCGTCGGCTCGTCAAGAACATAGAGGACACCTGTGAGCCCAGAGCCGATTTGCGTCGCGAGGCGGATGCGCTGCATCTCGCCGCCGGAAAGAGTGGACGCCGCGCGGTCGAGCGTCAAGTAGTCAAGACCGACGTCGAGAAGGAACTGGAGCCGCCGCACGATCTCGGCGATGATGTCCTTGAGGCCGGCGAGCTTTGATGAGTTGGAGAGTGGAGTTGGAGTTGGAGAATGGAGTTGGAGAGTGGAGTTGGAGTTGGAAGTTGGAGTTGGAGAGTGGAATTGGAGAGTGGAGTTGGAGTCTTTAGTTGGAGTTTGGAATTTATTTTTGAAAAACTCCAATGCCTCGGTGACGGGCATTGCCATAACTTCGACGATCGACTTCCCGGCGACAGTTGCCGCGCGCGACTCGGGCCGCAGGCGCGAGCCGCCGCAGTCGGGACAAGTGCGGAAGCTCTGGTACGCCTCGAACTTCGCGCGCATCTCGTCATCCTCCGCCTCGTCGAGCCGTCGCTGAAGCGACGCGAGGACTCCCTCGAACGGCCGGTCGACTCGCCGCCACGGAAGAACGAGATCGTCCTTGAAGCCGTGCATGAGCCCGTGCCGAAACTTCGCCGGCAGCTTCTCGTAGGGCGTCGAGAGCTTCACCTTGTACTGTTTCGCGATATGCGCAAGAAGCTCTCTGTGGTAGAGAATGTTCATCTGCCCCATGCGCCGCCAGGGGTGTATCGCCTCCTCGAGCGGAAGCGACTTGTCGGGCACAACGAGGTCTTCGTCAAAGTAGTAGAGCTGCCCAAGCCCCGCGCACGTCGGGCACGCGCCAAACGGCGAATTGAACGAGAACGACCGCGCCTTCAGCTCATCAAACGAAATACCGCAGTCAGGGCAGGCGTTGAGTTCGGAATAGGTGGTCTGGCGCTCCGCGTCTCTCGCCTTCGGCTCTTTCCGCTCCGCGCCAGACAAGATTTCTGATTCGCGCCTCGCCCCCTCTGTACTGACTCCTGACCCCTTGTCCCCCAACCTCTCCACTTCCATTATGCCCTTGCCGGTCTTGAGGGCGAGTTCGACAGAGTCGGTGAGACGCGTCTTGAAAGCAGCGTCGGGCGCCGCGGGAATCACGAGACGATCGACCACGACGTCTATGTTGTGCGCCTTTTTCTTGTCCAGTTCGGGAAGTTCGTCAATCGGGTATGTCGTGCCGTCGATCCTGACGCGCGCAAAGCCGTTGCGCTTCACGGAAGCAAGCGTCTCCTCGTGGCGTCCCTTCTTGCCCTTTACCAGCGGAGCGTAGATGATGATTTTCGCGGCACCCCCCTGGTTGCCCAGTATCGATTCGACGATCTGCTCCGCCGACTGCTTGACGACCGGCTTGCCGCACTTCGGGCAATGCGCGACGGCGATCGATCCGTAGAGGATTCTCAAGTAGTCGTGAATCTCGGTGACTGTCGCGACAATGGAGCGCGGGTTGCCGCTCGTCGTGCGCTGCTCGATGGAAATCGCAGGCGAGAGCCCTTCTATCTTCTCGACGTCGGGCTTCTGCATCCTGTCGAGGAACTGCCGTGCATACGCAGAAAGGGACTCGACGTATCTGCGCTGCCCTTCTGCATATAGCGTGTCGAACGCAAGCGACGACTTTCCGCTCCCCGAAAGCCCCGTTACAACCGTGAGAGAGTCACGGGGAATCGTTACGTCGATTCCCCGCAGGTTGTGGACCTTCGCATTGTGTATGACTATGTCGCTCATTCTGCCCACACGGCAAAGGAGCCAAGCTTCTTGACCGTTCCGCTGCCAATGAAGACACCTTCCGCCACAACGCCAGTAATCGTCACCTTGTCAGACTTTATCTTCCCGCCTTCCATGTAATACAGCTTGAACGACCCCTTTACGAGCCCGGTCTTTGCCGCATACGAGAGCTTGAGCCCAGACAAGTTTGCGGGCTCGCTCTTGGATATTACTGCGAGAATGCCGTCAACGACCTTCAGCTTGCCGGACGTTTTTGAGAAAGCCCATTTCGACCCCGATACCGTAAACTTCTCGCCGACGGGAGCTACAGGCGTACCGTCCACTGCGGCAATATAGCTGCGGAAGGTGGGCAGTTCCACGAAGTCGAAGACGTGCACGCCATCGGCAAGGGCATAGGCCCCCCCGGTCTGCGCAGCCTTCCATGCCGAGTTGAATATGTTCGCGACAAACGGTTTGTCGCCATTGAGCGGAATCCAAAGGACAAAGCCGAATTCCATGGCCTTCTTTGATACGGCAACCGGCACGGCAAAGTAATCTTCGCCGAGTACGCCTGTCGTCGAGACCGACACCTTCGCGCCGTTGCCGAGATAGCCCTGCACCTTCGTCTTCCCCGTCTTGGCGACGGACGCGGAGAAGACGGCGAAGCCACTGTCCGTGTCAAAGGCAAACGTATGCACTGCGACGGGTATCTTAGATGCAAGCGCCTTCGCGGCTGGATCCTTAGACTTGTAGACGTCCGCGCTCGCTTCGACCACATAGCCGTCAAAAGTGCCAAGCAGCCCATGCACGCCGTAGACTATGCCGTATTCATCCGTCGGATTTGCGCCAGGGATGAAGGAAGCCTTCCTCGTGTACTTCTTCCCCCCAATAGGCATAACGGTGATTGTCGACTTAGTTGCCTGTCCGGCTTTCGCCTGGCGAAGAGACCCGCAGGGCCCAAGCCCACGACGACGGGCCGGTTCGCGAAATGAGCCGGGGGAAAGGAGCGCCGGGGCGATTCCTGGACCGGAATCGCCTGAGCCGGAATCGCCCGAGCCGGAATCATCTGGACCAGGATTGACGCCCCCCGTTATGATGAGCGTCGCCGTCATGATGTCTGCAATAGGCTTGTAATTGACTTCATCGCCGGTAAACTTAGCGGTGACCGTGTAGCTCCCGGCATCCGTCTGGCCGTTGCCTTCGTAGGAGACCTGCACACCAGCGGGAAGTTCGCCCGAAACTGCGAGGCTCTTGGGCGTTCCGTCGGCCATGAAAATGCCGTCTTCAAAAGTGACGCCGCTCATGTCGTATGTCGCCTTGGCAATTGACCATTGGATTTCCTTCGTTCCCGTCGTGCCGTCGTCCCAGACATAGCCAGCTCTAACCGTCGCCTTCGCGTAATGGGTGCCTGCATTCGTCTCGATGTTGCCGGCAATCACATAACCAACGCCCCAGTCCGCCCCTTTCTGCGCCCTCCCGCTGTATAGGAGCCCCGTCGCCGCTGTGGGCGGCGCAACGGTTTGCTTCCACTGCGCGACAAGCGTCAGGTCGGATGTCGCGACGATCGCCTCGCCGTCCGCATATTCCATGCCACTGCGATCCTTCCAGCCGACGAACAAACAGCCAGCTTTCGTAAATGCATTCGCCGTCAGATTCTTCTCCTCTCCCTCGGCAAACTTCTGATCCGCCATCGTCCCCGTTCCGCCATTGCCGTCGAACGCGACAGTGAACTCGCGGGTCGGCACCGTCACGGTAAGCGTGGTCGCGTCAATGGTGCCGGGCGCAGGCGCTATGATGTCGCACGCGGCATCTGCGTCGCGGATGCCGTCCACAGTTGCCAGAGTGCTGCTTCGCCAAGCCCTGAAGTGGATGTTCGTTCCCTCGACCGCGTAGAGGACGAGGTCACACTTTACGCCGGAGCCGGAGTCATACGCCTTTCCAAGTCCGCAAAGCACATTGGTGTCGGCACCGCAGTACGCAGCGACACAGTCACCCGCCTCGGCTGGCTCACCGCCAAACGTCAGCAAGACGTTACCGTAGACGGTTGGCTTTAGATCATCCCCTTTGTCGTCCTTTTTACTAATATCTTTACTCCGGCCAAAGGGACCATAGACGTCGTCTTCGACGGCAGGAACCGATTCGCCCTCGACCGTCCACGACACATTGCTTGTCTTCGTATGCACCCAGTACTTCACACCAGCCGTAAGCGACGTGAGGCGCCCGCCAGATTCCCATCCCCAGGACTGGCCGCCATGGACGACGCGGTCGACCTTGTCCGCAACTGCCGCAAAAACGTTCGTGGGCGACGGATCGTCGGGTAGCACATCGAACGTAACTTGCTGCCAACCCTCCTCCGTAATGGTAATCGTACTAGAAGAGCTTGTACTGGATGGCACCCATGTCATCTGGTCGATCCAAACGGTGTAACTGTCTTCCGAAGAACCGAACGAGCTAACGTAGAAAGACAGCCCAGCGGAAGTTATTTCGGTCACCGCTATCGGGCCAAACTGCTTCCATTCGGTATTCGGATTGATATCAGTGGTATTATTGTCCACCGCAAATTCCAACCAACAGTCGCCGGAATTCTCGCTGGAAGTCTTGTACCAGAAGCTGATGCTGCCGCTTTTTGCGGTGGAAAACCCGTAGACATAAAGTGTATACGAGCGACTTTGATCGCTCGGAACAGTGACGTAAGCCGACGAACCACTATGTTCGTAGCCCTCGCTATCGCCCTCGGACACATCCCACTTGTTAGCACTGCTGTCGGCGCGTTGATCCCAGGTTAGATTGTCGCAATGCATTGCCTTGGACAAGACACCGTTGTCCCACATCGCATAAAGCGTTACCGTTCCGTTGGCTTCTGCTGTCAGATTAGACACGACCTCATTGTCGCCATACACCGCCTCGCCAGTCGAATTAGTCGCCCAGCCAACAAAAGCAAGGTCTGACCCAAAACCGCATTTCTCCTGTGCTTGCAGTGGTTGCGGCTGGTCATAGACAAATTCCTGATATGCCAACCCCCCTTTGCCGCCGTTTGGATTAAAGACTACCGTGTAGGTGTTCGTCTGCCAGACTGCGTAGAGGACATTGGTCTCGCCGACTCCCATCCACAGGTTTGTGCTGATGACATCCGCGTTATCGGCATAGGCGACGACAAGATTGGTGGCCGCTACCGCATTAGTCGCCCAACCGCCGAAGGTATAGCCTGCCTTCTCGAACTTGTTGGGGACAAGCGGCCTTGTCTCTATTCCCTCAAAGGACATCACGTCTTCTGCCATCGCGTCCTCATTGTGTGCGCCATTGCCATCAAAGGCAATATACCTCGGCTCCGACCATACGGCGTAGAACGTAATTGCGCCTTCGGCTGTAGTCGTAAGGTCGAGGGCGCATTCGCCAGAAGAGAACACTACGCCGCCCGTAGCATTCGTCGCCCAGCCCATGAATTCAAACCCCTGCTTTGTAAAGTTGCAGTCGGGAAGCGTATAGACCGCCCCGTATTCGACAGTCGCACCATCCATCGTTCCCGTGCCGCCGTTCGCGTCAAACGCAATCGAATACTTAATCGGAGACCACACGGCGTAAAGATGGATCACATCCGAGTCGCCAGGATCGATTGAATAGTCTTTGCCTTCCTCATACTCTACTCCGCCATCGGCAGCCGTCGCCCAGCCTCGGAAACTGTAGCCGATCCACGGCGTCTGCGAAGGCATCTTGACCGGTGTCCCCGACAAACAGCTGCTATCTATCAATGTCACTCCCGAACCATCGTTTCTATGATATCTGATTGCAAAGCTCTTCGGCTCCCAAACGGCATAAAGAACAACCACGCCCCCATTGTCGCCCGTCAGGTTTACCACCGACTCCCCGTCGTCGTAAACCTTTCCGGCGTCCTTTCCTGACATTGTCGCCCAGCCGCCAAACCTCCAACCCGAACGCGCAAATGCATTGGGCGTCAAGTTGGCTGGCTCACCATACGTCAATGACATCGGAGCCATCGTGCCGCGTACGCTGTCAGTCGTGTTCTTGTTGAAATTGACGGTATATGTATGAGGCGTCCACTTGGCGCGGAGGACGACATCGGAGCCATCGGAAATCGCATTAAGGCCCAGGCCGGCACCAGTCACCATCTCGCCACCCGTCCAGATGGTTGTCGTAAAGTTGTTCGTCCAGCCGGACCACGTATAGCCCGTGCGCGTTACCATATCGCCGGTCGCGATGGTGACTCCATTTGTGTAGACAATGTTGTTCACCGTCGAAGGCGCGTAACTCCCGCCGTTTGCGTCGTAGGAAAGGTTGTACTTTATGTAATCGTAGTCAACGACAACATACGCCAGCGAATATTCGGCCGTGCCATAAGTCCAAACAAAAGAATATGTGCTGTCTGCAACTATTTTAACATCGTTGTACTGTATATAGGCGGGTGTGGTCTGTGTAGCAGGAACGTTTTCTGCGCTACTATATGCCCACCACTGGACGATCTTCTGCCCTGCTATCTGACTGGCCGTAAGTTCTTTGGACGACTGCTGGCCAGAATCATATACAAAGAATAATGACTCAGAAATGCGGGTTTGATCAGTTAATACTCCCGTATCCCCTATTCGATAACCTTTATAGTCCACGCGCCGATAATCGGCAAACGATGACAATGCCGCCAGCGACAGAGCAAGGAGAACGAATGCTTTCTTCATGGTCAACCTCCTTTCCGTAAAGGGTTAGACCCTTTCGGTTTTGCTACTATTTTACCGCTCCAGGTTCTTTAAGTCAAGGGCAAGAAGGAACTCGGGATTGGACTGCGTCTTCTTAAGCGAGTTTAGGACAGACTTCATCGCGCTCTCGGGACCGGCGTCGGAAAGGATGCGGCGCATGCCCCAGGTCTTCTCGAGCTCCATCGGGTCGAGCAGCAGGTCTTCCTTGCGCGTCCCGGACTTGTCGATGTCGATTGCGGGGTAGATGCGCTTGTCTGCAAGTCCACGGTCGAGGACAATCTCCATGTTGCCCGTGCCCTTGAATTCCTCGAAGATGACCTCGTCCATCCTGGAGCCAGTGTCGACGAGGCCTGTCGCGATGATCGTAAGCGAGCCGCCGCCCTCGATGTTGCGCGCCGCGCCGAAGAACCTCTTTGGCCTATGCATCGCAAGCGCGTCGACGCCACCTGTGAGGATCTTGCCGGAGTGTGGCTGTACCGTGTTATAGGCGCGCGCCATACGAGTCAGCGAGTCCATAAGGATGATTACGTCGCGGCCGTTCTCGACCTGGCGCTTCGACATCTCAAGCACCATCTCGGTGACGCTCACGTGGTGCTGGGGCTCTTCGTCGAACGTAGACGAAAGCACCATCGCCTTCGTGTTGCGCTGCATGTCGGTGACTTCCTCGGGGCGCTCGTCGATGAGAAGGATGATGAGCATCGCCTCGGGATAGTTCTTGGAAATCGCGTTCGCCATCTTCTGAAGGAGAACGGTCTTGCCGACGCGCGGCGGCGCGATGATGAGACCGCGCTGGCCGAAGCCAATCGGCGTGAAGAGGTCGACGACGCGCGTCGAAAACTCCTTGGGATCGGTCTCGAGGATTATGCGCCGCGTCGGGAAGGTCGCGGTCAGGTTCTCGAAGTGGATGACGCGCGCGGCGACGGACGGCTCCTTGCCATTTACCGTCGCGACGTTGCCAAGGCAGAAGAAGCGGTCACGATCGCGCGGGTCGCGGATCGGGCCCTCTACTATGTCGCCCGTCCTGAGTGCATGGCGACGAATCTGCTGCTGCGTGACGAAGACGTCCTCAGGGTACGCGAGGAAGTTGTTCTTCGCGGACCTCAAGAAGCCATGTCCTTCGCGGACAATCTCAAGGCAGCCAGAGGCGAGCACGGCGCCGCCGTTCGCGAGGTACATCCTGATCGCGGCAAAGATAAGCTCATGCTTGCGGTAGGTGCCAAGTTCCTCGGGATCGGCACCAGGCATCATGCGTTCGACAATCGTCGGCGCTGGCCATGTCTGGATGTCGGCGAGACGGTACTCGGGAAGATCGGGATTGCGGTTCGGGTTCGCGGGGACTTCGGCCTCCTGCGCGCGCTGTTCGGTTGGGAGCGGGGCATTGAGAAGCGGGTTTACGCTCTCCTCGCCATTCGCGCCGCGAATCGGGGAATTGTTCGGCTTGCCGCCGCCACGGTTGAAGTTCTTGCCGCCGCGGTTGTGAAACCGCTTTTTCTGGCCATTATTGCCGCCCGCCTGCTGCTGCGGCTGGGGTTGCTGGGGCTTCGGTGCGGCGCCCTTGGTGACGGCGCTCGCAAACACATCGAGTTCTTCGGACATAAATCTTGAGTTGGAGTTGGAGTTTAGGGGTCAGGGGTTAGGGGTCAGGGGTCAGTAGTTGGAGTTCAGAGTTGGAGTTGGAGAGTGGAAATTAGGGGTCAGGGGTCAGTAGTTGGAGTTCAGAGTTGGAGTTGGAGTTTAGGAGTCAGGGATCAGGGGTCAGGAGTTAGAGTTTAGAGTTGGAAATTGGAGATTTTCAGCCAGGCGACGAGCTTTTGCGCTTCTGCGCGGAGCTCCTCGGCTGTTCCGTCGTTTCGGATGACATACTGCGAACGCCTGGCCTTTTCCTCGACAGGCATCTGCGCTGCGAGTCGTGCCTCGGCCTCCGCAAGCGTCATCCCCCTCGTCGTCATCATACGCTTTACTTGGTTCTCGCGTGTGGAAGCGACGCAACATATTATATCAAAATTTTTCTCCCAGTGTGCTTCGAATAAAAGCGGAATTATAGCAATTTTTACTCCCGCCCCACTGACTCCTGACCCCTGACCCCTACCCTCCAACTCCAACTCTGAACTCCAACTTCTGACTCCTGCCCCCTCAAACCACTGGTCAATCCTCTCTTTGACGACTGGATGTATCTTCGCCTCAAGGGCGCGACGTTTCTCGGGATCGGCAAACACCTCAGCGGCAATGCGTCGACGCTCTTCTGGGTCGGGGAGAAGCTCATGCACGACATCATCGGCGTCAAGTGTCTCGACGCCAAGTTCGTTTAAAAACTTGGAAAGGAGGGATTTGCCGCAGGCAATCCCTCCTGTTAGTGCCACTTTCATTTTACCTTTAGTTAGCTGGCGCTTCGGGCGCGGGCTTTGCGTCGTCGCCGCCCTGATCGGCAAGATCAAGGCCATCCTTGTGCATCTCACGCCCACGTCCATCGACAATGCGCGTCGTGACAAAGATGAGGAGGTTGCGCTTGGACGTCTGCTCGGAATGGCTGCGGAAGAGGCGGCCAATGAACGGGATGTCGCCAAGGAACGGAATCTTGTCGTCTATCGCCTTGCGGGCCTCGGTGATGAGACCGCCCATGACGATTGTCGCACCAGGGTAGACGGAAACCTTCGAGTCAACGGAACGGACGTGGAAGAACGGCTGTTCCATCGGGACATCGTAGTAGGTCATATTCTCGTTGCCAGCTGTCGTGAGGTTGTCGAGTGCCCTGTAGGCCGCATCGCTCGCGCGCCCGGCGAGGTCGGTCTGCATATCGGCGGACAGTCCCGAACCAATCGACGTGAGAACCTCGGCGAGACCAGTGAGAATATCACCTATGCCCAAGAAGTTCTGCATCTGGGAAGAGTTGCCAGTGAACGGAATCCTCATGCCGTAGTTCTTCCAGGTCGGCTCGTCGACGACTTGCGTGTTGAGCTCAAGGTCAACGACGTTGCCGTCGTCGGTCAAGGACGGAGTGACCTGCAAGATAACGCCGACTTCGCGCATCGTGAAGCTCTGCGGCTCGACGACTGCGAGAATCGCGGACTGACTGCCGCCGCCATAGCTGCCGCTGCTGCCCGAAGAGCTCGACTGCAGCTGCACATCGTAGTCGGTCGGGTAGATGAACTCGGTAACGACCTTCATGACGGCCTCTTCGCCAGGGCGCGTAAGCACCTTCGGCGCGGATAGGAGGTCGGTATCGCTCCTCTGCGAGAGCATGTGGAGGATCATCGAAAGGTCGGCCGAACCGAGGAATGCGTTCAACCTCATGAACTGGTCATTATATGCGTTGCTCTGCCCAGAGATATGGTTGTTCAGCGTCGAAAGATAGCGCTGGCCAGTCGAATAGACGCCGCTCATGTTTGCCGTGTCGCTAAAGTCGTTCACACCTTGAATGGCACCTACGCCCGCATTGCGCCTACCACCGCGATTCGAAATCCAGTCTGCGCCAGTAGAGCGATCGTATGTCGTGCGACTTCTCGCGTCAGACCGCGAAAAGCTGTTTTGCCCACTTCCTGAGAACCCAGAGCTTAGCAGCGACGAAGCGGTGTCTGAAGTTATAATCCTATTGCTGGTCAGCTTGCTGGGGGTGCCGCCATTCTGCGTCAGCGAATCTACAGTATACTCGCTGGAAGAAGAAGAACCGTTCGCGCCAGACGCATTGTATGTTCCGGAGCCGGTGTAGGACGAAGAGGACTTGAAGCTGTGCGAGTTGCTGTCGTTCGAACCCCTGTCGCCCCATGTTCCGCCGCGGACGCCGAGCGCCTTGGCAAGGTGCTTGTTGAGACCGATAGAGTAGTCGCTGTTAAGAATCCACTCGAAGCCGAGCGAGTTAAGGTCATCCTGGCAAACCTCGACGAACCTCGTCTCGATCTCGACGAGCGTGACCTGCTGGTTGAGCTGGGCAAGGACGTTCTCGAACTCCGCGAGGTTGTCCTGGGTGTTCTTGACGAAGAGGCGGCCGACCGTCTTTACGTAGAAGATCGAGCTGCCCTCTGGCCACTTGACGCCAAGGAGCGAGAAGAACTCCTTCCAATCGCGCTCCTCGTTCTCCTCGCCTTCATCGCTCTTGCGCGAACTGCCGCCGAAGCCGTTGCCACTGGCACGCATCGTCGTGATGTCTTCCTTGGCGCTGCCCATCTTCTCGGTGAAGGACGAAAGAACAGGGAACGAGCGCGTGACGAGCTCTTCGGCCGACATGTCCTTGTGCATGACCATGACGATCGGGCCCTGCACCAGGAACTTGTACTCGACGGACTCGCAGACGAGCTTCAGCGCATCGTAGAAGGAGATGTCGCTCGCCGTGATCATCGGAATCACCGGCACGCCGATAGGACCGCCACCCGCAGCGCCGTCGTCGGAACCGGTGTCGGAGAAGTCGTCGGCATCATCGCTCGCCGCCGCGGCCTCTTTCATACGGACGGCCTCAGGCGTCTTGAGGACAAAGTTGAAGCCGCGCTGCTCAAGCGGAATCTCCGGACGATCGAAGTCCTTGGACGCACCGCGGAAGTACTCAACGGCGTCGATGATCGTAGCCGGCGGCTTGAACGAAATCGCAGGGAGGCGCATTTCCTTCATTCGCTGGATGATGGTCTGCTCAACCGTGCGCTCGCTGTTGGCGTCGGGCTTCGTCTTGATCGTAGCTCCTTTTTCCTCTTCGCGGCCGGTGGCATCGGTTGCGTAGGGAGGACGCCACGCCTTGTCGACATCGGCCATCCACTTCTTGCGCGCAACCTCCCGTTCCTGCCTGAGGATGACGTCGCTCTTGCGAACGATGGAGTCCCGGAGACGGATGGCCTCCTGATTGTAGGGATTCTTGTCGAGAACGAGTTCGCATTCGTCAAGGGCACGATCGATCTCGCGCTGGGCAAGAAGCTGCTTTGCGCGCTTCAAGTGGCGGCGCTCGTTCTCGCGGCGCTGCTTGTAGTCGGCATCGTTGCGGCGGTGCTGAATTTCAGAGACATCCGTCTTGTGGGCGTCAGGGTCGTCTGCATTGTTCCACGCCTCGAGCTGGCGGCGCGCTTTCGGGTGGCGAAGGTCAACGGCCTTCTCCATATACTTGATCGCGCGTGCGCGACGCCCAGTGCGCTCTTCCTCGATTGCGGCCCTGTAAAGGCCTTCGGCAATGCCTTCGGTGCACTCGCTCTTGTAGCGCATCGCCGTGGGGCTGTCATTGAGGAGCTTGACCGCGATGCCGTAGTGGCGAACGGCTTCGACATACTCGCCGCTTGCCATTGCTTCCTTCGCCTCGCGGATTTCGCGCATTGCCTGTACGTCCATCGCCTCGCGGCGCAGTCTCTCGGTCGTCAGAATCTCGTCGATGAGCTTGCCATCCTTCCTATCGGCGGCCTTGGCAGTCTTCGCGACAGCGGGCTCTTCGGCAGCAGGCGCAGGAGTCTCAGCTACTTGCTCCGTGGATGTCTCGGTCTTGTCAGCCTCTTCGCCGGCAAGCTCGTCAAGGAGACCAAGCGCGTCATCAACCTTCTTGCCTGCGGGCTCCTCTGCCACGGGCGCAGGCTCCTCAGCAGCAGGTTCCTCGGCTGCGGGCTCCTCCGCCGCGGGCTCTTCGGCAGCAGGTTCCTCTGCCGCGGGTTCCTCGGCTGCAGGCTCTTCGGCCGCGGGTTCCTCGGCTGCAGGCTCTTCGGCCGCGGGTTCTTCGGCAGCAGGTTCCTCGGCTGCGGGCTCTTCCGCCGCCGGCTCTTCGGCTGCAGGTTCTTCCACCGCCGGCTCCTCGGCTGCAGGTTCCTCGGCTGCGGGCTCCTCGGCAGCAGGCGCAGGAGCAGGCTCCTCAGCCGCTGGCGCGGGTTCCTCGGCAGCGGGCTCTTGAGCCGCTGGCTTGGCCGCGGGGGTTTCACCCTCGAGATCGGCCAACAGGTCGTCAAGGTCATCCTGAGCATTCATGCTCTGTGCGAGCGCAATGAAAGCGACGACCGCCGTCAGCGCGACATATTTCCTTAGGTTCGTCATATCGAACTTGCTCCTAATGAGTTGCATTGTGTATTATATCTTAATTCTCTTTACTGTTCAAGGGCTTCAACTGTACGAATTTTTCCGCGAAGCGAATCTTCGAGGGTGACTTTTGCGCCCTTTCCGACGCTTTTCACTTCCACAATCTTGTACTTGCTTCCGTACAAATCGATCGTTTCGCCAGCACGAACTTCGAAGGTCTTCGTCTCGCCGCGGCTGAATTCGAGTGTCGCCTTCACGTCGACGGGCTTGCGTTTTTCGTCAAGCGCGAGGACAAGCTCCTTGCTGTCCTCCTTGCGCACGATCGTCACGGCGGAGACATCAACGGTGCGCTCCACGTTAGAGCCCTTGATCTTCTGCTTCTTCTCCTTCTGCTCGAACGACTTGGCCGTGAATCCCGTGTCGCCAATCGCCTCGCCTACGAACACGGAGTAGCGATAGCCGTTCTTCCCGTAGTCGTTGCGCCGCTTCGGATCGAAGAACTCGAGCTTCATGCCGTTCGGGGTCTTCATGTACGAACGCAGGTAGAACGGAAGCACCGTCTCCTTCAGCGGGAGCACCACTTTAAGCGAATCGAAGTAGTCGGGGTGCGAAAGCTTGTCCGCGGGGTCAGTACCAGCCGCGAACTCCTCGGCGTTCGTGAAACCGTCGCCGTCCTTGTCCTCGTCTGCGTCGTTCCGCGCCACATCGAGACCGTACTTCTTCTCCCAGTCGTCGGGCAGCCCGTCGCCGTCGGAGTCAACCACGACCTTCTCGGGCTCGGGCTGGGCCTCGCCGCAGAGCGGGCACACCTTCGTGCCGTCCTTGATCGGCTTCTTGCACACCTGGCAAAAGACGCGCCGCTCGGAAACGAGGAAGTTGCCGCCATCGTCCGCGACGTCGGCAATTGTCGGCGGCTTGACGGCAAACTGGAGCGCACGTTCGTATGGCGTCATGTCCACGGGCTTGACGCCTGTATCGGCCTTCTTCGCGGACTTGAGGCGGCTGACGACCGCCGCCGCGTTTTCGTCCGGATCGCCGCCGCCCGTCATTACGAAGAGCGCCACGCCCGCGACACTCGGCCTCGCCTGCGGCCGCCTTCACAGCCGATCCGAAATCATATGTTGCGATGCTTGCGCGGACGAGGAACGGATCCTCCTTCGCAGGATCGTTGACAATGCCCTTGTCCGCATTCGCGGCGCCGCCCTCCTGCTCGGCGGCATCGGCCCCGAACTCCGCCTCGGCCGCGCCGCGGCGCCTCCGCCGCGGACGAGAGGACTGCTGCTCGGCAACTGCACCCCTCTTGTCTCCCTCGCCGAGGGCCTTGCCGATTGTGTCCCCCTCTCTGGAGAAATCAAGCGCCTCGACGACAATGAACCGCTCGCATGTCGCAAGGGCGTTGACAGCCTTTACAAGGGCCGCCGGCCTGGTGCGGAATTCGACCACGTACTTCTCCTCGGTGTAGACGGGCTTC
>CACWJS010000017.1 GCA_902761275.1 uncultured bacterium | reverse complement strand
CCGGCCGCCGCTTGGGCACCCCGCCGCGAAAGGACAGGCTACCTCATTTGAAATCCCAGATGGACACCCTAAATGTCCATCTGACTTTTCAATTCACGTTCTACTGAAAATATACTCCAGGCGATACGCCGCCGCTACTGGGTCTGCTGCTGGCATTTTCTAGTCCCATACGTCGAATCAGCGGGTTCGCCGCCAAAATCCCCAAGCAAGCCGGAAGCCATGGCGATGTAGAGCGCAAGATCCATGTCGTTCGCAAACGGATCGGGCGCCTCGCCGAGCTGGCGCGGGAAGAGCGGCTCGCCGTCCTTGCCGAGCATTACAGTGGAGAATGGAAGCATCCACGCGGCGGTGGCCGTGCCGTCTGGCCTGAACATGCAAAGACAGTTGCGAAGGCATCTTTCAGCTCTCTCGCGCCAACCCTTCTCGCCGGACGCCGCCGCATAGAGAATGAACGCGCGCGCGGAAAACGCGCTGTGCTGGTGCAGCGTGTCGCCGTACATGCGGTTGCGCCCGAACCAGTATCCATCCCAGTGCCGGATGGGGATTTCGCGACGTTTGTGGTCCGGCTGGTTGCCGTTGAAGCGGCTAAGCGCGTCGACATGGTCTTTCAGCTGCTCGAGGATGTCCGCCCTGCGGTCGACGAGCTGGTAGTAGCGGGAGAGGATGTGAACCGCAGGCGACACGATCGTCTGCTCGTAGCGGACTTCGTGCGATGGATAGCGAAGGCCGTTCGCAAGGATGTTCGCGACGTGGCGCTCGAGGTGTTCGCGTAGCCGCGAGGCGTCGCGCCCCTCGCGTTCGAGAAGCGCAATGTCCGACGAGAAGTCGGCTCCATTTGGATAGAACTTCTCCCCGCCGAGTTCGTAGAAGCCGAAAAGCGTCTTTTCAAGGTCGTCGAGATACTTGGGGTCGTGCGTCAGGTTGAAAAGCTCGAACCAGAGCCGCGAAAAACTCGGTGCGTTGTAGAGCCGCTTGAATTTCGGATCCTTGCCAATCGTGTCGTACACCGCGCCCGTTCGGCTGTCGTAGCATTCGCGGCGGGCGTATTTCTCGAAGAGGTCGAGCGAAGCGCGCACCTCGGGGTCGTCGTGCGAGCAGAGCCACCGCGCAATGGTGACGGCCATGATGATACGCTCGCGACAGGAATTGAAGTCGCGAAAGCGGTAGTCGAAGTACTGTCGTCCGTCGACGGTGTCGTAGATGAGATACGCGCCGTAGAGCGGGCTGTCCTTGTCGAGGCACTGCTGATTGCGCACGATGAAGTGGACGCGACTTTCGAGCAGACTTTCAAGCGAGGGGGAGCAGTAGCCAAACGCCTTCGCCTTCTTTCCGCCGGCCGCGAACTCGAACGCATATTCTCCAACGCCCTTGTCAGGCTTGCGCGAATAATGGCGCACGGAGCCATCGGGCGAAGTCACGTCGATCTCGAAGGTCTCGTCTGGGAATATCGTCTCCTGGCGAAAGTCAATCTTTACGCCGCCAAGCCGAAGCAGCGTCTCGTCGAACTTGCCCTCGGGATGAGCAGCGACCTTCCACGCAATCGTCCGCGATTCGCCGCCCTTCAGCACGAAGGCCCCGGGATGCAGCTCGAAGTCGCCACGGTCGTTTGACCACTCGTCCCAGAGGCGACGCACCGAATAGGCGTCGAGATCGCCTTTCTGGAGTACAAGCGCGAGCTCGGTCGGAAACGGCCCCATCTTGAGCACATGAACCCACGAGTTCTCGCCACCGCACCAGATGTGCGCGTGGCAGCGGCGAACGAGACACTCTGCGGCATCGCCATAGGAGTCGTTGAACGTAGCGAGGATGCCAAGGTCGCCGCGCCGGAAATACACCGGCCATTTCGCGTCGTTGAAGAACACATACTCTTCCTCAAGCGCCTCGTCGGTGACGCGGCGTCTCACCTCTGCGCGCAACGTCTCCCACTTCTCCATTTCGTAGGACGAGACCACCCACTCGCCGTCCTCGTGCATTCCCTTGAACCGGAATACCGTCGAATTCTGGAAGGCTCTTCCCGGCGACTGCGCGACGAGGCGGATCTGCCCCCAGTGTGCCGTTCCCTCGATCCAGTTCATCTGGTCGTTATCGCCATTCATTACAAGCGACGAGAGCGAGCCGTCGCCTGCATTCCAAGTCACTACGAAGTCCGCGTTCGACCTGACTACATCCTGTCCTAACGGCACCTCGGCGGCGACGGACAGCGCAGCCAAGCATAGGCAGGCGATCAAACCGAAAGCCGCCCGCCCAATTGCCCTACGTCTCTTGCTTGGCGCCATGTATTGTCCGTTGCATTATGACGGCGCAACCCCGCGTCAGTCGCACTTGGCACAGTCTACGCTGCGCATTTTCACAAGCTTTGTCGCGTGCGCGGGGACTGTCGCGAAGTAGAACCCGGCATGCTTCCCCTCGCACTTCTGCCGCCAAAGATCCTTCACCCAGCACTGGCCGTCGAGCCCGAGTTCCGCAAACGAAACCTTGATCTCCCTCGCGAAGGGATAGCGGTTCACGAGCGCGACAGCCGTAAAGCCGTTCGCGAGCGGACGCACCCAGACGCTCTCCGCGTCGACGTTGCGAATGCGCCGCGCCACCTTGCCGAGGCGGTCTTGGCTGACTGCGATAACCTCGTCGTTCATCAGGAGACTCTTCGTGAATTCGTCTATCGTCGTGAGGTCGCAGCCAATGAGGAGCGGAGAACCGACCATCGCCCAGAGCGAGACGTGGCTGTACTGCTCGTTCGGCGAAAGAAACGTCGGATGGTCACCTCCGAAGGAATACTGCTGCCCGACGATCATCATGTCGGGGTCTGCCCAGCAGCCCGGCCCGCTGTACTTCCAGTATTCGCCGCCGATCCGCCCCTCGAGCGCAAGCTCCATCCAGTGCCAGGAGTCGTTGAGGTCGCACCAGGAGCGCCAGCAGTTTGCGCCCGCCTCGCGCGCCCATAGCTGGACGTCGCCCCAGCCATACTGGCAGAAGGAGAAGAGGATGTCGCGCTTCTGCGCCTTGAGACACTTGCTCATGAGGCGATAGGGCTTTGAATGGGACTCGACATGCCGTTCGACAGGCAATGACTCCGTCTCCTTTATGAAGATCGCGCCGTAGGAGCACCAGTCGTACTTCAAGTAGTCGAAGCCCCATTCGGCCCAGCTCTCGGCGTCCTGGAGCTCGTGCCCGTAGCTGCCCTCGCACCCTCCGCACGTACGCGGCCCTGGCGAGGAATAGAGACCGACCTTCAGACCGAGCGAGTGAATGTAGTCCGTCATGCCCTTCATATCCGGGAACGAGCGGTTCGGGAAGATCTTGCCGTTCTCGTCTCGCGCGGGGCCTATGACGTCTTCACGGCCGCCAAAGTCCTTCTTGCGCATCTCGACGCGCGGAAACCCGGAGTTGTTCATCTCCCACCAGTCGTCGAGATTTATGTACGACCAGCCGTGGTCGGCAAGACCCGACTCGTCCATCGCCTTCGCGGCGGCCATCGCCTTCTCCTGCGTCAGCCGGTAGGCGAGCGTGTTCCAGCTGTTCCAGCCCATCGGCGGCGTAAGCGCAATCGTGTCGCCGACTGCGAGCCGTATTGTGCGCGTCGCCTTGCCCTTCGCGTTCTCGGCGGTCACGGCAATGTCGTAGTTGCCAGGAGTCTTCGGGGCGAAACCCCTTAAGACGCCCTTTTCGTCTATGGTGACGCCCTCGGGAAGCCCCGTCGCGGAAAACCTGATTGGACGCTCGCCCGTCGTCGCGACGCGGAAAATTACGGGATGCCCGGGTCTCACGCCCCAGATGTCCGCACCGTTGATGCGAGGCTCCGGCCTCACTGCTGGAGTGAGCCTGCCGAGCTGCACGACGAGCGAAGGGTCGTTCACCGGCTCAATTTTCGCGCCATCGGCGCAAGTGAAGCGCGCGTCGAGCCAGTCGGCGTTCGCGGCATCGTAGGCCGTCCATTCGCCGCCACCGGTCGTCTCAAGGACAATCTCCTTCGCTCCGGCAAGATCGACATGCGCCTCGACCGGCTTCTGCCAGAGCTTGACATCGCCGGAGTTCCAGGCAATCCGCCCGTCGGCCCAGACCCTGAACTGCGCAGCAGGAGTGCTATAGCCCTTCTTCGACAGCAACTGACTCGCATCGTCGTCAATGGCGACAAGCGCGTCGAAGGACTCGACCTTGCCGTTCGCTCGGAACATTATCGCGCTTTCAGGATGAGTGCCGAAACCACGGGCATAGACATTGCTCGACACCGTGAGCGCATGGCCGTCTACGGACTTGAGCGGCAAGAGCCGCTTGCCGAACCCGCAAGTCGCGCCTGAAAGGTCGAAGGAATCGACGTATGAAACAGAACCGTCCGCTGCGAAAACAGCACATGCGGACACGACGAGGAATGCAATGCGAAACACCATGACCCCCTTTGCAGATTATACGCAGGCCCTCGGTCAGCGGTAGACCGAACGAGGACGCTGCATCTTGACTTTCGGCTCTTCGAGGAAGAGCGAATACCACTGGTCGCCGATCCCCGAGTTGTTGAAGTGGGCGACCTTGTTGTTCATAAGGCACTCGTGGTTGCGCTTCAAGGTCGCGTCGTCGGAGTTCTTTAGCGCCTCCGTGAGCGCCTTGAACGCCTCGTCTACCTTGCCGCGGTTGACGAGAATCCAGCTCCACGTCGCGGCGAGGAGGACGTTCTGGTTATACCTGAGCCGCCTCACGCCCTTGCGGTAGATCTTCTCCATCTCCGCAATGTCCTCGCCCCGCATCTGCTGGCGAGCGAGCTTGATGGCAACGGTAGTCGGGTCGAGGAACATCGCCTTCGGCATCAGTTCGTCTACGCGCTTGAACTCCTTGATCATCCAGTTGAGCTGGAGCTGCGCGGTCGCCATCTGGCGTTCGATCATCGGAACCCAAAGGCGATACTTGCGAAGGTTCTCGGTCTCGGCAAGCGCCTCCTTGACGAAAATGCGCGTGTCGTCGGCCACCTCCTTCTGCGCGGCCTGGATCGACCCCGGCGGGCGCATCTGCCAGCGCTGCATCTTCTGCTGGAGCCGTTTCTGCCCGCCTTCCAGTATGCCCTGCACCTTTGCCATGTCGGCTTTTACCTTACGCTGGATGAAAAAGCCGAATGCCGCCTGGAAGACGCCAAACGAAACGAGGCCGAGGAAAATGCTCCACCCTATGCCGAGGTCTGCGCCGTAGTGCGCCGCAGAGAAGCCGCCGAATGCGACGGCGATTGCAATGAACAACGTAATCATGTTTGTAATTATACCATAAACTCAAGGCGCGTTGCGATGGGATTTACGGTAGATGGCGCGCGACTGGCGGATGATTTCGTTCAGGAACGCGAAATCCTCCTTCTTCTTAGAGACGACGCGGCCGATGTGCGCCCAATAGACGGCGGAGAACATCGGATCGGCGACGTCAGACATGTCGTAGGTCTTCGTCACCTCGTCCATCACCTTCTTGTCCATCCTCAACTCTTCCCAGGCGTTGCGCCGCGCGACGTCCTCAACCGTCTCGCGCCACTTCGCGCGATATACGGGAGCGGCCATGTCGAGATTTGTACCGAGCTTCAGCTCGAAAAGCCACGCAAGTTCGCGATAAAGCTCGCTCTCCGTCGGATTCAGCACGAGCCCCTTGTCCCTGATGAGACATATCGCTGCATAGACCCAGCGCCAGCGGTCTTCGTACGTCGGCATCATTATTGAGATGTTGTAGGCAAGGTTCCACGCCGCATAGCTCCACACCTCGGGCGTATGCGGCTCGAGATACGAGAGCGTCGAGGCGAGTTGCGCAAGCTCGACGTACCGTCCCTCGTCCTGCAGTCGGTCGGCGCGGAACCACACGACTTCCGCGACGATGGAGCGAAGGCCGCCGAAAGCGGCGAGAGCGCCTTCCGTCATCGCGGGCGCGGAAGCGGGTCGCGCGGCGCGCAGCGCGAACTGCAGGCAGACGGAAAGAAGCACAAGAAAGGCGGCGAGCGCCGCGAGCAGGATTCTCCTTTTCACGACGTCACCCCCAGAAGATCCTTTAGCGCGGCAATCTGCGCGTGGTCGCCGAGCGCGACGATTGTGTCTCCGCCACGGAATTCCCACTCGGGGCCCACGTTGCGTACAACCACGCCGCCACGCACGACGGAGACGACGGAAGCGCCGGTCTTCGCGCGGATATTGAGAGTCACCACAGTGCCGCCGATCGCAGGCGACAGCGCAGGCAGAACTATTTCCACACCATCCGGCACGGCAAGCTCCATCGTCCGCGCAAGACTCTCGCGCCGCTCCTCGGCAGTAAGCGCGTCGTGGAAGCGTTTCGTCGCGCGAGAGCCCGCCTTGACGAAGCGGCGCCAGCCGATGATACCGACAAGGACAATGACGCCGATGCCAACCCAGAGCGTCGGCCCCCTCGGAGCGATGGAGACGGACACCATCGCCCACTCAACGAACAGGAACGCCAGCACCGCCAAAGAGACTACGGCGCGTACGACCTGCTGGACGGAGACCTGCCATCGCGACGTACCCTCGCCGCAGAGCATCACAGCGACAGCGTCGGCGAGACCGCGCGAAGCCGAAACGCCAAGCGGCAGAAGCGGCAGGCAGAGGAGATGCGCAAGCACGAAGAATAACACGTGGGCGTAAGACGCAAAGAATGGCGAGACACCGTTGTAGTTGACGTGCGTAAGTAGAGTACACATCGTCGCAACGGCGATCATCAGGACCGCATATACGCCAAGGCGAAACACCTCGGCCTTCAGCTTGCGGAACGCGGGCGACCCCTCGGCCGCGCCAATCTTGGCGAGCCACGCGCGATACGCCTCGTGGACAGACTTGAAGCGCACCGGCACGCGGCGCTCCGCGAAGTCGCCGACGCGGTCGGACATTCGGATCATCAGCGGGTTCAGGAGAGTCGTCAGTAGCGACGCGCCGACGGCGATAGAGAACATCGGGTTCGAGGGGTCGTCGACAAGCTGCGCGTAGAGGATCGCCACCATAAACGCAAACTCTCCGATCTGCGCGAGGGAGAATCCGTTCTGGACGGCGGTCTTGACGTCGACACCCGAAAGCAGGGAGGCAAACGTGTTGTTGAAGAGCTTGCCGAGGACGATGACGAGCGAGACGACGAGTATCGCGCCTGCGTTCGCCCAGAGCGCGGCAGGGTCGACAAGAAGACCGATCGAGACGAAGAACATCGCGGAGAACATCGACTTGAGCGGATCAACGAGGGCCGCCAACCGCTCGCGCACGTCGCTCGACGCGCCGAGGAAGCCAACGAGGAATGCGCCGAGCGCAAGCGAAAAGTTGAAGCGGTAGGCAAGGAACGAGACGAAGAAGCAGACGCCAAGAATCGTGAGGGCAAGCGCCTCGTCGTCCTTCCGAGACGAGACCGACACGAGGAGACGCGGCACGTGAACAAGCCCGATCACGACCACCGCAAGGAAAAATACAGCAAGCCAGCCAAGCGACGCGATGAATGCGCCGGCAGACATCCCACCGCCATTTGCGAGCCCCGTCGCGACGGCGATTGCGCCGACGCAGATTATGTCTTCGCAGAGTGAAGTGCCGAGGACGTATTTCGCAAACGGACGCGAACCCCAGCCCGCTTCGTCGATGACCTTCGCGAGAAGCGTTGTCGCCGAATCGCACATCGCGACGCCGAGAAACACCGACTGGACGAGCGACCATCCGAAGAAACGGGTACCGACCGTGTAGCCGAGCCAGATCATCACGATGGTATCGATCAGCGCCGAGGGAACAGCAACGCCTCGCAGCTTCTTCATGTCCTTCGCGGAGAACGACAGCCCCATCGAAAACATGAGAAATACGACGCCGAGCTGCGCAATCGTATTGATTGACTGCGAGTCGGCAAGCAAGCTCCCGCCCCACGTGTATTTGTTAAGCAAAACACCCGCGCCGATGTAGCCGAGGACCTTCGGCCACCTCATGCGCGAGAAGAGCGCCGCCACAAGGCCGGCTACGGCCATGACGAGCGCAAGATCCTGGAAGAACGCCCCTTCCGTCATTTTGCAGCGGGAGCGGCGGGAAGCCGCCCGTGTTCAAGCAAGTCGCGCACGACGGCCTTGACCTCGGTATCGAAGTCGCCCTTCAATATCCACTTGAGGAAGTTTTGTTCGCGGAACAGGAGGTCGCGCAGCTTCTCGCCCTTCTTCTTACCGAAGTTGACGAAGAGCTCTCCGTCGCGCCACAGGAGCTCGCGGTTGCGGCCGATGGCGTTCGGGTCGCGAGGAGAGAGAAGCTCGGCCATTTCCGCAGAAGACTGCGGGAGACCTGGGTACTTCGCCATCTGCGCCTTGAAGACCTCGAGCGTCGCGCGCGTGTCCATCTCTGCACCGTGGGCACCGGTGTGATCGCGGCCAAGGTAGAAGCGGACGGCGGCCGTGAGGTCGCGCGGCTCCATCTTGTGGTAGATTCGCTGAACGTCGATGCAGCGGCGAGACGAGACGCCGAAGTTCTTGCCGACGCGGGCGAACTCTTCCTCAAGGCACGGGATGTCGTAGCGGTCGGAGTTGAAGCCAGAGAGATCGCATCCATCGAAGAACGCGTAGATCTCGTCGGCCTTGTCTGCGAAAGTCGGGCAGTCCTTCACGTCCTCGTCGGCTATGCCGTGAACGTCGGTGGACTCCTTGGGAATCGGGATGCCGGGATTGAGCAGCCAGCAGCGCTCCTCCTCGGTGCCGTCAGGCATCACCTTTATCGCACCGAGCTCGATGATCCGGTCGCGCTTCGGGAATAGCCCAGTCGTCTCGAGGTCGAACACGACAAGCGGTCTGTCAAGATTGATGAACATGATGCCTGTATTATACCAAATTTGCGCATGGCAAGACGCAGCACCGATTACAGCTGTCTAAGAGAAGTTGGAGAGTGGAGTTGGAGTTGGAGAGTGGAGTTGGAGAGTGGAGTTGGAGTTGGAGAGTGGAATTGAAGTTCTTTTGGTTCGGGTTTTAGCCGTGTAGCCCGCCGCCCGCGCTTCGCACAGGAATGTAAATGAAGATAAGTTGGTATGGAACTTTTCAACCTTTCAACTTTTCAACTTATAGGCAAGAACATGTAGTATGTGTAGGAGAAGTTGAAGGTTGTGTTAAAGCACGAGTCAAAAAACTCCAACTCCAACTCCAACTCTGAACTCCAACTCATCTCTTAACGGAAATGCGATCGGGGGCGCGGCGTGCGTGGAGGTCTGGATGGTACATCGCCTCGACACTTGGGCCAGGAAGGATGTAGTCTCCAGCCGAGACAACGCGCACCGGATAGCGGAAGGTCGCCTCCGCGCCCTTCGCAAGCGTGAACTTCTTGGAGAAGACAAGCATCCTGTCGTCGCGCGCGTCCGACCGCATCACCCATCTATCCTGAACCAGTGCATGGGCGCTCGTCCCTTCGTTCGCTCCGCGCGGATCCGACGGCTCCGCATTCGCTCGCTTCGGGACAAGCCCTCCATGCACAGGTTCAAAGCAGGCGGGGAAGAGGTCTTCGATAACGAGGTCTGAAAGCTCGCGCGTGTCGTCGACCTTTATTGCCAGCTCCGCTATTAGCATCTCGCCGAGCGAGAGGTTCGAGAGATCAGCTTCTCCACCTTCAGGCGTAAGGTAGCGCCGCACGATGGAAATGCCGCGCGACTCGTCCTTTACGTCTCTTGGCTTGGGGAGCGAGAGCTTGTGCCACACGACGAACTTCTCGCCAGGCTTCGCGGGATGGTGGCGGTAGTATGCGCCTATCGCAAGAAGCGCATGCGCGTTGTCGCCCGTCGTTCCCCACGAAAACCGCTCGCGGTCGCGCTGTCCGTCGAGATAGGATACGAGCGGAAGTATGCGCGAATCGTCAGGGTCGATTTCAAGAAGCGCGAGGACGGCGAATGCGGCGTCCTTCACCGACGACGGCACGACATTCGCCGCAAGCAGCGTCTCGGCGCGGCGCCTGTCGCCTGTCAGGGCGAAGGCGCGGGCGAGGCGCGAGCGCGAAAGAAGCGTCAAGTTGGTCGACGCGTCGTAGAGCCGCAGCATGCGGTCCTTCTCCGGATTGCCGGCAAGCGCAAGCGTGTGGCAGGCGTAGGCCGACACCGTGTCGTTCGTCGACATCGCCCAACGCTTCAGGAAGCTAAAGACGCGGTCGCGCGCGAGGCGATTGAGCGCATAGCCGTTCTTCTCCGCTTCGACGAGGAAGTGCGCGGCGTAGAGCGACACTTCGCGATCCCACGGCGCGTAGTTGCAATCAGGCCACATCACAAAGTCGGTAGACCTCACCATCGACTCGACGCGCCTGACGCCAGAAGCTACAACATCAGGCCCCGCAGGCGAGACCGAGGCGAGTATTCCGCCTGCGCCGATAAGCGGGAACATGCGCGAAGAAGTCTGCTCAAGGCAGCCATGCGGATATTCCGCGAGCCAGCGTAGCGCCGCCTCGTACCCGCCGAGAGGAGTATCATAAACCTTTTCGCTATATTTCTCAAAGGCATTGGTGCTTGGTGCGGACTGGATGCGACAACCAGCAGTCTCGACCCAGGCGACGGCAGGGCGAACTGGCAGGTGAATCGTCTGCTCATGGGTCTCACCCATGCCGCGCACACGATAAACGATGTCGAGCTCTCCTGGTTCCTCTGGCGCCGCAATCCGCGCGACGATGTTTGTGTGACCGTCTTTCTCAAGCGAGAAAACGGAAGCAAATGACACATTCTTCCCTCCGACGGAGATCGAGTATCCCATCTTCGCCGTCTCGCCACTTTTATTGTAGATCGGCAGCGTCGCCTCGAAGACGTCCCCCGGTGCGACGAAACGCGGAGCGTCCGGCATCATGACAATCTTCGGCGTGACCTTCGCCTGAATCGCGTCAGAGCCAGACGCCGATGCGCTCCACGCTACGACTGTCGCACGAATCTCGCCGATGAACTCGCCAAGCGGAAACTCGCATACGCCCTTCCCGTCTTCGCCGACTTCCACGCGACCGCTCCAACGCGAAAGCGGCTTGAACCTACGCGTCGGCACAGGGCTTACACGCCCGAGCATCTCCGCCCCCGCGCCGCCGCCTGTCTTGACACCGCTCGCACGGAGAAGGTCCTCGCCAAGCACAGGAAGCATGCGGTGGTAGATGTCGTAGAGAGGATGGCTCGCGTAGCGCGGCGTGGCAAAATGCGCCACAGGATCAGGCACCTGCTCGTCCGTAAGGATGTTTATCCCTTCGTCCACGACTGTGACGAGTGCGGCAGATGCGCCGCGCGCCTCGAAGGTGACGGTTGCAGACGAGCCCTTCTCGCTGCCGATAACGACATCGCATTTCGCAACCTTGACGGCAATCTCATCCTCGACCGGGCGCACAGATATCGTCGCCTGTCCGTGGGCGCGCGCGGCCATGTGCTTTGCGTTCGCCTCGACGCTCTGCACGACAGACACATAAACGTCGAGGTTCGGCGCGTTCTCGAGCGCAACAGGCCTAAGCGCAATTTCGCTCGTCGCGTTTGTGAGTGCGACGATGTCAGTGTACGCGTCCTTGTCGCGCAGCACCGACACGAGCGCATAGCCGGCGAACGGCGCGCGAACCATCAGGCGCGGCGTTTCGCCTACGCGGTAGAACGACTTATCGGTAGTGAGCGTGACTGCCGTCGGGTCGGAGAGCGGCGCACGAACCGCCGAGTCGCCCCAGTCGCTCAAGTAGAAGGTCTTCGCAAACGAAACGCCCGTCTCGGGATCCGTCACGGTCAGCGCATAGTCTCCGCAGGCGCTTGCTGGGATGTCGAATACCGCGTCCTCGCCCGCCGGAACGATGATCTTGACGGCCGACGCGACAACCTTGCGAATACGCTCGCAATCCCACGTCTCCCATCCGTTCGACTGACGGCGGTAGGAATATACGGAATCGATGCGCTCCAATGTCGCGGAGAGGGTGTGGCTTTCTCCGTGGCGCGAGCCATCCGGCTTCACGCAGGCAAAGCGGATCTTCGGCGCGAGCCCTTGCCCAAGCCGCATCCACGACTCAAGCGTTGAGCCGATGTAGTATGGGTAGTAGTGGAGAACTGCGGAAGCGCGTGCCGTCGCAGGGCGGCCACCGTCCTCGAACACCGTTCCTTGCGCTGTCGCGCGCACTGCGGCCTTTGGCAGCCCCGAATCGGCCCAAAGCGGCGCGGACATGGCGCATTTTCCTTCGCGATCGAGCGAGGTCTTGTCAAGCTTGCGGAAATTCGGTTTGAGGCCGCGGTCGCAGTTCCCGAATGACCACCCCTTCCATTGTGGCGGCGCGAAAGAGTAATCCTCGAACACGACTGCGCCTTCGCAGGCGAGCGCGTGGGCAGGGCCGCCAAAAAGATGCTCCGCAGAGACCGAGAACGCGAAGTTCGAGGGATGCGCCGCGGAATCTGCTTCGACGCGGACGCGAATCTGCGGCGGGGCGAACTCCTCGACTTTTATCTCTGCTGTGCCGAGTATGCGACCATCCTTGCCGGGTATCTTTGCATGGAACTTCCACGCACCGCTCGGCTGGTCTGCGGGGACGGTAAATGTATCGCACAAAAGCGAGCCCTCGGTGTCGCTCGTCGCCGTGAAACGGGAGTATATGTCGCCTTTCGGGCTAACAAGCCGCAGCTCAACCGGCATTGGGCTGGGCGCTTGGCGGCGGCCGTTCCTCAAAAGCGCGTGAACCATTATCTTCTCGTCGTGGCGGTAGATGCCGCGGTCGGTCCAGAGGAACGCCTCGACACCGTCGTCCGCGAGGTATTCTGGGCGGCAACCGTCTGAATATGTCTCGTCGATCTCCATCGAGTCGCGGAGAGCGAGGAAAGTGCTGTCGGTGCCATCGGCACTCGCTGCGACTACGGCAAACGGCTCGCCCTTCGCCACGCGCACGAGGCGGCTCCAGCCGTTCTCGTCGGTCTCGCCTTCCATCACCTTGATGTTCGCCTTGGAATATACCGTCACCTTTGCGCCGTCGAGAGGCGTGCCCTTCATAAGCGAAGTCACCCATACGCCAGGCGAGTCGGTTCCGTTCAAGCGAACGGAAAGCCCGAGATCGGAAAGGCAGACGAGCCGATAGCGGTTGGGATTTTGCTTTGATTCCTCGACCCACCAGCCGTCTGCGCGCGGTCTGTCGGCGCTCCTAACGGCGACGAGGAATATTCCGTTGGCGCTGCCGCCGTCGTTCATCTTCACGGGCACGGCAACGGTCTCCTTTTCGTTAGGTTTGTTCACGCAAGCGAAGTCGCGTTCCTCGATTTCGCCAGAAAGCTCCTCGGTCTCCTCGTCGTCTGCGGAGCCGCCCCACCGATAGCGGCTGTACTCGCGTTCCTCACGGGCGAGAAGCTGGACGACGTTTTCCGGCACCACGCGGCGAATCTCGGCGTGGACGTTCGTCACGTTGACGGACTCTACACCAATCGCCCTCGCGCCGCCAGGCGGAAGATAGCGGCCTGGGGCGGCGAACCTCACCGTCGGCTTCGGCGGAGGAGGCGGGCCCTTCGGCTTCTCGGTGACTGGTTCAGTGCTCTGCTGCGCGACAGTCGAGGCAGAGGCGGGAGCCGCGTTAGTCGCAGCTTCCTTTATCTTACGCTTGATGATTTCGTCCATCTGCGCCTTGCTCAAGTTGGCGTAGACGCTGCCTCCATGCTCGGCTTCGAAGGCGCGAACCTTGCGGCAGACCCAGAACAATGACGATGCAGTGGCGCAAAGCGCGACTGCGAGGGCGACAAACGCCCCGATTACGACGAGTTTTTTGAGTTTCATACACCCCTACTCGCCGCCAACGGGAAAATCTGACAAGAAAAATCAAACAGCCGGCTGCTTAGCCTGTTTCAGCCATGTTGCTCCCTTATGGTCGCTTGGTGGAAATCGAGTGGATGTAGATGTCCGTGGGATGTTCGCCGCCGAAGACGGTGTGCATGACGTTGCAGAGCCAGGCGATCTGGACGCCTTCCTGTCCAGCGGCCCTGACCTTGTAAGTCGCGCCGAACTTGTCATGCTCAACTATGTGGAGATGAAGCTTCCACTGGTCGGGGTTTGGAATGTCCGACGACAGCACGACAAACACTTCGTCGGCACCATCGGAGACTTCTTCCAGCAGCGTGTCCGCGCCGGCGACCATCTGGTTTTCGGCCTTGGTATGCTGCGGAACATCCGCGAACCACTCCGTGCCGGAGCGATAGAAGCGAAGTTCCTTGCGAACGGTCGAAGTGTCGACGCCGGTCGTCCTGGAGCGCAGGAAGCAGCACGCAAGAAGCGCGCCTATTACAACCGTTCCAACAACCGCGCAGACCGCAATACGCAAAAATGATATTTTCATGCCTACATTATACCAAAACTCATCAACCGGCTTCACTCAACGAGCTTTCGTGCGGCGGCGTAGTCGCTTGGGGCGACGAGAACACACATCCGCGTGCCAAGGCCGCCGTTCCCATAGCGGTGCCATGCGCGGTCTTCCTTTAGCAATTCAAGCCGACAGCAAATTTGCGCCTTCTCAAGAGTCTCGGCCGCCGCCTTTGCCTCGTGAACGGCAACATCATCCATCAGCACCGCCCAACCCTTCCACATCGCAAACTCTTCCTCTGAAACATTCTCCTCTCGCCAGTCTATCCCTCCGTCGTCATCGTCAAGCTCGCTGATGTCCTTGCACGGCTTCGTCTTAGAAAAGGAGCAAAGCTGCAGCACTAGAAGCGACACCAATATGAAAAGAACGGCCGCACCCGCGACCGGCTCGTCAAATTTCATCGCGACAACGATAAGCACAACCGCCGCGACCAACGCCAAGAGAAGGAACTTTTTGTTCATTATGGGCTACTACTCTTCAATCACTTCAACAATCCCACCTTCCGCCTCGGACTCAAACTCGTTCACGGCATTGGTGGTGCAATTTTGCGACTTGTCTTCTTTCTTGTCGTCTTTCAAGATCATCTTGCCCATTACTGACGCATCTCTCGTCTCGCTTGCGGTATTCTTTGGCTGCTGCGGCGCCGGATAGTCGCCCATCACATTGCTTGGCGATCTTTCACTGCAACCCCCGACAACGGCAGTTGCAAGCCCGACGAGCAATCCGCCAAGTCCCTTGCCAGAGGCAAGAGCCTTGCTTATGGCGCTCTGCCGCACCGCGTTCTTTTTCGACAGTTTCATGAGAAATTTTCCTCGTTCCCTGTTTGCGCCAATATTCTACCACCTTGCTCATCTTCGGTCAACGCGCAAGCCGGCAACAATGCGCAAACAGGCCTTTTACAACGGTTCCGTGGGGTCTGTCCCCAATTGTTCTCCCCAATTGTTCAGCGCACGGCAAATCCGCCATTAGCGATGGATCGAGCGGCGAACGATGGCAAGGGCGGCGGGAACGGCGACGGCAAGGGCAAAAACAATCGAGAAGAACGCGCCCTTGGCGATGATCAGCATCGGCACGACAAAAGTCGCTGGAAGCCCCCAGTTCGCCATCGCCGCGCGCGTACCAGTCGTGCAGAGCCAGCCAAGCGGCGCGCCAAGCGTAAGCCCAAGAGCGACACCGACGACCGCAACCCCAAGCGCCTCGCCAATAAGCACCTTCGCAAGCTGGAACCGCGTCGCGCCTACTGCGCGGAGAACTGCGAATTCTTGGCGACGCGACTCGAACGAGGCGACGAGCATCGCGACGAAGCCAAGAGAGATGACGGCAACGAAGATGAACGGCACTCGCGCCATCGCGCCCACGAGGTCACTCCCATGCGCGAGCGTTCCGTCGGCAATCTCGTCACGCGAATGGAGGCGCACAGTATTGCCACGTATCTCACCTTCGGAATCCTCGCTCCACGCGCCACCAAGTGCCTCGACAATCTCGCGTTCCACGATGCGCCCCGCCGGGAACACGCCGTTTGCGGCGAGGAACTCCGGCTCATAGTCGAGCCACACATGCGTCATCTTCACGAAGTCCTGCGGCCTCGCGTCGCAGGCGGCAAGCGTGTCGAACGAAACAAAGACGGGTCCGTCAGTGTTGACCGGCATCCTGTTCATCCCCCGCACGAGGGCGCGGCTCGTCACCATGTGCCAGTTGAGATCAACTATGCCTACGATCTTGAGCGAGATAATAAGCCCGCGCCCAGCGTCAAGAACTAGTTCGTCGCCGACGTTCAGCTTGCGGGCGCGCGCCATCATCTCGGTTATGACGCAGTTGTCACCTTCCGCAAGCGCCTTCTCCGCCGACTCGCGGTCGCCCTGCGAAAACTTGAAGTCTGGAAGCCACGCGCTCGCGAGGAGAAGCGCGTTCCTGTACTGCTTCATCGGCCCGCGTCCGCCGCGACCCCCACTGCCGCCGCCGAATCCCTTCAGCTCCTCAAGTGGAGAGATGTTGACTTGGAGCGGCTGAAGTTCGCCTATGCGCTTCACCCCCTTGAGATTTCGCAGATGCTCTATGTCAAAGCTCGAAACGCCGCCAGGAAGTATCGAGACTATCGCGTCGGGCCACTCGGGCGAAGGTATGAACGGCTTTGTGAGCGATGTGCCCCAAGTCTCCACTGCGACAAACGCGCCAAAGCCACACGCAAACGCAATAATCATTCCAAGCCGCCTCTTGCGCGGAGCGCGGCCTGACGCGGCCTCGAGCGGGCGAACGGCGAACGCCGGCTTTAGGGCGAAAAGCGCGCCAAACACTGCGACGACAGGAGCGACTGCTATGACGGCAATTACGCCCTTCATGCCGATTGCGGCACCTGCAGGGAAAGTCTCTGCGTCGCACGCAACATACGCAAAGAGCGCGGCGATTGCGCCGACTATGCCGAGCGCAAGCCCAGCGGCAACAAGCGCGAGCGCTTCGCGGACGACCATTTTAGCGACGCCACCGCGCGTCATGCCGAGAATCCGCAGCGTAGCAATTTCCATGCGGCGGGATTTGATCGTGAGGAAGAGTGTGTTCACAAGCAGGCAGAGTGCCGTAAGCGCGGCTGCCCAAAGGAGAAGCGGCTTTGCGCGATCCATGTTGCGCCCTGCGTCGGAGAGGAACATTGGGGACAATTCCTCGGCAGAAATCGGCTTGAAGTCCTGCCATTCCTCGTCTATCTCCGCAACGGCAGACGGCGGAAGGAACATATTGGGATAGCCGCGCGCTGGACGCTCCCAGTCGAGATAGCCAGCGAGCTTAACGCGATACGCGCCCTTGCGGCCGACGAGAGTAAGTTCCTCACCTATTGCGGGAAGATTCTTCACGCGACGCTGCGCGAAGAGCGCCTTGGTGACGAGAGCGCCGTCGAGCCCTGGGCGAGTCGCGGCATACGCCATCATCGGCGGGCCCTGCAAAACGCGGCCATCGGGACGGAAGTCGAGCTGGAGCTGCACCGTGCGGGCATCGGCGTCGACAGGAACGGCCTTGACAAGCCGCTCGGCAATTGCAACCGCCTGGGCGTCGTTAGTCGCTACAAGCGACTGCGTGAACACGACCGCGCCCGCCGCGGCGGCTATTCCGAGAACTGCACATATATGTCTTGCTCTCATCTGACTCCTAACTCTCCACTCTCCACTCTCCAACTCCAACTCTGAACTCCAACTCCTACCCCCTATACGTCTCCAAATACCTCTTCGACACCATCTCCGCATCGCCCTCTGTCGCGTATGAGGCGGCTATCTTGCCGTCTTTCAGGAAATGGACTTTGCTCGCCGTCGCAGCCACCTGAGGATCGTGCGTGACGACGAGAATCGCGCTCTTCTCCTTGCCGTTGAGATCGCGGAGAAGCGAGCAAATTGCCTTGGACGCCTTCGCATCGAGGTTGCCCGTCGGCTCGTCAGCGAGCACCACGTCGGGCGATGCGATGAGCGCGCGGGCGATTGCGACGCGCTGGCGCTCTCCGCCAGAGAGTTCCTCGGGCTTCTTCGAGAGGATGTCCTCTATGCCAAGCGCAGCGACAAGCGATGCAAGCCGCTCTTCGTCGACCTTCGCCCCGTCGAGGCGAAGCGGAAGAACGATATTGTCGCGCACCGTCTTCTCGTTGAGCAGATTGAACGACTGGAAGACAACTCCGATGTGGCGGCGGCGGAATTTCGTAGCGGCAGCGTCGCCCATCTTCACGATGTCGTTTCCACCGACGAGTATCTCGCCCGCGTCGGCGGAAAGAAGCCCAGCTGCGAGATGCAGGAATGTGGACTTGCCGCTACCGCTCGGGCCCATCAGCGCCTCGAAGCTTCCAGGCGCCATCGTCATGGAAAAGTCCTTGAGGACTTCCTGCTTGCCGTACTTGCGGCACACGCCGCTCGCGTTAAGAGCATCCATACTTCCTCCAGATGTCAACAGTTGTTCAAAGAAATCAAACGCCCCTATTTCCCAAAAGGTTCATTCTAACGCTAAATTTTTGCCACAAAGAACACAAAGGTCACAAAGAAACACAGGAAGCGTACAACAACAAGCATCTATAAACTTGCAAGGCGCTTGGCGAGCTGGGGGAGACCGGGGTCGCGAGCGCCAGCAGTCGCGAACGCGGCGTATTTGCCGCGGTGAGCCGCAATCCAGTCGAACGCCGCATCGAGATCACTGACGAGTTCGACGCGCGAGGGGTCGAGCTTCGCCGCAAGCGCATCGGAGTTTATCGAGCGGTCGGTCGTGCCGCCCGCGTCGTACACGGGCAGGAGCAGCAGCTTGTCCTGCGGACGAATCACCTCGGCAAACATGGCGGCGAGATCATCCATCATCTTGCGCAGCGGCGCGTAGCCGTGGGGACGCCAGACGACGCAAAGCCCGCCAGGATAGCGCTCGGCAAGCGTCAGCCACATGGCGCGCAGCTTCTCGGGGTTGTGCGCGTAGTCGTCGTAGACACATTCACCATATTTCTGCAACCTGCGCTCGACGCCGCCAAAGCTCTCCATCGCCTTCTCCGCTTCGGCGCGATCGCAGCCGAGAGCGACCGCCATGCGGATTGCGAGCGAGGCGTTCTGACGGTTGAAATCCTGCGGACGGTAGGTTTCACCGCGAGCGTCGATGACGGGACCTGGGCAGTCCTTCACGAACGCGTCGAAGACCTCGTCCATCTCCTCCTTCGAGTAGTGGTCGGCGGAGGCGTTCGTCACGATTGCGGCATATGGGCTGAACGCGACGAGAGACTTGTCGCTTTCGTCGACCTCTGCAACGGCATATTCTCCCTTACCAAACCTGACTGCTCCTTGCCAGCCGGGAACGTTCGCGCCATTGACGCACATCGGGTCGAGCCCGCATGTCGAAAGCACGTGGCCGAGCATCGCGGTGACGGTGGACTTGCCGCAAGTACCGACCACAGCGACGAGCTTGTAGCTGGAGAGCGCGCGGGAGAGGGCCTTTGCGCGATGGGTCACCGGTATTCCAAATTCCTTGGCACGCGCTAGCCCTGGATTCGTGTCCTCAATCGCAGTCGACACGATCACCTCACCGGTTGACGCATCGATTCCGCTGCCGTCGTCGGGGAAGCAGCGGATGCCGAGAGACTCGAGAAATCTTATGTTCGGCGTGTCAAGATTGCGATCGGCGCCGGTCACTTCGTCGCCGAGACGGACAAGCGCCGTCGCGAGCGCACTCATGCCGACGCCGCCAATACCGATAAGATGACGCTTCACTGCACCTGTATCGTGCGCTGCTCGTAGTGCCCGGGCTGCCAAGACCTAAGAACCGTGCCGTTCGGCTGAACCGTGTCGACATAGCGTCCTTCAACCCAGACGTTCTGGGTCTGGTAGACTGGCTGCTGCACGACGACAGGGGCAGACTGCACGACAACGGGCTGCTGAACGACAACGGGCGCGGGCGTCACGACGACAGGTGCAGGCGTCACGACGGCCGGAGCGGGAGTCGAAACCGCGCTTGCGACAAGTCCGCCGAGGAGCGCACCGCCAACGATGCCAGCTGCAATCGCTCCGCCGCTACCATGGTGGTGGTGATGGTGGTGGTGGCTCGAGTAAATCGGAGGGGGTATCGGCCCACGGTGGACGGGGCCCCTGGCGAAAAGCGTCGATGCGGCGACAAGCGCCATCGCGAAAATAACAATCTTCTTCATAGCTCGCTCCTCCTTGTGAATTGTGCTTAAGATTATACCACAATTCTCTTAGTGGCGGAAGCTGCGCTGGCCAGTGAAGACCATCGCGACTCCGGCATCGTTCGCGCAGTCAATAACGTCCCAGTCGCGGATCGCGCCACCGGGCTGCACGACGGACGTAATGCCCTGGCGGATGCCGACTTCGAGTCCGTCGCGGAACGGGAAGAACGCGTCGGAGACCATCGCGCAGCCAGGAAGCCCGCCCTTCTCGGCTTTCGTCTGCTCCATGATCTCCGCCTGCTTCTTCGCGCCGTCGTCCTCGCCGAACTTGAGCCGGAGGTCGTTGAACGGAAGCTGGTACTTCTCCCAGGCGATCCAGTCGGCGTGCTTCGTGTACGCCTTGTCGCGCGCGATCTCCGCGACGCCAACGCGATCCTGCTCGCCAGTGCCGATACCGACCGTCGCGCCGTCCTTAACGTAGAGGACGGAGTTGGACGTTACGCCCGCCTCGACAAGCCAGCCGAACACGAGATCCTCGTACTCCTTCGCAGTCGGAAGGCGCTTGATCTTGTGCTCTTCAAAGGTCACTTCGCCCGTCGCCTTGTTCGTGATCTTGCGGTTGCAGTAGGCGGGCATGAAGTCCGCTGGCTTGCGGGCGTTCGCGCTGAACGACGTCTGCGCGACAATGCCGCCGTCGATCAGGGACTTGAAGTCGACGACATGCTTTGCGACAAAGTCGGTGAGACGCGCCATGTTCTTGATGCGGAAGACGCGCAGGTTCTTCTTCGTGGCGAAAAGATCCATAACGCCGGGCGCAAAATCAGGAGCGACGACGACTTCGGCGTAGTTCTCGACGATAAGCTTCGCCGTCTCCATGTCACAGTCGCGGTTCAGCGCGATCGCGCCGCCAAACGCCGCGAGACGGTCGGCCTTGTTCGCGCGGAAGTATGCCTCTGCGAGCGTGGAGCCGGTCGCGACGCCGCACGGGTTGTTGTGCTTGACGATGACGGCGCAGGGCTTGTCCATCAAGTAGCGGAGGATGTTGAGCGCGTTGTCCGTGTCGGTGACGTTCGTCTTGCCGGGGTGCTTGCCGGACTGGAGAAGCTCGGGAACGGACGCGAGGTACTGGCCTGGCTGAAGCATCTCGACGTCGCCAAGGACGAGGTTGCCGTTCACAAGCTTGTAGAGCGCGGCTTCCTGGCCTGGGTTCTCGCCGTAGCGAAGCCCCTTCTCCTCGCCGCCGATATTCCACGTCACCTTCTCGTAGTGGAAGGTCTGGCGGTTTGCGCCGTCGATGAACGAAATCTCCATAGAGGGCGCGAAGTGGTCGGCCTCGATCGTCTTGTATGCTTCCTTCAGGTCTTTCATGGCTATTTTTGTTTTTAGGTTTTAATTAAGAAATATTTTTTAGTTGGGGTTTTGAGTTGGAGTTGGAGAGTGGAATTTTAACATTCCCTTCTCCTACTCCAATTCACATCTCCAACACTCTCAAGAATCAAATCTCCACATTCCTTTCTCCAAATCCATTCTCCAACTCCAACTCTTCTCTCCAACTCCTGACTACTGACCCCTAACCCACCACTCTCCAACTCCAACTCATTTCTCCAACTACTTACGGTGCGAAGGCGTCGCCTGCGAAGAGGTTGCGCGGAACGCCGTTGAAATAGAACTCCTGGCCGGTCGCGTCGAGGACGCTGCGCCAGGACTGGCCGTCGGTATCAAGCTTCTGGCGCTCAATCGTCGCAAGCGCAATCGGCACAAGCGCGAAGCTCTCGCCGATATTGCCGACGACGCAGTCGGTGCGGCCCGCCATCGCGGCGTGGACTGCTGCGCGCGCAAGCTCGTAGCAGCGTATCGCGTCGGTACCGCGCGCGGGGCAGCTGCGGATGATGTAGCTCGGATCGATGTACTTTACGCTCGCATTAAAGCCCTTTTCCTTGAAGTGCGCGGAAATGCGCCTCTTCAAAAACTCTCCGATGTCCTTCTTGAGGATGTTGCCGCTCGCGTCGCGCTCCTCGGCACCTTCCATCAGCTCCTGCCCCGCGCCCTCGGCGGCGACGATGACGACGTGGGACTTCCCCGCGGCGAAACGGCGCTCAAGCGCACGCAAAAGCCCGCGCTCTCCTTCGAGCTCGAACTTTACCTCAGGGACGAGGCAGAAGTTCACGACGGGATTCGCCACCGTCGCCGACGCGGCGATAAAGCCAGAGTCGCGGCCCATGAGCTTTACGAGGCCGATGCCGTGAGGCGTTCCCTTCGCCTCGACATGGGCGCTTCTGATGACCTCGGCAGCCTGCGCGACCGCGCTCTCGAAACCGAAGCTGCGGCCTACAAACATAAGGTCGTTGTCAATCGTCTTCGGGATGCCGACGACGGAAATCTTAAGCCCGCGCTTTAGCACTTCCGCCGCGATGTCGCTCGCACAGCGCAAGGAGCCATCGCCGCCAATGCAGAAGAGGACATTGATGTTCATCCTCTCGAGCGTATCGACCATCACGTCCGCCGGCTGCTGGCCTCGGCTCGAACCGAGAACCGTGCCGCCCGCCTCGTGGATCGTGTCCACCGCGTCGGGGTTGAGCAGCATCGGCTCGTAGCCGTACTTCGGGTTTAGCCCCGCGTAGCCGTAACGGATGCCAAAAACCTTTTTTACGCCATAGTCGAACTCGAGGATCTCGACAAGCCCCTTGATGACCGTGTTAAGCCCCGGGCAGAGTCCACCGGCCGTCACGATGCCGACGCGCGTCCAACGCGGATCGTGGAAGATCATCTCCTTCGGCCCCGCCTTCTCGAATGTCGGCATATGCCCGAGCTTCGTCTCGGCAAAGCGAGCATGCGACTCGCTTTCCGTGGCGAAGACACGCTCGCCGTCAGCAACATACTTGCGGTGGCGGACGGGCGACGGCAGCTTGCAGGCACCGAGCGTCTTTACGGTGCAGACGAACTTCTCACGGTCGGACAGTATCTTGTCGAGTATGGCGGACATGGGCTACCTCTTTGACTTGAAATACTCTATCGTCTTCGCAAGGCCTTCCTTAAGCGGCACCTTCGGCTCCCAGCCGAGAAGCGCCTTTGCGAGCGCGATGTCGGGCTTGCGGCGCTTCGGGTCGTCGGAGGGAAGCGGCTTGTAGACGATCTTCGACTTGGACCCGGGAAGCTGGCGAAGAGTCTCCTCGGCAAGTTCCTTGATCGTGTACTCGCCAGGGTTGCCGGTGTTGATGACAGGAACTACCGGCGTGACACGCCCCTTCACCTTCTTGCCGCCGAAGAACGACGCAATCTTCTTTGGCGAAAGCTCCATGTAACGACGGAACGCCTCGACGAGGTCGTCGCAGTACTGGAACGAACGCGTCTGCCTCCCGTCGCCGAAGAGCGTGATGTCCTTGTTCGCAAGCGCCTGCATGATGAAGTTGGAAATGACGCGGCCGTCGTTCGGGTGCATCTTGGGCCCGTAGGTGTTGAAGATGCGCACCATGCGTACGTCGACGCCATACTGCCTGCGGTAGTCGGCGCACAGCGTCTCGGCGACGCGCTTGCCCTCGTCGTAGCAGCTCCTGAGCCCAATTGTGTTGACGTTGCCCCAGTATTCCTCGACCTGCGGGTGGACAAGCGGATCGCCGTAGATCTCGCTCGTCGAGGTGTGGAGCATGCGCGCCTTTGTCTTGAGCGCGAGCTCGAGCATGTTCATCGTGCCGAGCACCGAGCTCTTCGTCGTCTCGACGGGATTCTTCTGGTAGTGGATGGGCGAGGCGGGGCAGGCGAGGTTGTAGATTTCGTCGAACTGCCCCCAGAACGGCTGCGTCACGTCGTGCAGGACGAACGAGAAGCGCTTGTCGTCGAGGAGTTCGTAGATGTTCTCCTTCGTGCCCGTGAAGAGGTTGTCCAATGCAGTCACCTCGTAGCCGTCGGCAAGCAGCCGCTTGCAGAGATGGCTTCCGAGAAATCCCGCGCCACCAGTTACCAATGCTTTTTTCATATCCCTGTCACTTGTGCCGTTTAAGAACTTGTGCCGTTTCAGGGTATTATACCATTTTTGCCGACACCGTGTGCCCAGCCCATGTAAGTGTCAGCCAGCGAGAGGTCAACGCCCAAGAGCCTTTCGCTCGGCGGGGGTGATCGTGCCCTCTTTGACCTGCTTGTCGAGGTAGCTCTTGAGGGCGGCAGCGGACTTCGCGCAGAAGTCGTCGCTCTCCTCCTTCGTGCAGAGCCCCTTCTCCGCGCGCTTGCGCGATCGCGCCATCGCCTTCTCCGCCCCCGTGATAGCGCGCTTCACCGCGACCGGCACGCGAGGCTGCCCGAAGTCCGCCGCGATGCGCCGCTGCTCGGATTCGGGGAAGATCGAGAGCGGATAGGTGTTTGTAGTTGAAAGTTGAAAGTTGAAAGTTGAAAGTTGAGAGTTTGATGTTTGAGGTTTGATGTTTGATGTTTGAGGTTGGGAGTTGGTAGTTGAAAGTTGAGAGTTGGTAGTGCCCTCGGCCAAGGCGACCTCCTTTTGCGTGAGCTTGACAGGCCACCCCGCGATAACGTTGCCCGCGTGGTTGGTATAACCGCCATCCGCAAACGCGGATATCGCGCAGAAAAGAATCATCGAAACTGTTGACTTTCTCATCGCCGGCCTCCACTTTTAATGTTCGCGGATTTACATTCCTCGCAAATGCCGTCCAGTCTCCCTGATTCTGCAAGCGAGACGAACTCTCCGCCGCTGGCAGGACTTGAAGAGCCCATGATAATGTGATCGACAAGCGGAACGCCAAGCCGGGACGCAAGGGCTTTCAGCTCCTTTGTCGATGCAATGTCGGCCTTGCTGGGAGTGAGGTCGCCCGATGGATGGTTGTGGGCGACGATAATCTCATCTGCCCCCGCTTTCAGCGCTTCGCGGAAAATCGCACCGGCATCAATCACTGCCGTGCCGTCTTCGCTACCTACAGAAACGAGAATCGGCTTGGCAAGAACCTTTCCGTGCGCATCAAGAGGGAGAACAAACACGCGTTCTTCCTTCTGCTCTTTCGGCAGCACGGAGCGAAAGAAATCGGCGGCGTCGGCCGGCGAGAGGATAATTTGACGCACCATAAAACTTTCAGCGGAACTCGACTTCAAAGGATAAGAGCAACGGTTTTATCATGCTACCCTTTTGAAGTCATCTTCCAATCAAGCGTTAGCTATGTTCCTATAGGCACTTAGATCTGCTGCGGTAATGGACTCGTAAGGAACGAGCTCATAGTGCTTCTCCTCTGCAATTTTGACGGTTCCTTTATCATCGAAAAGTTCAAACATGGCGATCTTAGTTTCAGTTACGAATTGAACCGAAATTGGCCGGCATATCAGTTCTGGGAGTCGTTGCTTACACCATGAGATATCTTGCAATGACTGAACTACACCATGTTGGTCGTGCCCACCCTTGGCCTGAACAGGGACAGCAAATTGCCTGCCGTGCTTGTCGACTGCGATATATACCTCGTCAATCTCTATCTGCCCAATGCCAGGAACTTTTGTCCTTAAATGATTTTGAAGCGAATAGGCGGTAACACCCAAAAACATGTCCACCAATCGATTGTAGCGCACCTTCGCGAGAAGAGCCTGTTCGTCACCTAATGCATATCGTCCAATTATTTCTGGCGTCGCGTCCGGAATTTTTATAGATAGCAAATTAGGATTGGGAAGTATTCTGTTGAACGGAACCAGTTTAAAAACATACTTCGCATCGCCTGCGCCTTCAATTATCCATTCACATCCATTAGGCTGGGTGGCCACTACATCAGGGGGCAGGGATTTTCTGTATCGATACGAATACATTACATCACCAAGATTTTTTGGCAACGGCACTTTTAACTCGTTCGCGACGGCCGCAATCTCATCGCGCGTAAAAGGTATCTTCTTGACACCAGGCTTATACCCCAAGAAGAAAAGGCGATTCACTATCGCGGAATAAGAACTAGTTTTTGCAGTTTTTTTTGCCATCACATTTCCTCTTTCTTTGTGCTATCACATTTCTTGGCACCTCAAAATGATCCGCTGCTGCTCGCATATCAAATTCCAGAAGAGCCTCGCTCCCCGGCTTTATCGCAGACGTAGGCTTTATCGGTGTTACACCAAGTGCGGTTATGACCATACTTCCAACAGCACGTGCCAATTTGGGAGGCACGCTGTTGCCTATTTCCCTGAACCCGTGCCACTTTGTCTTGTTGAAGCGGAACCAATCAGGATAAGAATGTATACGAGCCGCTTCTCGAACAGTAATCACTCGCGGCAAAGTTGGATGAATTGGACGAGGCGATGTAAAACCACCACGCGCACTATCCGTTCCAGCGCGCAAAGTATTGGCTTGCCCCGCCCAAGCAAGCTTGAAGAAACGGCTGTGTGGCTCGGTTTCACCCTGAGGTGCCGCCATGAACCGCGCCATACTAACCGCGCCATGAATTGTTCGCCGACTTGAAGTCAACTTATCTCTGTCAAATGATCGATCATAACCAAAATTCGAATCATCAGGAAGCAGGCCTCTAAGCTGTTGTGCGTATGCTCGGCTTGTTTTCCAATGCACTGAAACAGAATCGTCAGACAAAAGGCAGTCATATCTGTCCGCATCTGGCAGATCAGATATAGCGTCCTCTATGGTCACTCGTCGCTCCAACGCCGTTGGATAATTAGCTAACGCCTGATCATCTCTTGCGGCTATTAGAAAAAGCCTCTCCCGATTTTGCGGCACGCCAAAATCCGCCGCATTAAGAACCTGATAAGGAAGAAGAACTTTGTAATGTATTTTTTTTAACTCAGAGATTAACTCAGCCAAGAACTGCGCATGCTTTCCGACCGTCAGACCTTTTACATTTTCGAGAACACAGTACTTTGGACGGATATCTTTCACTATGCGAAGGTAATGGCTAATCAGTTGATTTCGCGGATCGTCTAACGCACGTTTACCTATCATTGAAAATCCTTGGCATGGAGCGCCTCCGACGACCACATCTACATCACGATTTCCAATCCCTGCCAGTTGCCGAATATCATTGCCATCGATATTCTTTATGTCCGCACAAATCGTTTTGCAATTTGGAAAATTATACTCATGCACCGCCGCATGTATGGGGTCAATTTCAACTGCAGCTACAACATCAAAGCCAGACTGTTCAAACCCGAGCGACAACCCCCCGCATCCCGCGAAGAGGTCTATGGCTATAGGACGATCATCTTTCAATGCACTCGGAAGCTTCTCCACCTTGGTTTCTAACATTGAAAAAAAAGTCAGTTGCACCGCCGCCTCGCAGACGCGGAGCTGCTCTGGGCGGAGGCGGGTGATTATTTCAGGGAGGCGCTTCGCGAGGTCAGGGTCGTTGCGGTCGGGCGATTCGAGATACGCCTTGAGCTGTTTGGCTATTTTGGGAGAGCGCTTTGCGAAATCTGCCGCACGGACAATGACCCGCGCGGCGTCTTCAGGAACAGCACCGCTGTGACGGTACTTGTAAGCAGTCTTGAAGAGGAGGTACTTCTCGCCATGAGCCTTGCCCTTGGCCGGATAACCATAGTTGTCAATCAACTCCTTGCGCGTCTTGACGCCGACAAACTCTGCCCCATAGCGGCGCTCATCCTTCGTGCCATTGAACAGCCACAACTCGTTAATCTTTGAAAACAATGACTTGTCACAATTTGTGACAAGTTCATTTTCTCCGCGTCTCTGCGTCTCTGCGTGAGATAATTCCTCATCCGAAATCGGGTAGTTGTACCATCCGCGCCACTTCGTCAGCTGGTCGCCCTTGTATGTGCCGACAAGAACAAAGCGGTTGGACGCCTCGCATTTTTCATGCGAAACGCCGCGCTGTTCAGTTTTTGCTTTTTTCGCTACCATTGAAATCCTTGATGTATGACTGCCCCAATCGGTAAAGTACATTATACCAAAACCTACCACTTGCGAGCAATAGCGAACACGCGACAAATCCGCCGCTATATCAGATAAACGTTCACTACGCAGCGATTTTCTTCAATATAGGGCGCAACGCTTTTGACTTGATTGCACTCCTGCCGCGAAAGACTGGGCAACGACCGATATGTATCCACCAACCGAAGGTTGTCCGCGAAGCGTATGCCCTATCGGGGGTGAGGTCGTCTCTCCCATTCAACCTTCAACTTTCAACCTTCAACTTCAAACGCTCATAAATCCCGGGTCCGTTTCCGCCGAACCTGGAGAACTGGGCCGCCGAACATGTTGATGATGGCGTTGCGAAAAGCGGTGCGGATCTCGTTGTTCAGATCCTTCTGGGTCTGGTTGCGGAACTTGCCGACCTTGTTGAAAGGTTGAAAGGTTGAAAAGTTGAAGGGTTGAAGGGTTGAAGGGTTGGCTAGGCGGCCGGGGCGTCGAAGTGAAGGTTGTAGGAGGCGTTGACGGTCGCTTCGAGGCGGAATTGCTGCGGGATGGCCGACAGCTGCGCGTCGGAATCCTTGCCGGCGGCGTTGAACGCCCCCTCGTCGAACGTGGACCAGTCCTGGTCGGCGAGGGTGGAGAGGTTGCCGGCGGGGATGGTGATGTCAAGGGTGGTTTCCTCGTAGCTGGTGGTGTCGTCCGCCCTGGGCGGTGAAGAGGAAGCCGATGCCTTCGGTGATGGTCACCGAAGCCTTGATCGAGCCGTCCTCCGCCTTGCCGAGCGTCCAGGTCAGGGGTTTTTGGAAGGGGTTTGGGGCTTCCTTGCGTCCGCCCGTGAGCGACATTTCGTGTCCGCCATTGGACAGGGTGGAGACGAACGCGTTCTTGACCATGCTCGGAGCGTATTGCGTGACGATCGACATCAGGAGGCCCGTCTGCTTCTTCACGTTGGCCGAGGCGGCCTTGTAGGTGGCCTTGTCGTCGCCCGTGATGAATTGGACGAGCTGGTCGCGCGCGGTTTCGTAGTTGTCGTTCGAGACCTTGCCACCTCCCGGCAGGTTGACGGTCATTCCGCCAGCCACCACGTCGCGGTTGAACTGGTAGTGCACGCAGTCGAAGTCCTCGGTGCGGTTGCCGTCTCCGTCTTTCTTGACTAGGTGCTTGTTGACGAGGAACGCGAAGGTGTTGACGAGGTCCTTGCGGGTCTCTTCCTGCAGTTTGGCGTTGAAGCGGCCGAGTTTCTCCATGACGGGGGCGTTTTCCTGGGCTCCCGAGGCGTCGAGGATGAAGTTCTGCATCGTCTTGGCGGCGGGGCTGGTGCCGCCGGCCGTCTTGGCGAGCGCCTTGTTGCCGGACTCCTCGAGGGTTTCGGTGAATTGGATTGGGGTCGATGTGGAAGAGCCGTCGAGGGCGACCGTGGTCTCCCAGTGGAACTTGACGGGCATCCCCTCGGGCTCGGAGTAGCGGATCGTGATGGCGCCGGTGTCGTCGTTGCGCGAGAGGGTGTAGGTGAGCGGGATGTGCTCGTTGCCGATGTCGCCCTGGATGCCCTGCTCCGGCAACAGCGGCAGGAGCGGCTGGTGCGCGGCCTGCGAAAGCGCGCGCATCACGCTGGACGCCTGGCTCACGTGGACCTTGCCGCAGAGGGTTTCGATCCTGCCGGCGATGACGGCGTTGCCCACGCCGCCGTTTTTCCCGTCGGCGGTGAACGTCTCCTGTCCGATTTTGACGGTGAAGTGGTTCTGTTCCTCGCCGAGGATGCGCGTCCCGTCGAGGTATTTCGGGTTTTCCGGACGCACGAAGTCGCCCAGCATGAGGCGGCGTCCGCCCTTGGTCGTGCCGTCGATTTCCTCGATCTTCATCGTGGTGGGCGAGTAGTCGGGCAGCGTCTTGGGTTTGGGGCCTTTGCCCTCGGCGGCGGCCAGCGCCTCCGCGAGGGTGCAACCGCTC
>CACWJS010000016.1 GCA_902761275.1 uncultured bacterium | reverse complement strand
GCGCAGGCCTTCCAGCCGCTTGACGGCGAAGGACGCGCGCTTCACCGTCAAGCGAACGGAGAATCTGGGGGCGTCAAATGCGCGTAAAACGGGCTTCTCTTGTGCGGACGGCGACGCCGTGTATTTCTGCGACTCCGACGACCTTCTCCATCCCGGGCTGCTGGAGACCCTCGTCTCCGCGATAGAGACGACCGCGGCAGATTTCGCCTATGTCGGCGCGAGCGAGTTCCCGGAAGACGGCAAGCCGCTATTCCGCACTCCATCGGCGCCGCCTGAGGTCGTCGACGATCCATTCTCTCTATACGTGCGGCAGAAGTGCGGCCTCGCCCTGTGGCACAGCCTCTTCCGCCGGGAGGCGATTAAACGCATTCCGTTCTACGGGGACATACGGCGCGGCGAAGACCGGTTCTTCATCTACAGCTTCCTCCTGTCGTCGCCGCGCATGGCACTCGTGGACGCCGAGATGTACGGCTATCGTCAGCGCACGGGGTCGCTCGTGCGCACGGTGACCGGGGAAAGCGCTGTTGCGGGATACGCCACGGTGATGCGCCGTCTGGCCGCCGCATACGCCGGCGACGGCAGGCTTGACGCGCTTCGCAGGGGCGAGTTCGTCTTCCTTGCGAAATGCATCGTGAGGGAATGCGGACAGGGCGCTGCCGGGCAGGGTCTGCCGCGCTGCAGGGAGATCGTCGGCGGACTTTTCAGGGACGGAGTTCTGCGGTTCCGCGATTTCGGGCCGAAGTGGGCGTGGCGGATGTTCAGATTCGCACGAAGGCCTCGCACCCCGTAAGCATGAAGAGGTTCCAGAGGAGGCGCTTGCGGAAATGCAGTTTGTGCCTGAGGTCGATGCCGATTGAATAGAGACTCCGAATTCCTGTGCGCAGTGCGCGTGACTCCTCGCGCGTCAGTCGCAATCCGTTCTTGAGCGGAAGGAACAAGTTTACGTGCGCCGACACGTCGAATCCGTCGAGGAAGCCCTTTAGCTGGCGCTCGTTCAGGCCCATCGCCTGTGGAAGCGTCGTCGCGAGAGTCCTGAACGTCTCGATATGGGAAAGCATCGATTCGGGCCTGGGATTCAACCATCCGCCCGCCGCCGTCGCGCGCCAGGCGTATCCGGCCCAGTCGATGCGCACGTACTTCCTGCATCGCGGCAGGGCGGTGTAGTGCCAGCGGAAGTCTTGCTCGACGCGAACGCCGGGCGGGAAGGGCAGGTCGACGAATACGTCGTGGCGGTATAGGTTGAGCCATACCTCGCAGGGAATCTGCGCCTTGAGCCCAGCGAGCCATTCGCAGATGCCCGCCCTGTCGGCGACCTTGACCTCCGTGTTGGGGGATGGCCCGTCGTCGGGAAACTTGGGTTCCGTGGCCTCGTCGAACATGAGCTTTTTGCATCCGGTTATATCGGACTGGTATTTCTCCGCTAGGTTGAAAAGCGTCTCAAGGTAGCGCGGATGGTATATGTCGTCCTCGTCAAGGAAGGCGAAGTATTTCCCGCGCGCGGCGGCAAGGGCGGTGTTCCGCGCGACGGAAGTGCCGCCATTCTTCTGGTGGATGACCCTTAGCCGCGCATCGGATGCCGCGAATTCGTCGACAAGCGCACCCGAACCGTCCTTTGACTCGTCGTCCACGAGAATCCACTCCCAGTCTTGGAAAGTCTGTGCCTGCATCGAGGCGAAGGTTTTCCGCAGGAATCTGACGCCCTTGTAGACGGGGGTTATTACTGATATTGAGGGGTGGACAGTCATTGACGCTGTTTCCCGAACATTCTGCCGATTCGTGCCTTCGCCTTTGCAAGGAAGAGTCCAAAGCGGGTGTCGACGTTGTACTTCATCATGTTCGTCTTGAGCTTATAGGCTTTGCGTTCGGCCTTCGTGCGGTAGTCGCGCACCGATGTTCCTAGGGACAAAAGCGCCGTTGCAGCATCTTTGGCGCGGACGTCCTTCGTCTCGTCGTAGTAGTCAAAGCGGATTTCGGTAATCCCTTCGGCGGGGACTGTGACTGAGCGTTTTTCGAATGGGATGCTTCGGTCCAGGGTGAAGTGTATTATGTCGAATGCGGCATTGGGAAAGGCCCGCGACAAGTCCGCGCGGGCCTTTGCCAGATCCTCCAGAGAGGGTGCTCTGTCGCCGCCGGCGTTCGCAGAGTTGATATAGACGACCAGAACGCACTTTGCCTTTGCGATGAGATCCAGGAGCCGTTTCTCGCGGCGAGCGTACTTTGCCACGACTTGGGTGTAGCTGTTCTCTATGGGGCCGTCGGTGAAGTCGTGGAGATGGTAGAGGCCTGTCTTTGTGTTGCGGAACATGCCGAGTCCGTTGATTGGATTCGTGCCGTTGTAGACGAAGTCCTCTTTTGCGAGCCAGCCGTCGAAGCGGCGAATGACGAGATCGACGCGCTGAGGAAGCGTTCCTCCGGCGATCCAGTCCAGAGGGAACGACGCGAACTGCAATTGCGCGGTGCGCAGCGTCAGCGAGCAGGCGCACGCCTGTCCGAGGCTGAAGGCAAGGTCGTATTCTCGTTTCGTCTGCATGGTCATTCCATCTCGAACTTGAACGGATGCTTCTTGGGGAGTATCTTTGAGGGCGAGAACTCCGTAAACAGGGCTTTCCAGCCGGCCGGGTCGCCGAGCTTTGGCTTGACCACGGAGCTGCCGGGGTTGAACGCGTAGACTGAACGGACGATGCGGTTTGGCGCAGGGGCTATCCGCCTCCTTGCGGCGCGTTCCGTCACGACAATGAGTTTGTAGTTGCGCGCGCCGCGGTCTTCGAGCGCACTCTGCACATCGTCTATCATTTCCGAGGCGCCTTCTTCCTTGGCCACTTTGGTGTGGACTCTGTATATGAGCGCCTTGGACGAGTCGTCCGACAGTATCCGCGTAAGTTTTTCGTTGAGGTATGCGAGGCGCTGGACAAGCTCCGCCTTGTCCTTCTCCAGCACCTCGGGCGACAGGTCGGCGGGCTGCGAGTTTGCCATCAACTTGCCGTGGAAAGCGATGCCCGTCCTGTTGCATACCCACATCGCGCTTTTTGCATGCCATGAGAATCCTTCGCACCCTATGTGCTCGGGATGCCGCAGAGCATCGGCGAGATTCGCGGGTTTTCCGCAGGACGCCCAGGCAAAAGGCGTCGAATCGACGAACCCCCAGGAAAGCGAGAATCTGAACGCCGGCTCACAGTTCATTCCCAGGGAGAGCACATGGTCGAACTTCTTCCTGCGAAGCTTTGCCATCAGGATGCGCGGGAAAAGAAATTCCCTGATCCGGTCGAATTCGCGTCGACGCCGGTACAGGAAGTACTCCCATTCGTTGTTGACGCATGCTTCACGCATCTTCGCCTCGCGAGTGACCTTGTTCTTTGCCTTGATCTCGCGGCGCGTTCTGTATTCGCGAACGGAGGCAAGGGACTTCAAGACTGCGGCGCATTCGCCGAGACGGACCGCATGGTCGGGCTTCCCAGAGGCGTAGTCCTTGAAATCAAACGCCACGCGCGTAAAGCCGTCGCCGAGGTCTTCTACAATGCGCTTCTCGAACGGACGTCCCTGCTCAAGCGAAAACATGAGGAAGTCGACTTTGACGCGCGGATACAGCGTCTGTAGCCTTCGCTGGGCTTCGCGGCATGTTTCTACGTCTGCAGCGGGATGCGTCGGTGTATCCATGTAGACGGCCAGGATGCTTGATTTCGCCTCGGACAGGAGCTGCAGGAACCTCTTGACCCTCCTGTCGTACTTGGCCTTTATGGCGGGATATGCCTCGTGCAGTGGAATGTCGGGGGTGAAGTCGTGCGGGTAGATTATTTTGGTGCGTTTGTTTATATAGAGGTCCTTGCCGCTTTCTGGGTTCTTCCTGACGAACTTGAGATCCTCCTCCTCGAACCACCCGGCGAAGCCCGACGCGATGACGTCAACCCGCAGCAGCAAGTCGGGACCCTGTGGCGTAAGCTGGTAGGTTATCCAGTCCCACGGCAGCGAAAGGAGCTGAAGACCTGCACTGCGGAGAGACTGGGTACAGGCGCAGGCACGCCCCAATCCGAACACAAAATCGTAGTTTTTCATAGTTTTGAGAGTAGTTCAATAGTATAAAACATTTCCGTGTGGAAAGTCAACCCCCAACTGTGGTATAATATCCTCAAACTGAATTGCAATCCACGAAATCGCTCAATGTCGAAAACGCTTTGCATAGTTCATGTCTTCTATCCGGAATTCTGGCCGGAGATAGCATCGTGCCTTCGAAACATCGATGAACCACTTGATTTGATCGTGACATACGTGGACGAGTCGAAGGGCATCCCGGAGATGGTGCGCAAGGACTTCCCAGAAGCGCGGTTTATCCTGTGCGAAAACCGAGGCTTCGACATCTGGCCGTTCCTCAAGGCGCTTAAGGCCGTAGACCTCTCTGCGTATTCTGTTCTCGTAAAGCTTCATACGAAGCGCGACGTGAAACGAGGCGGACGTCCGCTTGTCTTCAATCACTGCGATTTCGCCGAGAGTGCATGGCGTGAATATCTCCTCGGCTTCATTCGCGATGCCGAGTCGTGGCGGGCGACGACGGCTCGGTTGTCGCAGCCAGGCGTCGGGATGGTGGCCGACCGTCATGTGATCCTGCGTCGCGACGACACGCCGTGGTTCAACACTCGTCGCACCATGGATCTCGCAATCTCGCTCATTCGCGACCTATACGGCGTTTCGGTGCGCCATGGCACACAATTCGTCGCGGGCACTATGTTTGCGGCAAGGCCATCGGTATTCGCAAAGCTGCTTAACCGCGAGTGGACGGTTGACGACTTCGCCGAATCCGTCCATGACGGCACCGAGCAGATGGCTCATGTCCTTGAACGAGCGCTGGGCATTGCCGTCACGGCGGAAGGGTTGCGTATAGACTCCTTTGACGGACATCTTGGCTTGTGGCGCGCGGCGGTGACAGTACGCGGATTTCTGCTGTCGGTGTTGGAGTTCCTGTGGTCTGACAGCAAGCAGACGTCAGGGCGGCGCATCATAAAGATGTTCGGCATATCGATTTACCGTTCTGGCCACAGGTTGGGCATACCAGAGGAGGAAAATTGCGTAGTCGTAGAACCCCCGCGCGACCCTCTTTCCTATTCAGACCTTCTCAATGCATACGCATTGCGCGCGACTGCGCTCCACGACGGACGTATCGTTCGCGTAATTGGCGACAATCCTTGCGCGCTTTCGCCGTTCGGATGGAACCCGCTGCGCAGGATCCGATCGCGCCGTTTCCTGAAAAAGTTCCTCAAGCCGGCAGTCGGCAGGGTGCCCAAGGGGGCAGAGCGTGCAGACATGGGGCCTAATCCCGTTCGGCTGGCGAAGGTCGATTCCTGCTGGCTCAACCTGGCGTCGTCACGCGCGGACGGTTGCAAAACGCTTTTCGTTCATTTCAGAAAGCGATCCAAGGAGAACGTCTCGGCCGCAAGATCATTCGCAAGAGCCCATTCGGCAAAGGTCAGGTTTTTCTTTGACGATTCCGGCTGCGGCGGGCCGATCCAATACGTTGACGCCGTGGCCAACTCTACCTGGGTAATGACAGATACTGAACTTGGCTCCGACTTTGCAGCCGCTTTCGGCAAGGATATGGTTGCGCCAATTTTGCAGGGAGGCATTCATGCGGGCTGAGCTACATATGATTGTCCTTTGGGAAAAGGCCAGGAGTGAAGAAGCGCGAATAATGGAGGACGTGGCGCGCCATGTCGAAATAGTGGCGACAAAGGAACTTGCCTGGCCCGATGCGCCTGTCGATTGCTTCGGCCGGTTCTACGGGGCGAAGCTCCAGGAGGCGGCAGGCAAAGTCACGGTGTGCGGCGGCGGTCCGTTCTTGATGCTTGTGGTGCGAGACAGGAATCCGCGGTACGGATGGCGTGAAACGTCCAGAGGATGCGAGTACGTAAATCTGAGCCTGTTCGAGATGAAGTCCCGCTACCGCGAATGGACCGGTGGAGGACACAGGGTGCACACCACAAACAGTGTCGCTGAGTTCCGTCGGGACATATTCCTTCTGACAGGCCGTACGGCGGCGGAGTGGAACGATGGAACGCCTGAAGGCGATATTTGCGTACTGCCCGGTCGCAACGGATGGCACGATCTTCGCGCGCTCTTTCGGGCCCTTGGCGAAACCATGCCGTACGCCGTGCTTCGCAATTCCGAAATGCTGCCGGACTGTTTCGACCCGTCCCTGCATGGCGACATTGACCTTCTCGTGCCTGACGCCGAAGAATGCGCGGGCGTTCTCGGCGCCCGCAAGGTATTTCCAGCGGCGAACCGGGTCCATTATGAGGTTGTGGTTGGCGGTAAACCGGTGCGTTTCGACTTCCGCTTCGTTGGCGACGGTTACTATGACATTCGATGGCAACGCGCGATTCTCGACAATGCCATCGAGTCCGACGGTGTGCGCCGCCCGGCTCCTGTCGACGCATTCTACGCCCTCGTCTACCACGCATTGTACCAAAAATGCGTCATGGCGCCAGACTACGAGGGAAAATCCCTCGCATTGGCGCAGGCTGCGGGAATACCTGGCGAGACCTTCGCCGAGTGGCTGCCACTTCTGGAAGACTTCCTCGCATCGCACCGTTACCAAGTGACGAAGCCGTTGGATTCCAGCGTGTATCTCGACCCATGTCTGCCCGGATGGCATTCGGTGGCGGAGGAAATCAACAGGCTCTTTCCTCTTGAGGACCTTAGGCCAATGGGGCTTGAACGTCGCCATGTCAGCCAGTGGTTGCCGACGCTCCTCTTCACGGCCAATGCAGGCGGCGACAAGGTGCTCGTCAAATATTCGCCTGTTGCGCCTTTTGCCATATCTAACGAATGGTCTTTCGCTCGGCGATTCCGCGAAATTCGCCCTGATCTTTGCGTAGAGCCGGTGGCGTGGCATCGAATGGGCGATGGCGCTTTCGTCGTGTTGAAATGGATGGTCGGGAATACGCTGCAGGATTTGCTTGACCGAGGGGTCGTCTTCTCGCAAGAACAGACGGCGACGCTTGTCAAGGACATGAAGGACATCTCCGACACGCTTGTCGCCGCGAATATCGTCCATCGCGACATTCGTCCCGCCAACATGATGGTGTCTCCTGACGGGCATGTCCGGATATTCGACTTCCAGTTCGCCGTGAACAGGGACGACCCGCGCGAGCAGAAGTATTTCGTGGACCGCCACGTGGAGCTTCTGTGGGTGTTGGGCGACATATACGCTGACGGACACGGCAAGTGGAATGACAGACGGGCGATGATGCGCTGCCTGCAAACCCTGCCGGACTGTCCGGAACGCGTGCGGGCCATATCCGAAATATCAAAAGACGTAGAGACGCACAACCGAACCGCAAACCTGCCGAAAGGTCTTCGGCGCGTATACATGAAGGAGTATCTGAAACTTGAGAGAAAACGCCGTAGGCATAGACTGCTTTTCCGGAAGGACAAGCCTGTCGACGTGCGGCGTTGGGAGTTCCTGAAATACGTGCTTTTTGAATGGGGCGAGTTCTGACGGTGCAAGACGGAGACTAAGACATTTTATGGCTAAAAACGACATCAAGGGCAAGATAGAGTATCGCAGGGAGTTCTTTGACCGGGACTACACTGTGCGCGAGGCGTATGCCCGTGTGTGGAAGTACGCGAGGAAATACAAGATACGACTCGCGATAGGCGTCGTGTGCGGAATGGCGACGGCAGGAACGCTCGTTCCGTTCTTTCAAATTGTCCAGCCTGCTCTTCATCACGTAGAGTCGCACGATGCCGAAGTCGAAGTCGGTTCGCGCATGGAGACTCCCAAAGCCGCAGCCCCGGTTTCCGCCGAGGAGGTTGCAGGTGCCGCCGCTTCGACTACCGCGGCCATGAAAAAGCCGAAGAACGCATTCGAGAAGGAGATTGCCAAGAACTCCAAGCTCCCGGGATGGTATCCGAAGGTCGAGAAATGGGCTGCGAAGCTCGGAATCAGGCTTCAGGACGAAAAGGGAGGCATGGGCGGGGCTTTGGTTCTCATTGTGTGCTTCATAGTGCCGGTCGTTGCGCTCCTGCGTCTTGGGCTTATGTACCTCAACCACTACTGCCTAAGCTGGTCTGGAGCGCACGCGGTCACTGACTTGCGGCAGGAAATGCTCGAGCATGTGCAGAAGCAGAACATGCAGTTCTTCGGGCGTGTCGACATGGGGCAGGTCCTTTCGCGCATCTACGGGGACCCTCACCAGATACAGATAATCCTGTCCACAATCCTTTCGGAGGTCGCGCTTGCCCCGTTCGAGATTTTCGTGGCAATCGGCTTTATCGTATGGTTCGCCGTCGCGAATCACATGCTTCCAACCCTCTGCCTCATTTTCATCGGGTTCCCGCTTTTCGTTCTCCCGGTACAAATGCTCGGACGCAAGATTAAGAAATGGGCAAGGAAGACGCTTGAGCGCGCGTCAATGATAGGCGCCAAGATACACGAGATACTTACGTGCATCCGTGTCGTGAAGAGCTATCACACCGAGGAGCACGAGAACGTCCAGTTCGCCAAGACGAACCGCTACATGCTGAAGTCCACGATGCGCGCGCTACGCCTCGGGCTCATGGTGGGCCCGACGGTTGAGACGGTGGGAATCCTGCTCCTCTGCGGCTTCGTGGTTTGGTGCTTCATCAAGGGCATCAAGATATCGGACGTCGTTCCGATGCTCGCGCCGTTGCTAATTATCTACAAACCCGTGAAGCAGCTCTCGAAGCTGCAGGTGCAGATCGAAAACTCGCTTGCCGCCCTCAGCCGAATCTACTCCTTGCTCGACATGCACATGGAGCTGCCCGAGGCCCCGAATCCCGTGCGCAAGTCGTCGTTTGACGACAAGATCGTTTTCGACGACGTTACCTTCCGCTACGACACCGCAGACCGTGACGCCGTTTCGCACGCCTCGTTCGAGGTGCCGCGCGGCAAGATGGTCGCGGTCGTTGGAGGGACGGGCTCTGGAAAGTCGACGATGAGCGGACTCCTTGCGCGTTTCTACGATCCGCAGTCGGGGCGCGTGTCGATCGACGGAACGGATCTCCGCGAAGTCGACATTGGCGATCTGCGACATCTCGTTGGCGCCGTAATGCAGGAAACGCTCCTCTTCAACGACACGATCGAGAACAACATCCGCTATGGCTCGTTCGATGCAACCCACGAGCAGGTCGTTGCGGCCGCCAAGCTCGCAAACGCCCATGACTTCATAGTTTCCCAGCCCGACGGATACGACCGCATTGTCGGCGAAAAGGGTTTCGCGCTTTCCGGCGGCGAGCGCCAGCGAATCGCAATTGCGCGCGCGATACTCAAGAACCCTCCGATTCTCATCCTCGACGAGGCTACGAGCGCACTCGACACCGTCACCGAACGGCTCGTCCAGGACGCGCTCGAGAAACTCATGGCGAATCGCACGACTTTCGCGATAGCGCATCGCCTTTCCACGATTCGCCACGCGGACCTCATCCTCGTCATGGACGGAGGGAAGATCGTTGAGCGCGGCACGCACGACGAACTGATCGCGAAGAACGGCGTCTACAGCAAGCTCTGCGAAATGCAGCAGATGACTTGATCTTCTCTGAAATGAAGACCGCACTCTACACGATCTTCCGCTGCACGAACTACGGTGCCGTCCTCCAGGCCTTCGCGCTTGCCCGGACGTTGCGCGGCATGCTTGGCGAAGATGCGGTTGACGTGATCAACCACAGGATGGACCCGCGTGACACGCACCTCCTCGGGAAGATATCGAATCCCGCGACTCCGTGGTTTCAGCGTTGGATCAACCGCCGCAAATTTGCCGCGCGCTACTTTAGGCCCGACCTCTTCGAGCTTAGGCGCACTATGACGGTGCGGCTTATCGACGAGTTCATCAAGCCGACGCCGCGCATCCTCGTGCGCCCGGAGGAGCTTGCTGCGCTGCCGCAGTATTCTACCGTGGTGGTGGGCAGCGACCAGGTCTGGAACCCAGGGCTCAACGCCGACTTCGGGCGAAACCAGTATCTTGCGACCGACCTGCGCGACGGGCAGGATCGCGTCGCATACGCCGCGTCGTTCGGTGTCTCGGAACTTCCCGAGGCCTGCCGCGGCGAATATGCCGCGGCGCTTGGGCGTTTTCGCCGAATTACCGTGCGCGAGGAGACGGGTGCCGCGATATGCGAGTCGCTTCTCTCGGTGCGTCCGCCTGTCGTACTCGATCCCACCATGCTGCTGACGGCAGAGGAATGGCGCGATGCCGTTGCACGCGGCGCATCTGCCGCGGAAGGTCCGCATGTCGCCGCGTACTGGGTGCGCACGGTATCGCAGGCCGATGTAGACGCCCTTGCCGCGTTTTCCCGTATGCGTGGCGTTCCCGTTCGGTTGATGAGCGCAGGTCCGCTGCCGAAGCTTGCTTTCCCGAATGAAGTCGTTCCGTTCGTCGACGCCGATCCTTTTGCCTTTGTTCGCGAAATCGCCGATTCCGACGCAGTGGTGACGGATTCCTTCCATGGGCTCCAGTTTGCGGCGATTTTCCGTCGTCCATTTGCCGCGCTCGGCGATGTGTCCGATCCGAAGTCCAACGCCTCCCGCCTCGTTGACTTCTGTCGCCGATATGGTCTTGGAGGACGTGTCCAGGACATTGGCGGCTTCAGGAACGGCGAAGCGCCACATGTAGATGTCGGCGAACTCGACGCGCAGGCGCTGGAGGCCGACCGCGTTCGCTCCATCGGCGAACTGCGTGCGTTGGTGCGGCGTTAGGCCGACTGTAGTTGCACGGTAGCGCAGCGTGACGCCGATTTGCTATAATAGCCCTGTGAGACTCTGCGTATACAAGGACAGCCTCTCCGTTGGAAGGGGTGCAGACAAGGCGGTGAAGAACTTTGCCGCCGCGATGTCGGCACGCGGGCATGCGGTGCGTCTTGTGGAGCGCGGCGGACTTGCCGCGGCGCTCGGGGAGAAATGGGACGCCTTTGTCGCCACAGGGTCGAACGAGGCCGTCGATCTCGACAGTGCTGGATACTTAGAAAGGACAGGACGCGCGCCAGTCGTTCTCCAGCTGCATCTTGCGCCACATGGCTTTTTCAAGTGGAAACATCCTTTTCGCAATCGCGCGATACGGAAGGCGTTCGACAAGTTCGATGCAGTGCAGGTTCTCTGCCGTGACTACGAAAGCGAGTTTAGGGGCCTCGCACCACATCCAGCCGTCGTGACCATCGGCAACTACACCGAGATAGAGCCAGTTCCTCGCCATGAGGAAAAGCTTGTCCTGTGTCCTGCCGCAGTTGTCAACCGCGTCAAGAACCAGTCTCTCCTGATCCGCGCCTTCGCGGCAGTCGCAGCGGACTTCCCAGATTGGCGCGTGCGTCTCCTCGGGCGCACCGATACGCCTGTCGCGGATAGTTGCCGCCGGCTTGCATGCCGTCTTGGCGTAGATGGCAGTGTCGAGTTTGCGGGCCATGCGGAAGACATGGCAGCAGAGTACGCGAGGGCCGCTTTTGTCGCCTTTCCGTCTACACTCGAAGGTTTCCCGCTCGCCGTTCTCGAGGCAGCGAAGTTCTCGCTCCCCGTCGTCGCGCAGAAGAAGCTCCCAGGTGTGCGCGACATGGTGCTTGACGGCGAGACGGGACTTGTCTCCGCGCCGACGGCAGAGGCGTATTCTTCCGCGCTCGCGCGGCTCATGTCGGACGGCGGTCTTCGCGCTAAGATGGGCGAGAAGGCGCATGCCTATTGTGAGGAGCGGTATTCGCGCGAGAGCGTGCTTTCCGAGTGGGAGCGGCTTTTGAAGCGCGTCGCGGGAGAATAGAATCATGGAAAAGTACGAACTCGAAGATTCGCTCAAGGAAGAGATCCGCTCCCGCACGCTCGGCGAGGGCTTCATCAAGCTCGTCCAGTCGGTGCGCCGCGGCGGCGGACGTTTCAGGATTTCGCTTAGGCCAGTAGAAATCGGTGGCGAGCGCAAGTACCAGGCCGAGATGGCCGAGGGGCGCGACGTCCAGGTGAAGAACTTCGATGCGAATGGCGCTGCAGAGGGCGTCGAGGAAATCATCGCGCAGAAGGGCGCGAGGGAACTCCACCTCATCACCGCGACTGGAGATCTCCATGTCCGCGTCACGAAGAAGGGCCATGTGCTCGTCTCTCGCTCCTCGGGCGTCGAGCGCGAGGCGACGGTGAAGCCGCACGACAGGGTGAAGAACCTTCCGCTCGCGCAATTCGATTCTGCCGCGTATCTAAAGGCCGCGGGGCTTGCCGACGGCGATGGTCGCATACGTGCGTCGATGCGCGGCAAGTACGACCAGGTAAACGAGTTTCTCAAGGTCGTTGGCGAAGTTGTCGCCCCGTGCGCGAAAGCGCCAAGCACCGTTTTTACCGCAGTGGACTTCGGCTACGGCAAGGCGTATCTTACGGTCGCGCTCTACTTTTACCTCGTTCATGTGCTTGGCTACTCCGATGCGAAGGTCGTTGGCGTTGACAGGCGTGCCGATGTCATCGAGTCGGCGCGAAAGATGGCGGAGAAGCTTGATGTTGCGGACAGGGTGGAGTTCATCGAGGCAGACATCGGCGCGTACAATGCCGAGAGCATCGATCTCGTCGTCTCGCTTCACGCCTGCGACACGGCGACAGACGAATCGATCGCGAAGGGCGTAGAGATGCATGCGCGGTACATCCTTTCCGCGCCGTGCTGCCAGCACGAGCTCCAGAAGACGATTGGCCCTCAGTCGTCGAAGCCGTTTGCTGGGCTTCTTCGCCAGGGCATACTGCGCGAGCGTATGTGTGACATTTTGACGGACGCGTTCCGCGCAATGATCCTGCGTATTCTTGGCTATAAGGTGCAGGTCATGGAGTTTGTCTCGAGCGAGGCGACTGCGCGGAACATAATGCTAAAGTGCGAGTACGGCGTGAAGCCCGGCCAGCCAGGTCCTGTCGGCGAATACCTCGAGCTCCGCGACTGGTGGAAGGTCGTCCCCTGGCTCGAGACGCGCCTCGCGCCGCTTCTCGAAAAGCACCTCTCCCGCTACGATTGACCGGAACCGTGCTTTTTGTGGCTGTGGTGGAAGGTGGTGCCGTGCCCGGTTAGGACCGGGACGCCGAGGTGGTACTTGATTGCGAGCGCGCGGATCACGAAGATGAGCGCAAGACCCGCGATGTTGCGGACATAGATGCTCTCGACGCCGACGCACGGCAGCAGGAAGTAGAGCACTCCGCCCGCCGCGCAGGCGAGGGCGTAGAGCTCTTTGCGGAAGATGAGAGGAACTTCGTTGATGCAGATGTCGCGCAGGATGCCGCCGGCGACGGCTGTCACAACGCCGAGGATGATTGCGCACCACGGCTGGTAGCTGTGCATTATCGCTTTGTGGAGCCCGATCATCATGAAGAGCGAAATCGAGATTGTGTCGAAGATGAACCACGTAATCTGCCCGCTGATGAAGCGCCGCCCGAAGAGTCCGATCGAGACTACCGCGAGGGCGGATACGATGACGTAGGACGGATCTGACATCCAGAAGGGCTCGACGCGCAGCAGTACGTCGCGCAACGTTCCGCCGCCTGCCGCGGTGATGAAGCCGATTACGCTCGCGCCGAACCAGTCAAAGCGCTTTACGCTTGCGAGCCGTACGCCCGAGATCGCGCCAGCAAAGGCGCCGATGAGCTCAAGTACGCGCATGAAGATGTTGATTTCGTCCGATAGATCTGCCATGGTGTCCTCCGACGGCGGATAGTATACCACAAATGCCGAATTGGTGCCTTTATGGTATAATGTATGCCAATGGAAGACAATAGCAAGAACAGGGTCGTCCGCTGGACGCAGAAGCTGCTTGATCTCTCGCTTCGCAACCGCCTGCTCAATGCACGCGATTCGAAGCAGATACTGCCCCTCGCCGTTGACGACGTGGCATCGCTTGAAGACCGGCTTTCGGCCGACCAGGCCGTCGCCGTGGAGCCGTCCGACTCACAGTCGCGCTCCGCAGGCGCACTCCGCTCGACGCTCGCGTCAGATGACATGCTGCGCCGCCTCAAGGAGATATTCCGCCTTGCGAAGACCGACCTTGAGGAAAGCGGCGTAAACGCGCTTTACTTGGCGCTCGGCTTCTTGCGGTGGCGGCCGAAGGGTGCGAACACCAAGGAATGCCGCGCTCCAATTCTCCTGATGCCCGTGCAGATGACGCGGAAGAACGTTCGCGAGGGATATACGGTCTCCCGCCTCGACGACGACACGATGCTCAATGCGACGCTCGTCGAGTTTCTCCGCGCGGAGTTCGGGATTTCCGTCTCGGGGCTCGACCCTCTTCCCGAAGACGACTCCGGAGTAGACGTCGCAAAGGTCTTCGCCACTTTCCGCGAGGCGGTGAAGGGCATGGATGGCTGGGATGTCGAGGAGGCTGCCGCGATAGGCAACTTCTCGTTCGGCAAGTTCGTGATGTGGAAGGATCTTACCGCCCGCGCCGACCAGCTTGGCAGCCATCCTTTCGTCTCGCACCTTATGAAAGGCGGCGGAGACTACGACGACGGCGTCGAGGTGTTTCCGCCCGAGGAAGTCGGCGCGCACATCAAGTACGGCGAGCTGTTCACTCCGCTTTCCGCAGACTCCTCGCAGCTTGCGGCCGTTCTCTATTCCGCGATGGGCAAGTCGTTTGTCCTACACGGGCCGCCCGGCACCGGCAAGTCGCAGACGATCACCAACCTCATCGCCCACAACCTCGCGCTTGGTCGCAGGGTGCTCTTCGTCTCCGAGAAGAAGGCCGCTCTCGACGTTGTCCACCGCCGTCTCTCGTCGGTCGGCCTAAAGCCGTTCTGCCTCGAGCTCCACTCGAACAAGTCGGGCAAGACCGAAGTCCTCGCCCAGTTCAAGGAGGCGCTTGACTACATCGACAAGGGCACTCCGAACGAGTGGCAGAAGACGGTCGACCAGATTTCCAACTACCGCTCCGCCCTTGATGCGCCGATTGCCGCGCTTCACAAGCGTCAGAACAACGGGCTAACCGCCTACGACTGCTTCGCGGAGAAGATTGCCGGCGGCGCAAAGACTTTCCCGCTCGCCGGCGGCAAGATCTGCGACTGGAGCGAGAAAGACGTCTCCGACATCCGCGAGCTTGTCCTGCGCGCCGCGGCGGATTGGCGCGGCACGACGGCAGACGCCGTAAAGGCCCTCGTGCCTGTCGCGACCTTCGCGTGGAATCCCGGCGCTGAGGAAGAGATGCGCGGCAAACTTGCCGCGCTCCGCGCCAAGGGATGCTTTGCGCGAGGAATGTCCGTGCTGTTCGGCGGAGGCGGCGCGCTTAGGTTCGGCCCCGGGCTAGTTGGCCGCTTCGAGGGCTTTGGCGGCGCATTTGCCGCGAAGCTCGACGCCGCAATCGCGGCTATGGGGGAGTCTCGCGGCGTCATGCGCTACCGCGAGTCTGCCGGCGAAGTCGCGAAGAGGATCGGCCTTGGCTTCGCGACGGCGCTTGCCTCTGGCGATGTCGATCCCGAGCAGGCGGGCGAATCGTTCGACCGTTCGCTCGCGTCGGCGACGCTCTGCGAGATACTTCGCACCGAATCTGCGCTTGCCTCGTTTGCGGGGCTTAAGCGCGAAGAGCAGATAATCGAGTTCCGTCGCCTCGACGCGGAATATGCAGAGCTCGTGAAGCACGCGGTTCGCGCAAGGCTTGCGGCGCTTCTTCCGTCTGGGCGTCTCGGCGACTGCCCCGACGGATGCGAACTTGGAATCGTTCGCCGCGAGTGCGCGAAGAAGGCGCGCCAAAAGCCGATACGCCGCCTGCTCGCGGAGGCGCGCGGAATCATCGGGCGCATAAAGCCGTGCTTCCTTATGAGCCCCTTGTCGGTCGCGCAGTATCTCCCTGCGGAATCTACCTTTGACTTGGTTGTCTTCGACGAGGCGTCGCAGATCCCGGTGTGGGACGCGATCGGCGTCATCGCGCGCGCGAAGCAGTGCGTCGTGGTGGGAGACCCGAAGCAGATGCCGCCGACGAACTTCTTCCAGAAGGGCGAGACGGGAGAGGAGGACGAGGAAGGGAACGAGGATCTCGAGAGCATCCTCGACGAGTGCCTTGCCGCTGGGCTCAGCTCCGCTTACCTTAGCTGGCACTACAGGAGCCGCCACGAGTCGCTTATCGCGTTCTCGAACCACCACTACTACGGCGACCGGCTCTGCACTTTCCCCGCCGCGAAGACGACGCCGCGTCTCGGCGTCGCGTGGCACTTTGTCGAGAACGGCGTGTACGACGCGAAGGCGAGCCGCACAAACAGGGCAGAGGCCGAGGCACTTGTCGATTACGTGTTCTCACGTCTCGCAGATCCCTCGCAGAAGCGCCGCAGCGCTGGTGTCGTCACTTTCTCGATGGCGCAGAAGAACCTTATAGAAGACATCTTCGAAGAACGCCGCGCGGCGAACCCGAAGTACGAGGACTACTTCACTGACGACGGCGAGGAGCCGTTCTTCGTGAAGAACCTCGAAAACGTGCAGGGCGACGAGCGCGACGTCATACTCTTCTCCGTCGGCTACGCGAAGGGCCCGGACGGCAAGTTTCTCATGAACTTCGGCCCGCTCAACCGCTCCGGCGGCGAGCGCCGCCTCAACGTCGCGGTCACGCGCGCGAAAGAGCAGGTCGTGGTTTTCGCGTCGTGCAAGGGCGCGGAGATCGACCTTTCGCGCACGCAGGCAGTTGGCGCCGCGCACCTGAAGGCGTTCCTCGAGTACGCGGAGCGCGGCGAAATCGCCTCGGCCGCGGACGCAGCGGAAAGGCGGCGCGACCGCTTTGCCGACGAGGTAGCTTCGTTCCTTTCCGAGCACGGCTTCACCGTCGAGCGAGATGTCGGCTGTTCCGGCTTCCGAGTTGATGTTGGCGTCAAGGATCCTTCGCGCAAGGACGGCTATCTCGCGGCGGTTGAGTGCGATGGCGACTCTTACGCGTCCGCGCTAACGGTGCGCGACCGCGACGAACTGAGGGGATCTGTTCTCCGTTCGCTCGGGTGGAACACCGTCCACGTGTGGTCTGCGGACTGGGCTCTTGACCGCGCGCGCGGCGAAGAGCGGCTTCTCAAGGAGCTTGAGGAGATCAAGCGTTCGCCAGACGGGGTTCTTCCCGTTCCGAAGTTCACGCCTGAGGTGACGTTCCCGCGTCGCCGCTCCGCGTCCGCGGCGGAAGTGCCGCGCACAGACCTTGACAAAGTGTCGAATGACGAGCTTCGTGCGAAGATGGCCGAGGTGGAGAAGGACCTTGGTGCCTGCGAGCCCGATACGCTTTATCGCGAGACGGCGCGTAGGTTTGGCTACAAGACGCTCTCCCCGAAGGCGCGCCAGCGTTTAGAGGGCGTCAGGCGGTATTAAGAAATTCTCAAGTTCGCGTTGCTCGGCGGCGTCCGAAGGCTCCTCCTCGGGGAGCCCTCGGCGAATACGCCGAATCCCCTCGCTCGGACCTTCGCTCCGCCTCCTCCTCCCCTGACTCAAACTAAAATCTCACCCACCGCTCTCCAACTCCAACTCTGGACTCCAACTCCTGACCCCTGACTCCTGACTCCTGACTCCTGACGCCTGACCCCAAAAGATTTTTTTCATATCCATGCGCACACGACAGAAAATTTTTGGTATAATACCGCGTCAATGAACAAGTTTGTCCTTCTTCGACTTAGCCTTCTCCTTAACGGGTGCAGATCCGCTGAGGCGGCCAGTGTTTGATCGAAAGGGGCCAACTCAAGAAGCACGAGAAAAGCGGATCGCGGAAAAGGGCGGTCCGCTTTTTCGTCAATGACAGAACATTCTGGACCGGAAAAACGAAAGGCAACATGAGCAGCAAGGAAAACAAGGCAGGCAAGCGGATACAGATGTACCGCGAGAACCACGGCTGGAGCATCTGGGACCTCTCCCAGAAGTCCGGCGTCGAGGAAAAGGTCATCAACGCGATCGAGAAGGGCGAGGTAATGCCCGCGCTCGGCGTCCTCGTAAAGCTCTCCCGCGCCCTTGGCCTCAGGATCGGCACGTTCATGGACGACCAGTTCAAGCCCGACCCGATCATCACCCGCGCCGACGACATCGAGGCGAACAAGGTCGCGGGTGAGGGGATGAACGTCCTCGGCTATGCAAGCCACTCGCTCGCGCTCGGCAAGCCCGACAGGCACATGGATCCGTTCCGCATCGAATTTGCAGCCGACGGCGTTGACGCGGTGCAGCACCACGAGGGCGAGGAGCTCATCATCTGCATCTCCGGCGAAGTCGAGCTCACCTACGGCCCCGACAAGACGGTCCTGAAGGCGGGCGACACGGCCTACTACAACTCGTGCGTCAACCACGGGCTCAGGGCGATCGGCGGCAAGCCCGCGTCTATCTACGGCATCGTGTTCATTCCGGTGTGAGGGAAAAGTTGAAAGGTTGAAAAGTTGAAAGGTTGAAAGGTTAAAGCTGCGACTTCAGCCCTCGATCGACCAACTGTCCAACTATTCAACTTTTTAACTCTTCAACTCTTCAACTATTCAACTATTCAACTATTCAACTTTTCAACTTTTTAACTTTTCAACTCTTATGTTCAAGCTGACAGATCCATTTGGAACAGCGCCGCGCAAGGCGCCGTTCACTCAGTCCGTCTCGACGGGCGTTCCGTGGCACAACCTGCCTATCACGCGCGAATACACCCTCGGCCAGCTTCTCGACCAGACGGTCGCGCGCTGCGGCGAGAACGATGCGGTGGTCTATGCTGACCGCGACTACCGCCTCACGTGGTTCGAGTTCTCCGAGGAAGTCGACTACGTCGCGAAGGGGCTTATGGCGCTCGGCGTGAAGCGCGGAGAAAAGGTCGCGCTCTGGGCGACGAACGTCCCCCACTGGGTCGTCCTCATGTTCGCGACGGCGAAGATCGGCGCGATACTCCTGCCGCTCAACATCAACTACAAGAGCCAGGAAATCGACTTCGCGCTCAAGCAGTCGGACGCCGAGAACCTGTTCGTGATCGACGGCTACCGCGATTGCGACTACATCGAAGTCATCAACTCGCTTATCCCCGAGCTCAAGGAGTGCCCGCGTGGCGCCCTCAAGAGCGCGAAGTACCCGCACCTCAAGCGGATGTTCTACTTGGGGCCGAAGAAGCACCGCGGCATGTACTCGCTCAACGAGGTGAAGTCGCTCGCGTGCGAGGTGACGCAGGAGGAATATATCGCGCGTCAGGCGGAGTGCGACGTGAACGACGTCGTGAACATGCAGTACACGAGCGGCACGACTGGCTTCCCGAAGGGCGTGCAGCTCACCCACCGCAACATCGCGAACGACGGCTTCTGGATCGGCGCGTGCCAGAATCTCTCCTCGCGCGACCGCGTTTGCATCCCAGTGCCGCTCTTCCACTGCTTCGGCTGTGTCCTCGGCGTGATGAGCTGCGTCAACCACGGCTCCACGATGGTGTTCCTCGAGAAGTTCGATCCGCTTCTCGTTATGAAGTCGATTGAGCGCGAGAAGTGCACTGCGACATACGGCGTTCCTACGATGTATATCGCGATGCTTGACCATCCGCGCTTCAAGGAGTTCAACTTCTCGTCGCTCAGGACCGGCATCATGTCGGGTTCGGCGTGCCCTGTCCATCGCATGCAGCAGGCGCAGGACCGCATGTTCATGAAGGAGATCACGAACCCGTACGGACTCACCGAGTCGGGTCCCGTGATGACGATGACGCGCTATTTCGAACCCTCGATTGAGCGCAAGTGCCAGACGATCGGTCAGGCGCTTCCCGGCGTCGAGGTTGCGATCATCGACCCCGAGACTGGCGAAATCGCTCCGCTCGATACCGACGGCGAGATCTGCTGCCGTGGCTTCAACAACATGAAGGGCTACTACAAGATGCCCGAGCAGACGGCGAAGTGCATCGACAAGAACGGGTGGCTCCATTCCGGCGACATTGGCCGCATGGACAAGGACGGCTACTATTACATCACCGGACGCCTCAAAGACCTCATCATCCGCGGCGGCGAGAACATAAGCCCCAAGGAAGTCGAGGACTTCCTCGGCACGATGCCCGGCGTCAAAGATGTCGCGGTCGTTGGCTGCCCCTCGAAGAAGTATGGCGAGCAGCCGGCGGCGTTTGTGATCCCTGCTGACGGCGTGGAGCTCAAGCCCGAGGATGTGCAGGCGTTCTGCAAGGACAAGATCTCGTGGTTCAAGATCCCGAAGTATGTGCATTTCCTTGATATCTTCCCGATGACGGCGTCGCAGAAGATACAGAAGTACAAACTGAGGGAGATGGCGCACGAGCTTTGGCCCGACGCCTGACGGCAGGATTGACACGGACGGCTGAAATGTGGTAAAGTTCACAACATCAACAACAACTAAAAGGAGACAAAGACATGGCTAAGTGGGTTTGCCCCGTTTGCGGGTATGTGTACGAAGGCGAGAATCCTCCGGAGAAGTGCCCCCAGTGCGGCGTTCCGGGAGCGAAGTTCCTGAAGCAGGGCGGCGGCCTTGAGTTCGTCGCAGAGCATCATGTCGGTGACGGCATCGTCGATGATGCCGAGGTCACGCAGGGTCTCAAGGACCATTTCAACGGCGAGTGCTGCGAAGTCGGCATGTATCTCGCCATGTCGCGCCAGGCCGACCGCGAGGGCTATCCCGAGGTCGCCGAGGCCTACAAGCGCATCGCGTTCGAGGAGGCCGAGCACGCCGCTAAGTTCGCCGAGCTCCTCGGCAAGACGATCGACATCGTGACGGACTCCACCAAGGAGAACCTCCGTCGCCGCATGGAGGCCGAGTGCGGCGCGACTGCCGGCAAGCTCGCCATCGCCAAGCGCGCGAAGGAGCTCGGCTACGACGCGATCCACGACACCGTCCACGAGATGGCGAAGGACGAGGCGCGCCACGGCAAGGCGTTCCAGGGTCTCTACAACCGCTACTTCAAGTAAGTAGATGGCAAGAAACTCGTCCGGGGGGGCGGTAGACGAACTGAAAGTCCGCCAGCGGCAAACTCCGCTGGCGGATGCTCTCGACCGCCAGCGCATAAACCGGCTTGCGCACTTCGACGTGCCCGCGCACAAGAGCGGGCGAGGCAACCCAGAGTTGACGGAATACCTTGGCGAGCGGGCTCTCGCCATGGACGTCAACTCGATGAAGCCGCTCGACAACCTCGGACATCCAGTCTCCGTCATAAAGGAAGCGCAGCAGCTCGCGGCCGAGGCCTTCGGCGCGGACGATGCGTTCTTCATGGTGAACGGAACCACTTCGGCGGTGCAGGCGATGATAATGTCGACCTGCTCCGTCGGCGACGAGATAATCCTGCCGCGCAACGTACATAGGAGCGCCATCAACGCACTCGTCGTCTGCGGCGCGGTGCCGATTTACGTCAACCCCGGCATCAACCGCCGTCTCGGCATTCCGCTCGGCATGAGCGTCACCGACGTCGAGAAGGCGATAGCCGCCCATCCGTCGGCAAAGGCGATTCTCGTCAACAACCCGACTTACTACGGCATCTGCTCTGACCTTAAGCGCATCGTCGAAATCGCGCACAAGGCGGGCATGCTCGTCCTCGCAGACGAGGCGCACGGTACGCATTTCTACTTCCACGAGGACCTGCCCATCTCCGCGATGGCAGCCGGGTGCGACATGGCGGCAGCGTCCATCCACAAGACAGGCGGCTCGCTTACGCAAAGCTCCATCCTGCTGACGCGTAGGCCTGTCAATCCAGACTACGTGCGCCAGGTCATCACGCTCACGCAGTCGACTTCCGCTTCTTATCTTCTTCTCTCGTCGCTCGACATCGCCCGCAGGAACCTTTTTTTCAAGGGTCGTGCGATGTACCAGAAGACGATGGATTTCGCCGACTATGCGCGCGAGGAGATAAACGCCCTCGGCGGCTACTATGCATTTGGCCCTGAACTCGTCGACGGCGACACGGTCTTTGCGTTTGACCGCACAAAGCTTTCCGTGCATACTCGCGACATCGGTCTTGCCGGCATTGAGGTCTACGACTACTTGCGCGACGACTACGGCATACAGATTGAGTTCGGTGACATCGGTAACCTCCTTGCGATCATCTCGTGCGGCGACCGCATGATGGACATCGAGCGCCTTATTTCCGCGCTCGAGGAGATCAAGCGTCTGCGAGAGAAGAGCCCCATTGGACTTTTTGACCACGAATACATCGACCCCGAAATCGTGATGCCGCCGCAGGAGGCGTTCTACGCGAAGAAGCGTCGCGTTCCCATGCGTGAGTCTACGGGACTTGTCGCTGGAGAGTTCGTGATGAGCTATCCGCCGGGGATCCCGATCGTCGCGCCTGGCGAGCGAATCACGGCCGACGTCCTCGCGCACATCCTCTTCGCGAAGGAGAAGGGCTGCTTCATGACCGGTACCGAGGACATGAACCTCGACTACATCAACGTGTTGATGTAAGTTGAAAGGTTGAAAAGTTGAAAGGTTGAAAGGTTGAAAAGTTGAAAGGTTGAAAAGTTGAAGAGTTGAAAAGTTGAAGAGTTGAAAGGTTGAAAGGTTGAAAGGGCGGGATGGCTGCGTTTAGTCGATATGAGGACATAGTTGCCTGGCAAAAGGGTCGGGAACTTGTCTTGGCTGTCTATCGCATCTCTTCCACCGGTGAGATGGCACGGGATTTCGGCTTTCGCGACCAAATTCGCCGTGCGGCAGTCTCGGTCTGCGCGAATATTGCTGAGGGTTTTGAGCGCAGGGGGAATCGCGACTTCGTCAAATTCCTTTGGATTTCAAAAGGTTCTGCGGCAGAGGTATCTTCTCTACTTCACCATGCAAGTGACCTTGGGTATATAACGGCGGAGGAGTTCGACGAGCTGTATAGCGCTGCAAAGCTCGTGTCGGCGACAGTATACAATCTAATCAAGTCTATTGTCGATTCCGAACATTCTATTGACTACGTCAAGCAGGAATGTAAACATCCTCATCGAACATGACCAACTCTTCCACTAACCTTTCAACTTTTCAACTCTTAACTTCCACTAACCTTTCAACTTTTCAACTCTTAACTTCCACTAACCTTTCAACTTTTCAACCTTTCAACTTTTCAACTTTCTTTTATGCAGACTGAACTCTGGTATACCGACGAACACACGAAGGACGTGCGCTTTTCAATGAAGACGATCGAGCAGATCGCTTCGAAGAGAAGCGCTGTCCAGCAGATTGACATCCTCGACACTCCCGCCTATGGGCGCGTGCTCGTCCTTGATGGCGGTCTCATGATCACCGAGAAGGACGAGTTCATCTACCACGAGATGCTCGCTCACGTGCCGATGGCCGTTCATCCGCGAGTGCGGAACGTCCTCGTGATCGGCGGCGGCGACGGCGGCACGGTACGCGAGCTCACGAAGTACCGCTCCATCGAGTCGATCGACCTCGTCGAAGTCGACAAGGACGTGGTGCTTCTTTCCAAGAAGTTTCTTCCCTTCGTCTCTTCGAAGCTGAAGGACAAGCGCGTCTCGGTTTGGTTCGAGGAAGGGCTAAGGTATGTCCGCGGCAAGAAGGACGAATACGACCTCGTGATAGTCGATTCGTCCGATCCCTACGGCCCTGCCGAAGGCCTTTTCACGCGCGAGTTCTACGGCACTTGCTTCAAGGCGCTGCGCGAGGACGGCATCCTCATCAACCAGCACGAGTCGCCATTCTACGCTGCGCACCAGAAGTCGGTTCGCGACGCTCACAGGCACATAGCGATGGAGTTCAAGGTTTCCACCGTCTACCAGGCGCACATCCCGAGCTATCCTTCTGGTCACTGGCTCTTCGGCTTCGCGTCTAAGAAGTACCACCCCATCGGCAATCTTGACGAGGCGCGGTGGAACAGACTGCGAATCCCTACGCGCTACTACAACACCGCGCTTCACCGCGGCGCGTTCGCTCTTCCTAACTACGTTCTCGACATCCTGAGGGACGAGGAGCCGCATCGCGGCTGATGCCATGGAACCACAGCTAAATCAGTTCATCGGGTGCGACAAGCCGTTTGACGACGCGAAGGTCGTCCTTTTCGGCGCGCCGTATGATTCCACGACGAGCTTCCGCCCGGGCACGCGCTTCGGGCCTGCCGCGATGCGCACTGAGTCGTTTGGCATAGAGACTTATTCGATGCTTCAGGACCGCGACCTTGCCGAAGAGGCTTCCGTCTTCGACTCGGGCGACCTTGAGCTTCCGTTTGGCGCGCCTGACACCGCCCTCGACATGATCGAATCGCGCGCTTCGGAGATCCTTGACGCAGGGAAGATTCCGTTTCTGCTTGGCGGCGAGCATCTCGTTACCCTTGGCAGCGTACGCGCCGTAGCGAAGCGGTACCCTAACTTGCATATAGTCCATTTCGACGCGCACGCGGATTTGCGCGAGGACTATCTCGGCGTCCAGCTCTCGCACGCGTGCGTCCTCAGGCGGTGCCACGACATCCTCGGCGATGGGCGGATATTTCAGTTCGGTATACGCTCTGGAACGCGCGACGAGCGGCAGTTCATGAAGGACGGACATGTCACGACAGAGCTTTTCTCGGACGGTACGCTCCCGGAGGTCATCAAGAAAATCGGTTCCGATGTGCCAGTCTACCTGACGGTCGATCTCGACGTCCTAGATCCTTCCGAATTTCCCGGCACAGGAACGCAGGAGGCGGGCGGGTTCAAGTTCCTTCAGCTTCTCGGCGACTTGCGCCAGATCTGCGAGAACCTGAATGTGGTCGCTCTCGACAACGTGGAGCTCTCTCCCGCACTCGATCCGACTGGCCGCTCGACGGCCCTTGCTTGCAAGCTTCTTCGCGAAGAGCTGCTGGCGCTTTAGCAGTTTTTTGCCGTTGCATAGCGGCGGAATTTTGTCTATAATGCGGACATGAAAGAAATTTCTGTCCGAAGGGGAATCGCGCGTATTGTCGCTGCACTTGTCGTAGCCGTCGCGCTGAATGGAGCTGCCATGGGTGAATATGACTTCGAAAAGGCCTGGGAAGAGGTCGCAGAGGCGCAGAGGAAGGGCCTTCCGCGCACAGTAACAAACAAGGTAGAGGAAATCGAGCGCGAGGCCACGGCTGCGCAGCGCTGGCCGGAGGCGGCGCGGGCGTTTCTCGTCCGCGAGCGGGCAATGGAGGAGTTTACGGATGAACAGACAGCCGACTGGCTGCCCGCCTTTGCCGCGTCTGTTGACGCGAAGCCTGCGCCGCTCCAGGCAGTTCTCCAGCTCCACCTTGCCCATACCTACCGCGACAATTCGCTCCGCTGGCGCTTGGGTGGCAAGGCGCCGACGAAGCTCGACGATGACGCGGCGAAGGACAAGATGCCGCCGTGGTCGCCGGAGAAGATCGAATCTACCCTTGAATCGCAATTTGAGAAGGTGTTTGCCTTTTCCGACGAGCTGAAGAACCAGAAACTCGCGGATTGGACAGCGCTCTTTGATCCTGGCAACTACCCCGAGTCTTATGGTCCCACGCTCTTCGACTTTGCCGTGCGCGACGCCGTGCCATTTTACTGGTGGATTTTCCCCGACTGGACTCTCGAAAAGGGCATTGCGCTTTATGATGCGCTCATAGCGTTCCACATTGCCGACGGAAACGTAGATGCTCGCGCCTTTGCCGAGATCGACCGCGCCGAATACATTCAGTCCTTTGACGAAAAGCCGGAAAAGGAGTGTGATGCCGCATTTGAAAAGTTCCTCGACGGGTTTATCAAGGAATACGACGGCAAGACTGAAGTGGTTGCAATCGCCGCCGCGAAAAGAGCCGATCTCATGCGGCAAAGCACCAAGCCAGATCTCGTCGCAGCACATGATCTTGCCGCAATTTATGCCAAGAAATATCCTGATTCGCCAGGCGGCAAGATGTGCGCCAATATCGTTGCAGAGATTGAGATGCCTACGCTATCGGTTGACGTTGAACGCAACTGGTGTGCGCCGTGGCCTGAAATCACGGTTGAGGTCGAGAACTTAAGCGAAGTTCATTTTCGGCTTGTTTCCGTGTCGTTTGACGATCTCGTGTCCGACCTTTCGATGGGCTCGGAGATTCACAATTCAACATCCAGATCGGCAACACAAGACAAATACTTGAAGCGTACGCCAGCGAAGGAATGGAAGGAAGTGCTGCCGCTTAAATCCGGCTACGAGGAGCAGTCGTTTATGCTCCCTGTGCCGAGCGATCTCAAGCCAGGGCACTATGTCCTCTACGCCGCGGCAAACGAGAAGTTTGGCGCGGACAAGCTTCCACTCTTTGCAGAATATGTCACCGTGACATCGCTTGCGCTTGCGATGAGGACTGGTAACGGAGAGTTTAAGGGAACCGTCTACCTTGCGGAGTCTGGCGAGCCAGTAAAGGGCGCGACGGTGGAGCTGTGGGGTTATCCTGAGAAGGGCGGACGCTTGCAAGTCCTCAGGGAGAAGTATGTTACCGACGCGAACGGCGACTTCGCGGCCGTTGTGCCAGACAAGAACAACTACAATTCTTTCAACCGCTATGTGCGCGTGCTTTTCGACGGCAACGAAGTGCTGTCGCTTGGAAGCGAAGGGTCTGGCTATGTATACGAGAGGGACAAGACCGTAGAGTTCATCGACCTTTTCACTGATCGCGCTTTATACCGCCCCGGGCAGGAAATCAAGGTCAAGGGAATCGCCTACCACGCCGATCCGCATACGCGCGACTTCCGCACGCAGACGCAAATGCATATAAACCTGACGCTTAAGGATCCAAATGGAAAGAATGTCGCCTCGGTGCGCTTCAAGCCAAACAAGTGGGGTTCGTTCGTCCACACCTTCGTGGCGCCAAGCGATCGACTGACGGGCCGATATACTATCAATGCCTGGTATCAGCTTTTTGACGGCCGTCGCGGCGAGTCGAACAAGCAAGTCAATGTCGAGGAATACAAGCGTCCGAAGTTTACGGCACAGTTCGAGGGGGCGCCCGAAAAGGCGAAGCTTGGCGAGCCGGTGACTGTGACGGGCAAGGCGCTCACGTACTCTGGACTCCCAGTCCAGAACGCAAAAGTCAAGTGGAATGTCGAGCGTCGGACGCGTTATCCCGGCTGGTGGCGCTGGTTTGGCGGCGAGAATGACGACGGGGAGAACTTCGTCGACAAAGGCGAAGTGGTGACGGACGAGAACGGCGTCTTCAAAGTGATGTTCACTCCAGTTGCTTCGCCAACCGCCGACCTTTCGGGTGATCCGTCGGCCTGGCGCGCGAGCGTCTGGACGGAAGGCGAGTGGCATGAGTCAGGGAAACCTCTCGTTGCGAATGTGTCGCTCAAGTCGCTGGCTGGCGCGGCGCTGCCTGTCAGAGGCACACTTAAAGTATATCGGCTTAACTCCCCTGCGCGTCCTGTCCGCAAGCCGGCAGGCGAGGGGTGTTATGGATATGACAGCGACGCGAAGGGCCCGTGGGATTGGAAGACTTGGGAGCAGGGTGAAGAAGTCCTGTCGGTCGAGGCGAAGGGAGAGAAGCTGGAGAAGTGGACGACTGAGCTAAATCTTGTTGCAGGTGCGTACCGGCTCGCATTCGAGACGAAGGACCCGAACGGCAAGACCGTAAAGGACTTTGACCATGTCTGCGTGTTTGATCCTGCGTCGAAGTCGCTGGGGCTTGCCGTACCGGAGTTCTTCTGCGCCGAAAAGGGCACGGTCAAGGTCGGCGAGACGATGCGTGTCTATTGGGGCACCGGCTACGAGTCGGGTTTCTGCCGCGTGAAGGTGACGAACAACGGGAAAGTTATCTTCAATGATTGGGTAATTGGGAATGTGGGAAGTTGGAGTTCAAAGTTGGAGTTGGAGAAAGGAACAATTCCACTCTCGAACTCCAACTCAAAACTCGAACTTAACAGGGAACAAGGAACGGCGTGGTATTACGAGCTTCCTATCAAGGACGAACATCGCGGCGAGATAAGGATCGAGACGACGTTCCTCCGCGAGAACCGACTTTACTGCAACGGCACGACGGTGAACGTGCCGTGGGACAACAAGTATCTTGAGATCACGGCCGAGCATCTGACGAGCAAGCTCACCTCCGGAGCCGAAGAAACTTGGAAATTCAAGGTGTCGGGTCCGGCTGAAGTTCTCGCCTTTATGTACGACCGCTCTTTAGACGCCTACAAGTGGCACGATGTGTCGCTTGGCTTCTCGAGCCACTTTACGCCGTGGACGCACTATATTTCCACGCCTCAGCTGGCGAACAATGTACATGAATTGTATCACCTCGACGGTCGTTTCCCGTCCATGCTCCAGGGGATTAACTATTGCTGGCCGTCGTGGAGAATTTTCCCTTTCATGCAAGGGAATGCAATGATGGTGCGCGAGTCTGTGCGCGGATCCATAGGCGCAGCGTTCGCAGGCGCGCCTGTAATGGAGGAGGCATGTGAGGACATGGTGTGCTGCGCAGCCGCGCCTGCAGCGGAGAGGTGCTTTGGCGATGATGATAATGCCTCTTACAAGAGTGCGGAATCAAAAGATGAGAATTCTGCCGATGTCGCGCCGCGCAAGAACCTGAAGGAGACGGCGTTCTTCTTCCCCGATCTTGAGACGGACGCTGACGGCAATGTCTCGTTTACATTCACCGCGCCTGATGCACTGACAGGATGGAAGCTTTTGATGGTCGCGCACGACAACGAGCTTCGCGGAGGAATATTCCGCAACGACGAGATCGTTACGACGAAGCCGCTTATGTGCGAGCCGAATCCGCCGCGCTTCGCCCGCGAGGGCGACGACTTCCTCTTCCCCGTCAAGGTGACGAACACGGAAGACTGGGAAGTCGGCGGAGATGTGTGCTTGATGCTTGGGAAATTGGATGCAGACGAGTTAGATGAGCCGGAGTTCAAGAACTTCCATCTTGCCTCTCACGAATCAAAGACCATCGAGTTCCGCGTCTCGATACCAGATGGAAGCCCCTATCTCAGGTACATCGCCAAGGCCACGGCGATTTCAAGTCCTGTGACTTCAGTGGCTGTATGCGGAACGCCTTCTGGTTCCCCTGTTAGCAAGACAATAGTCCCCTTTAAAAAGTATACGGACGGCGAGGAAGGCGTGCTGCCCGTTCTCTCGCGGCGCATACTCGTCCGCGAGGCGGTGCAGCTCAATGCGCGCGGCAACGAGACGAAGTCGTTCAAGCTCGACAACCTTCTTGCAAGCAAGGGGTCGGAGACGATTCGCCACCAGGACCTGACCGTTCGCGCGGTGTCGCGTCCGGCATGGTACGCTGTCTTGTCGCTTCCGTACCTTATGGAGTTCCCGCACGAGTGCTGTGAGCAGACTTTCAGTCGCTACTACGCGAACGCACTTGGCGAGTTTATCGCGAACTCCGATCCGCGAATCCGCGAGACGTTCGATGCGTGGAAGGCGGCGGGCGCCGAGGCGCTGAAGAGCCCGCTGGAAACCAATCCGCAATTGAAGGCGATTGCGCTCGAGGCGACGCCGTGGGTGCGCGAGGCGGGGCACGAGACCGCCGCGCGTGCGCGCCTGGGCGATCTCTTCGGAGAGGATCGGCTCAAGGGCGAGCAGGCGCGATGCATCGAGAAGCTGGCGGTTTCGCGCAACGGCGACGGACTCTGGCCGTGGTTCCCCGGTGGACCGTCGTCGTCTGGCATCACGCTCTACATCCTCACAGGATTCGCGCGGCTCAACTTCCTTGCGAAATACGAGTATCCTAACTTCTTTGCCCGTGCGACTGCAGCACTTGACCGAGAGGTCGCGGAGGATGTAAAGGAACGGCTGTGGAACGAGGAAAAGCTGAAAATACCGTTCCGAGTCAACGGCTTCGACATTCGCTGGCTCTATCTCCATTCGTTTGCCGTCGTTCCCGCTGCGAAGAACGAGAAGGATGCGAAACTGTTCATCGACCACATCAAGAAGGAATGGACCGATCTAGGGCTCGAATCGCAGGCGCTGGCGGCGATTGCACTGAAGCGACGCGGCGAAGTGAAGGTGGCAAACGAGATAATGGCGTCAATCAAAGAGCGCGGTGTTCTTTCTGACGAGCTCGGCATGTACTGGAAGCGGCCGTACTTCTTCTCGTCGAGCGTATTCGCGGCGCCAGTATCGACGCAGGCGCTCATTGTAGAGGCGTTTCGCGAGGTGACTAAGGACGAGGCAAGCGCCGAGGCGTGCAATGTGTGGCTTCTAAAGCAGAAGCAGACGCAGGATTGGACGACGACTGCCGCGACAGCAGACGCGATCTATGCGCTTATGCTTGGCGGTGGCGCAGATCTTCTCGCTGGTGACACGCTTGCGGAAGTGACGCTCGGCGGTGTTAAGGTTGACCACAAATCAGTTCTAACTGGGAGAGCCGCCGTCTCGGCGGCGCAGCCGGTCGAAACTGGTACTGGCATGTGGTCCGTCCGCTTCGATTCCGCCGCCATCAAACCCGAAATGGGCGAAATCACCTTCAAGGGCGCAGGTGAGAAGGGAGTCTCCTGGGGTGGCGTCCACTGGTCTTACTTTGAGGATGTCCTCAAGGTTCGCGCGCACGAGCCGAAGGCACTTAGGATCGAAAAGAAGTACTACAAGAAGACGAAGGGCACCGAGGGAACGCGTCTCGCGACAATTGGCGAGGCGCTTGAGCCAGGCGACGAAATCGTCGCGCGGCTTGAGATCACGAGCGACAGGACATACGAGTTCGTCCACCTCTCGGACGAACGTCCTGCATGCGCCGAGCCAGTGGATGTCCTTTCGAAATACCGCTGGCAGGATGGGGTCGGGTACTACCAGTCGACCAAGGACACGGCGACGCACTACTACATCGACCGGCTGAACAAGGGCGTTTTTGTCCTCGAGACGTCGTTCCGCGTCCAGCAGCGCGGCTCGTTCTCCAGCGGCATCGCGACGATCCAGTGCATGTACGCCCCCGAATTCACCGCTCACTCGTCCGCCGAGCCCGTCCGCGTGGGTGCTAAGTGAAAATATATTTCCAATCCGCCCATGCTGGTTTTTGTGGTATAATATTCGCCTATGAATCTTGGAAGAGCAATAGTTATTGCCGGTGCGGTTATCGGATGCTCGTTTGCCGCCGTTGCCGTCTCGCCGGGCGCGAGTCCTGGGCCGGGCATTCGGTATGCTACCGACGCGTACCCTGGGTTTGACAGCGAAGACGAGCTGCTGAAGCCGTCTCGCAAGGAACCGAGGTGGTTTGGCTGGATAAACGGTCCGAAGATGGATACCGCTGCCGAGCAGTTCAAGTACGCCGCCTCGCTCGAGGCCGAGGAGTCCTGGAAGGGCGCAAAGAAGGCGTATGATGCGCTTGTGCGCGAGTGGCCCACTTCTCCCGAGGCGCCAAAGGCCCAGAAGGCCATCGCCGACATCTGTCTCGGAAAGCTCCTTGATTCGGAAGACGCTTTTGCGGAATATCGCTATCTTCTCGACTTCTACTCGGCCCAGTGCAACTACGACGAGATCGTGGATCTTATGTACAAGACTGCCGAGCTCATGCGCGACGAAGGCAAGACTATTCTCTTCTTCAGGTTTGACAACACGGTAGATGTGCGTCGCGCCTACGAGGCGGTCGTTTTGCGCGCGCCTGGTGCGTCGTTCGCGCCAAAGGCGATGCTGACGATTGCGTCGCTCAGGGAGGACGAGGACAAGCAGGAGACAGCGGCGACCGTCTACGAGAACCTTCGCAGCATGTATCCCGACTCTCCCGAGGCGGTTATAGCCCTCTACCGCGAGGCGAAGGCGCGCATGGTCGTGCTTAACCGCTGCGAGTACAACCGCGAGCGGGTGCGCGACACAATAGGGTTTCTTACGTTCGCGATTGAGTCGGGCAAGCTCGAGCCCGAGCAACGCGAGGAGGTCGGCGGTTTCCGCACCGAGGCGAGGGCGCTTCTCGAGAATGAGGCCTACAACGCGGCGAAGTTCTACGATTCGCGCACGCGCACGAAGCGCAGTGCAATGAGCGCATACCAGCGTTTCCTTGACGACTACCCGACTTCCGACAGGGCGCCGGAAGTGCGCCGCCGTCTGTTTGAGCTTCAGGAGGAAGGCAAATGAAGAAGATTCTCCCGGCAGTCATTGCTATGCTTGCGCTGGCTGGCTGCGCCAACTACAGATGGACGTCGCCCGTGCCGGCCGACATGCGTACGGTAACCGTTCCCACTTTCCGCAACGAGTCCAACATCCTGGAACTCGGCGCCGTCGCGACGCGTCAGGTTCTCCGAGAGTTCCAGCGCGAGGGCACGTTCAAGATCGCCTCGGCGGACGATGCCGCCATAGAAGTTCAGGGCGTCATAAAGGCGGCTTCGGTTGGCCGCATCTACTTCAAGCGTGAAATGGCGATGCGCGCCTACGAGCAGAGACTCTCGGTTTCCGCAGAAGTGTCGTTCATCGACAGGCGCAATGGCAAGGTGATGGTCAACAACCGCAAATATATGGCCGAGACTACCTTTTTCTCGGATTCCGACATGGCCACTGCAAGGCGTGACGCCTCGGGGCGTGCGGCCGAAGATCTTGCAAGGCAGATCGTCGATGACTTGACGGCTTGCCGCTGGGACAACGCAAAAGGCAAGGAGGGGGCAAAATGAAGAAAGACGGAGTCCGTGCCGTAATCGAGCTCAGGATCACGCCGCAGAGGGACTGTGGCTTTGGAAAGATTGCCGAGCGCGTTGCAAAGTTCGAGCAGGTCGAGGCGTGCTTTTTGATGTCGGGCGGCTACGACCTTCTCGTGTTCGTCAAGGGCGACAGCCTTCAGGACGTTGCGCAGTTCGTCGCGGCAGATCTTTCGACGATAGACGGCGTGCTGTCTACGGCGACTCATTTCATGCTTGAGACTTACAAGGCCGGGGGAGTTTTCGACAATCCCGGCGACACAAGGCTGGAGGTTTCGTAATGGCGGTTGACCTCGCACAGAAGGCGCAGAATTTTACAAACAGGGGTCGTCAGGCCCTTGAGACCGGGCGCTACGAGCTCGCGGTCGACATGCTGATGGAGGCCGTCTCGGCGGCTCCAGACGTCCTCGAGACGCGCAGGCTGCTTCGTGCCGCGCAGATAGCTAACTTCCGCAGGAACGGCAAGACTGGCTTTGGCGCGAAGCTCGGCTACAAGATGGCCCAGATGAAGATAATGGGGCTTGTGAAGAAAGGTCATGGCGCTGAGGCGATGGCCGAGGCCGAGAAGCTGCTTTCGCAGAACCCTCTCGACCCCGACAACATCGAGGTGGCTGTCAAGGCGGCAGAGGCCGCCGGGAAGGCAGACCATGCGGCCATCACAGTAGAGGCCGCCTACGAGTGCTCCAACCGAGATCCGGCACTTCTCGAGCGCGTGGCGACGTACTACACGATGGCTAAGCGCTACGACAAGGCGCGCGACGCCTACCAGAAGCTTTCCGAGCTCAAGCCCGGCGACCAGCGCATCCTTCAGCTACTCAAGAACACCGAGGCGCAGGCGACGATGAATGCGGGGTGGGAGCAGACCGCAGGCAAGAAGGGTGGTTTCCAGGCCCTTATCGCGAACAAGGAGCAGGCGAAGAAGCTCGACCAGGCGAACAAGGCGGTTATCACTGGCGACGACGCCGACGCCTTGATCCAGGAAAAGCTCGCTCAGATCGAGCGCGAGCCGAAGAACATGAACTTCCGACGCGCGCTTGCTCGACTCTACGTGCAGAACAAGCGTTTCGAGGAGGCGATTCAGTGCCTGACGGACGCGATCGAGATGGCGGGGGCGATGGATCCCGAGCTCGACCGTATGCTGTCGCAGACATACGTAAACTACTACGACCAGCAGATCGAGGCCTACCGCGCCGCAGGCGACGAGGAGAACGCCATCGAAATGGAGAACCAGAAGAACCAGTTCGTGTTCGACGATCTCGCGCAGCGCGTCGAGCGCTACCCGAACGACCTGCATCTTCGCTACGAGCTTGGTCTCCAGTACTACACCTACGAATACTACGACGAGGCGCTTGAGCATCTCCAGCTTGCGCAGAAGAGCCCGAAGGACCGTCTCTGGGCGCTCTACTACCTCGCGATGTGCTTCCTCAAGAAGGGCCAGACTGACATGGCCGTTATGCAGCTCGAGACGGCGCGCGACGCGATTCCAACGATGGACGATCTCAAGAAGAAGATTGTCTACCAGCTTGGTCTTTGCGCCGAGGAGGCGGGCGATCTCGAGAAGGCGTACCAGTACTACAAGGACGTGTACGCCGCAGACGTCGGCTTCGAGGATCTTGGCGAGCGCATGCTTGCAGTCAGCCAGAAACTTAAAAGCGGAAAATGAGAAGGGGAAGATTTGGCAGCCCCAAGGAGAGTCGAACTCCTCTACCAAGCATGAAAAGCTCGTGTCCTAGCCGATAGACGATGGGGCCAAAAACGCGCATAGTATATCATATCGTGGGGTGGGGAATCAAGTGGGCAGTTTGACCGAGCGTGAGGCCTATGTAGCTTTCAACTTGACGGACAAGATTGGCTCCGTCAAACTTGCCGAACTTGTCGCCGCATCCGGTTCTGTCACCGCCGCCTGGGAGTCCTATCCGCAAAAGGTCTCGCGTTCTGGTGCGAAACTCGACTGGGAGCGCGAGTTTTCCCTTGCGAAACGCTACGGCGTTGAGATTGTGACTCCCGCAGACCCCAGCTATCCGGCTCGGCTTCTTGAGCAGCCGTCCCATCCGCTTGCGCTCTATGTGAAGGGTAACGCAAGCGTCCTTTCTTCCCCTTGCGTCGCCATCGTCGGTACACGCCGCGCGACTGCCTACGGGCTCGACCAAGCGTTCAAAATTGCCGAGGGTCTTGCCGAAGACGGTTGGACGGTGCTTTCCGGGCTCGCGCTTGGTGTCGACGCTGAATCTCATCGTGGCGCATTGGCCGCGGAAGGGAAGACGGTCGGCGTAATCGGCTCGGGGCTCGACGAGTTCTACCCCGAGGAGAACCGCGCTCTTGCACGGGAGATTGTCGAGAACGGCGGGGCGGTCGTAAGCGAGTTTCCTTTCGGACGATATCCCGACACGCAAACTTTCCCGCAGCGCAACCATACCGTTGCTGCGCTTGCTGCGGGCGTTGTCGCGATAGAGGCGCCGATAAAGAGCGGCACGCTCATCACTACTTCGTGCGCGGCAGACATGGGTCGTGTCGTGATGGCTGTTCCAGGACGGGTCGACAGTCGCTCGAGCGCTGGATGTCTCGCGCTTCTTCGCGATGGCGCGCGGCTTGTTCGCTCTGCGGCAGACGTAGAGGAGGAGCTTTCTCCGCTTGTTCCTGTAGCGGAGCGCAAGGTGCCTAAGGCGAAAGCCAAGGTTTCGCCATCGCCCGCCGCTCCCGCCCCCGCGTATTCAGTGGAAGAGGCAATGATCATGCGCGAAGTGGACGCAGAGGGCGTACACATGGACATCCTCGTTCGGCGGACAGGTCTACCGGTCGAAAAAGTCAACGCGCTTTGCATGGCTCTGCGGCTCAAGGGTCGCGTCCGATTCTTCCCCGGCAACCGCGTCGCTCTCCCCCGCGCCCCCTAACCATCCACTCTCCAACTACCTCTGCGACTCTGCGTCTCTGCGTTAAAAATTCTACTAAAAACGATATCAATTCCGCTCTCCAACTCCAACTCTGAACTCCAACTCCAACTCCTGACTCCTGACCCCTAACCCCTGACCCCTGACTCCTGGCCCCTAACCTTCCACTCTCCAACTCCAACTCTGAACTCCAACTCCTGCTATGAAAATCTTCAAAGAACCCCAGAAACTCCAGAAGTGGTGCCGCGCGCGCAAACTCGCCGGTGCAAAGATTGCACTTGTTCCGACGATGGGCTATCTCCACGATGGACATCTTTCGCTCATTCGCGAGGCGAAGAGACGCGGCGCTGACGAAATAGTCGTGAGCGTCTTCGTTAATCCAGTACAGTTCGGGCCGAACGAGGATTATGAAAAGTACCCGCGCGACGAGAAGGCCGATCTCGCTAAGTGTCGCTCGGCTGGCGCTACGGCCGTGTTCTTCCCGACGCCCGCCAACATGTATCTTGATCGTCACAGCGTCTTTGTGAACGAGGAGGATCTTTCGCGCGGGCTTTGCGGCGCGCGTCGTCCGGGGCATTTCCGCGGCGTCTGTACCGTCGTTGCGAAGCTCTTCAACCTTGCCCATCCCGACTTCGCCGTCTTCGGCCAGAAGGACTACCAGCAGGCGCAGGTGATAAAGCGCATGGTGCGCGACCTCAACTTCGACCTCAAGATCGTCGTCGCTCCGATCGTGCGCGAGAAAAGTGGTCTCGCCCGCTCGTCGCGCAATACGTATCTTTCGCAAGAGGAGCGCGAGAGGGCGATCGCGATTTCCCGCTCGCTGATGTCGTTTGGCGCGAAAGGCGGGGCAAAGACGCTTGCGGCGCTCAGTAAGTCGCTTGAAAAAGCGGGGCTTGTTGTCGACTATGTCGAATGTGTCGACGCAGAGACTCTTGAGCCGCGCAAGATTCCTAAGAAGGGTTGTTGCCTCCTCGTTGCGGCCTTCTGCGGCAAGACGCGGCTTATTGACAACCGCGTCCTTTAATCGCTAATCTTTATCCCAGCTCGCCTTTGGCGGCGCCTTGTCGCGCCATTCGGGAAGAGAAATCATATTGCCCGCCTCGGCCTTGCCGGCGAGATAGGCCTCGGCGACATATTCACGCCGTGTCTTCATTTCGGCAAGCAGCGATTTGATCTCGAGGACGGCTTCGTGGCACATGTCGATTACTTGTTTTTTCGTCTCCTCGTCGACGCCGTCCATCTTGAGGAGTTCGATTGAGCTCAAGAGGACGGTGGAGGGCTGGCCAAGCGCATGGCAGAAGCCCGCGAGCGATTCCATCACGACCTTCGACCGCTCGACCTGCATTTCTGCTATTGCGAGCCGGCGACTGGTTTCTTCAGCTGTGTTAATTTCGTCTGTCATGTCGTAACTCCAGTTTTGCGGGCGTTGTCAGCTTGCAAGACTGCCCATGTTGAAGATCGGCAGGAACATCGCGAGGACGATTGTTCCGATGATTGCACCAAGGAACACCATAAGGAACGGCTCCATCAGCGATGTCAGCGTGCTGAGAAGGGCCTCCACCTCTTCGTCGTAGCTGTCCGCCACGGAGTCCAGCATGTCCTCGACCTTGCCAGCCTTTTCGCCTGCGGCTATCATGCGCACCATTATCAGCGGCATATATGGCTTGCCGTCGAGGGCGACGTTAAGCTGGTTGCCCTGTTCCACTTCCTTGCGAGCGTCGAGAATCGACTTTTCGAGTACGCGGTTACCGAGCGATCCAGCCACAACTTCGAGAGATTTCAAGATCGGTACGCCGGCGTTCGTCATCTGCGCGAGAAGCCGGCAGAACCTGCCTATTCCGCTCTTTAGGTTGAGGACTCCGAAGACTGGCATCTTGAGCTTGAATTCGTCGAACTTGTAATGTCCGCGTTCTGTATTCTTCCACGTCTTGAACGCCCAGATTGCCGCGCCGACGGTAATTAGGATTATGTACCAGTACGCCTTGACAAAATTTGAGACATCTACGAGCGTCTGGGTTAGCGCGGGAAGGGGCTTTCCGAAGCCGGAGAACATCTCTGCGAAAATTGGAACCACGAACTGAATAAGGCCGCCTGCAAGAAGGAGTGCGATCGAGATGATGACAGTCGGATAAGTCATCGCGCTTTTGACTTTGCCTTTGAGTCGTGCCGTGGCCTGTATGATGGTGCCAAGTCGCTTGAGAATGCCTGCGAATTCGCCAGACTGTTCGCCAGCCATTACCATGTTCACGTACATGTCATCAAACAGGACAGGGAACGAGGCGAGTCCCTTGGAGATAGGGTCGCCACCCTCGATCGTGTCCTTAAGGTGTGTCAGGACTTTCTTAAACTCGGGGTTGGAACACTGTTCTTCGAGAGTCTGTATGGTTGAGAGGATTGGCATGCCAGCACCGATCATCGAGGCAAGCTGCCTCGTGAACGGCACGACCTCCGTCTTTGCGATTTTACGCTGTCCTTTAATCTTTGGTATGCTTGCCATCTTCTATCTCCTATACTGACTCCTGACTCCAACTCCTGACTCCTAACTACTGACCCCTAACCCCTGACTCCTGACTCCTGACCCCTGACCCCTGACCCCTACTCTCCTCCCGTCACCTCAAACGCGGCCTCAAGCGACGTCAGCCCTGCGCGGACCTTGATCATGCCCGCTTCCTTGAGCGTCACCATGCCTTCTTCAAGCGCAAGTTTCTTAAGGAGATCGGCGTCGCCGCCTTTTTCTATCAGCGCGCGAATTTTCGGCGAGATTGGTAGAACTTCCATCATCGCGCCGCGTCCCTTGTAGCCGGACCCATGGCACTTCGGGCAGCCTACGGGACCGTAGACCGTGGCTCCTTCGAACGGCTTCTGGTCGACGTTGTTGATCTTGAGCATCTCTAGGTCCACGTCGACGGGCTGCTTGCAGAAGGGGCATAGCTTGCGGAAGAGACGCTGGGCCTGCGCGAGAATGAGCGACGACGCGAGCATGAAGGGCTGGATGCCCATGTCGAAAAGACGCGCGACGACGCCGCACGCATCGTTTGTGTGGAGCGTAGAAAGCACGAGGTGGCCCGTCAAAGCGGCCTTGACGGCGATGTCGGCAGTTTCGCCGTCGCGGATTTCGCCGACGAGCACGATGTCGGGGTCCTGACGCAGCACCGAGCGCAGAATCCCGGCGAACGTAAGGCCCTGCGCGACGTTCACATGGCACTGGTTCACGCCGGCAAGCTCGTATTCGACAGGGTCTTCGGCCGTTACGATGTTGACGTTCGGCTGATTGAGGTCCTGAAGGCACGAATACAGCGTCGTCGTCTTTCCCGAGCCCGTAGGCCCTGTTACGAGGATAATGCCGTGCGGCTGGTCGATGGCGAATTTCATCGCCTTGTACGCATATTCGTCGAGGCCGAGAGACGCGAGTCCAGGCGCGAGGTTTGACTTGTCGAGGATACGCATAACGACTTTCTCGCCATGAACGGTAGGGAGAATGGAAACGCGAACGTCGACCTCTTTCTTTAGCGCTTTGACCTTGAAGCGACCGTCCTGCGGGCGACGGCGCTCGGCGATATCAAGGTTGGAGAGAATCTTGATGCGCGACACGACTGCGTTGTGGAGAGCCTTCGGCGGCGCGGGACGGTCGACGAGTTCGCCGTCTATGCGATATCTGAGGCGCGACGTTTTCTCCATTGCTTCGAAATGGATATCGGACGCTTTTGTCTTGAGGGCTTCAATCATGATCGTATTGACCATGCGGATGACCGGTGCCTCGCCCGCGGCGTCAAGTGTTGCATCGAGGGCGTCGGCGTTCTTGTCTTCGCCAGCGGTCATCTCGATGTCGCCCTCGTCGCCTTTCATGATGTTCTCCATCGCGAGGGCGGGGTTCAAAGCGTCTTCTTGGCTCTTGAGTCGCTGGAGCGCGTCGTTCAACTCGGGCGCGGGAGCTACCAGGGTCCATATCTTGCCATGGGTCCAGCGCGAGACCTCTTCCTGGGTCGGCAAGTCGAAGGGATCTGAAAAAGCTATGGCAAAGCGCCCGTCGACTTTCATCAGCGGAAGCGCCTTTGCGCGGTTCCATGCCTCGATTTTCATCCCGCAGAGAAGATCCTGCGAGGGTGTGAATCCCTGTGGAATTGAAATCGGCTGTGCGCCGAGATAGTCTGCCGCGGCTATGGCGAACTCGGCGGGATCTTCGATTTTCTTGATCTCTGCCGCGCCGCCACGCCGAACGTGGAATCTGCTTTTGGACTGTGTTGCTTCTGCCATTACGCAATTATATAAGCAAGATTCGTGCCAGTATATGGCATGGTATTTGCTAATATGTCCTTATATGGCGGAAGAACCGAAATTTGATGCGCGCCTTGCCGAAGGCGTGGCGTATTTTGAGCAGATGCTCCAGCTTATGCCGGAGGATCGCGTAACCCTTGAATTTCTTGTAGTCGCATACGAGCAGCTCGACAGGCACGAAGATGCTCAGAAAGCGCTGGTTTCCCTCACAAAGATACTGATAAAGGAGCGCGACAATGCCGCGCTTGAAGGGCTTTTGCCTCGACTTGAAGAGAGCGACTACCCCGAGGCAAAGGCGCTTTCACTCAAGGTAAAGACGCTTATCGCACCCGCGCCAGATCTGACTCCTGAAGTTCCGAAGGAAATGACGGAAGAGGAAATGATCGAGTCAATCTCGGCAATGGCCGTAAAGTCTGAACTTGCGCTTGTTGACGAGCTTGTAGACGGAAAAATGGTTTCCGAAGAAGATGCGAAGCACCTGAAGGCGCAGATCGAGGCGACACCTACGGCAGGCCAGATGTTTCTCGTTTCTGCACTCCAGATTCTCGAAAAAGAGAATCCAACGGCTTCCGAGAGGTGCATTGCCTATCTTGCCGACAGGCATGGAGCCCCACCTATTCCGCTTGCCGCGTTTGAGCCGACAAAGGGCCTTGCCTCGTCTTTCCCGGCACATGTCATGCGCATTCGCGGGGCTGTTCCGTTTGCGTCAATAGGCAAGGATGTGCTTGTCGCAGTCCTCAATCCTGCCGACGACTCTTTGCGGGCGCAGCTTTCCGCCGTAATGCCGTGTAGGTTCTATCTGGCGCTGCCGTCGTCTGTTGAAGCGGCTCTTGCCAAAATGTATCCGTCAGGAGCTGGAACGACATGAAGGCGCGGCGGGGAGTGACGCTGGTCGAGGTTATGCTCGCGGGGTCAATCGCCGTGCTGCTCACTCTCGCCTGCCTCGAGGGCGTGATAGTGTCGACGAGGATCGCTCACGAGAATTCGCAGCTTCTCGCCGCCGAGGCGTATGCCTGGGATACCGCATGGAGATGGCTTAACAAGCCCTACGACGAGCTGAACAACTCGACGTCGCCGAAGTTTTATCCCGACGCCGGCTATTCCGTCGTGAGTTCAAACGACTGCCCAATGCTCTGCAAGGAGCTGAACGGCGGTTCGGACGCGAAACTGTACGTCAGGGTCCAGCTTCTCACGGGAAGCGCGATGCCAGTACGGCACGGCGATTCCGCCGCCGTAAAGCGGATAGACGTCGACGTGGAATGGGGACCGTCGACGTCTCGGCGCCGTCTAAATTCGCTTAGTACTTCAGGCAGGACCTTTTCGATACCGGTTTCCGTGTACAAATGCCAGATTGACAGGGGAATATGAGAAGGGGATTCACTCTTTCCGAGACAATGGTGGCGATGCTGGTTGCCGGTATCGTGCTTACCGCCATTATGTCTACGTTCATCTCTGCTCAGGTCATGATGGCAAACACAATGGCCGAGTCGGAGATGGCGCTTGCTGCAAGAAGTGTCCGCGAGAAACTTCTCTTCCACGTGTCGCCGACGATAGACGGCGTCCATTACTCTGGGATGCTCAGCGGGACGAATTCCGGGTGGGTAGTTGAGTCTGGCAGCGGTTACGTGCTTATGGGAATGTCGGCGCTTGGCACTTCGCTTTCCGACGTCCGGCCGCAGTCAATGCGGCTTATCCTTGGACAGTCCGGCTCAGACAGGTATCTTTTCAACGAGCGCACTCCCAACAAGGACAGCCATGCCGGTTGGCTGTGGCCAGGCAGGATTCCGCTTGTAGAGTCCTCAATGCTCGACATAGTGTCCTATGATTCAAAGGGTTCTGGTACGTCTACGAATCCTGCCGACGTGTATCGCGTCAACCTTGACTTGAGCTTTAAGGTCAATGGTCCGAGAAATCGCCCTGTAGTTCGCGGGGAGAGGGTCGTCGTGCCGCTGATGGGACGGCTCCAGCCGATGAAGGACTCGGCGGGGAGGTACTGACATGAAGGCGTTTCGGTACAGTTCCGGTTTTGCGCTTGTCACCACGATCGTGATGACGGGTGTCGCCGCCATATTGGTCGCCGGCGTCATTGGCTATGTGTCCTGGACTGTTCGCTCTACGGCGGTCTATACTGGCCGCGACGTCTGCCGCCTTGCAGCCCAGAGCGAGATCGAGGTGGCGAAGACAGTAGTCAACACTGCGTTTATCAAGTCAATAGAGCGCTCGGCACGCATCATCGGCGGCGACACGATCGGCTCGTCGTCGGTAAGCTCGTTCGACTGGTTCGAGGCGTATTCGAGTTCGACGGCAAAGCGGACGATAGGAACGAGAAACGTTGTCACACTCGACTATTCGGTGACGAATATGGACTGTGTCGTCAAGGTGCGCATTGGCGCGGTGGAGCATACGGTCGGCACTCAGTGGGCCAACGTGACATTCGTTGCGAGAGCCGAGCGCACAGTGCTCGGATCCATCGGCGTTTCAGCGACAGTTGTCGAAACGGTCCGATTCGCGCAGCAGAGATCGAAGGTCTTCAACAACGCCTATTTCGTCAACAACTACGGATGGTTCCAGGGATCTGGCTGCACCGCGAACGGAGATGTTCGTGCAAACGGAGACATGTATCTCGACTCGAGCTGCAAGGTTAACGGAAAGGTATATGCGGCGAGGAACGAGGAGCTTGGCGTCAACGGCGATATCACGAACTACGGCAAGATGGATACCTATTCGACATACAAGTCGACGACATACGGCACCTCGAATGCGGCGCGTCCCCTCTACTCCGATCCGAACACTGGGGGGACGAACGCAGGCGGGTACGAGGCGCCATCGTCGACGCCTACGACTGCCATGCTGAAGGCGCGCATCAACGCGAACGAGGAGCTTTCGGTCGAGATGCCCTACATAGGCGACCTTTCGTCGACGGCGAGCGACTACCGGCAATGGGCTGCCGAGCTTCACGCGGCCGATTCAAACATGTCCACGATCAAGCAGGGCGGCTCCACTATCGCCTCCGTCTACTACGATGGCGTCGGGCCGTCGGGCGACGCCTCGCTTGCCGACAAGGGCGCGCTTGTGCTCGTCGGGACGCAGTCGAACCCGATTGTCGTGAACGGGCCTGTAATAGTCGAGTCGGACGTAATCATCAAGGGCTATGTGACCGGGCAGGGCACTATCTATTCCGGCCGCAACATCCACATCGTCGGCAACATCCAGTACAAGAACCCGCCGTCCTGGAGCAACAAGTCGACGCAAAGCGCGAACAACTCGTCGAAGGACATGCTCGGGCTTATGGCGAAGGGCAACATTGTCCTCGGTGACTGTACGCAGGACAGCTGGCTAAGCTCCATCAAGACGTATCTTTCGACGCAGCCCTATGTCCAGCAGTACGCCTGCGACACGACTGACGCCAACATCGGCTATCCTTCGACTTTCGGCGGCAGCTACGCCACTGTAGAGAAGGTGTCCACTTCCGATTCCGCTGCCGTGACGCAGATTGAGGCGAGCGACAACCCGGGCGGCAAGGATATCGTTGGCTCTAACTACCAGTTTGGCAAGGTGCGTGAGACTACTGTTACGCTTGACACTGGGCACTACGAGGGCAGCGGATGGTCACGCCGCTGGGTGGCGGACACCGAGACTCGCCGTGAAAACGCATACGATCGCAAATACTACGAGACCGTTTGTGCCAACAGCGAGATTTCCTCTCGCGCCGAGACGATAACCCGTGTAGACGCAGTCCTGTACAACAACCACGGCATTTTCGGGAAGACCGGCAAGTGCAGCTTCAACGGCGCGCTTGTCTGCCGCAACGAGGGCTTGCAATACTCGAGCAATCTTTACCTGAACTGGGACATACGCCTGTTCTCGGGCTCGTCTGAGACTGTCGACAATGACAAAGTTGGGCTCGCCAAGGCAAGCGACAACCCTCCGATGACCATTTCGTGGGCGGAAGTGCCTGATGGGGTTGTGACGTTTGATTGAGGAGTCAGGGGTCGGGGGTTAGGAGTTGGAGTTTAGAGTTGGAGTTGGAGAGCGGAATTGATAATTTTTTATTAGAATTTTTAACGCGTAACCGCCCCTTGAGGGGGTTCGCGACCCTTGGGGAAGCGCGTAACCGCCCCTTGAGGGGGTTCGCGACCCTTGGGGAAGCGAACACGCCGAGCGGAGCGAGTGCCGAGAGACGCAGAGGCGCAGAGGGAGTTGGAGAGAGGTGGGGAGATTTTAATTGGAGTCAGGAATTAGGAGATAGATATGGTTGAGGCGAATGCAGATCCTGAAGTAGTGACTTCGCGCATAAAGCGTGAGACGCGAAATGCCGCTGCCGAGCGCGAGCAGGAAGCGGCCATGACGGTGGAGTCGCCAGTCATAGCCGTGGAATCTTCCGCGGCGGGCACGCTTGCCGTCGAAACTGTTCCCCCTGAGCCGCCACCGCCTCCAGTCGATGCAGACACGGCGTTCCGCCGAGGTCGACTTGGCGTTGTCGCTGTCATCGTCCTTGTGCTTTTCTGGGCGTGGCTTAGACAGCGACGTGCACAGTAATTCCGTTCGCTCCATATTTCAATTCCGATAGATGCGCCGTAGGCGCAAAATTGTGGTATAATATCCCTTCAATTTCAGAAGGAGAGACAAAACTATGAAACTTGCTGATCTCAAAGGCAAAACCGTCGGCGTCTGCGTTTCTGGCGGACTCGACTCTAAGACTATCTGCTGCGTCCTCAAGGATGCGGGCGTCAAGGTCAAGGCGTTCAGCGCGAACGTGGGCCAGCCCGACGAAAAGGACATCAACGACATCAAGAAGAAGATGGCTCCCACGGGCGTCTCGACGACGATCGTCGACGTCACGAAGGAAATGGCCGACATCTGCTTCGAGACGGTGAAGTGCCAGGCGATGTACGACGGCGGCTACTGGAACTCCACAGGCATCGCCCGCGCCGTGACTGTGCAGAAGCTCCTCCCCGCGATGAAGAAGGCGGGCTGCGTCGCTCTCGTCCACGGCGCGACGGGTCGCGGCAACGACCAGATGCGCTTTGAGCGCTACACGAACGTTATGGACCCGAAGTTCGGCGTATACGCCCCGTGGCGCGACGCCGACCTCCTCGCGAAGTTCCCCGGCCGCACGCAGATGGTCGAGTTCCTCGCGAAGCGCGGCATCGTCGCGTTCGTCGGCACGAAGAAGAAATATTCTACCGACGCGAACCTCGCCGGCCTCTCGCACGAGGCGGAGGACCTCGAGTCGATGGAGACTTCGATGCGCATCGTGAAGCCCACGATGGGCGTGTGGCCAGAGCAGGCGCCTAACAAGGTCGAGAAGATCACGCTTTCGTTCGTCAAGGGCCGCTGCGTCGCAATCAACGGCAAGAAGATGACGCCTTATCAGGTCATGCTCGCGGCGAACAAGATCGGTGGCCGCAACGGCATCGGCATGAAGCACGCGCTTGAGAACCGCATCATCGGCACGAAGTCGCGCGGCGTCTACGAGGCACCCGGAATGGAAGTCCTCTCGTGGGGGCTTAAGTACATTTACGAGGGCATCATGGACCGTCGTTCCACGAAGATGTTCCAGGAACTCTCCAAGTTCGTCGCCGACCAGATCTACGATGGCCGCTGGTTCGATCCTGCGACGCAGGCGGCGCGCGCGGCGATTCAGGTGTGGGCCGACAAGGCGACAGCCGACGTCACTCTCGGGCTTTACAAGGGCAACATCTTCTTTGAGGCGCTCAAGGGTCTCAAGGCGACGATCTACAACGAGGCCGACAGCTCCATGGAAGCGTCGAACGGCTTGAACCCGCACAGCTCCCAGGGCTTTGCCGAGATTCAGTCGGTCGAGGCCAAGATGCTTGCTAAGGCAGGGCAGATTAGGGTTTAAAGTTTGAAGTTCAAAGTTTAAAGTTTGAAGTTTAAAGTTTAGAGTTGAGTGATGGCTGAAGAAGAGATAAAGAAAAAAGAAGAAGCCGAAAAGGCGGCTGAGTCCGCTGAGACGCCTGTCCCGCCGGAATCGCCCGTCCCGCCCGCAGAGGGTGAAGGGACCGGCGAGGCCGCCGAGGGCGAAAAGCCAGGCGAAGCCGAAAAGCCGGCAGAGGAGAAGCCCGCGGAGCCCGAAAAGCCGGCTGAACCCGAAAAGCCCGCCGAGCCGGACTGGAAGACGCTATACGCGCTCACTCTCGCCGACTTCGACAACTACAAGAAGCGCGCGGCGCGCGACCGTGAAGACACGTACCGCTATGCAGAGATGGACATCCTGAAGGACGTCCTTCCTGCGGTGGACAATCTTCAGCTCGCGCTCGCGAACGCCAAGGAAAAATCGGACGATCCCTTCGTCAAGGGCGTTCAGCTCGTCTACGACACGCTTCTCAAGTCGCTAAAGGATCACGGCGCCGAACCGTTCGATTCCGTCGGCAAGGAGCTTGACACCGAGAAGATGGAGGCGATAGCGACGCTTCCGTCGCCCGATGTCCCGGAAGGAAAGGTCTCCATCGAATCGAAGAAGGGCTGGATGCTGAAGGACAAGGTCCTGCGGGCCGCGCAGGTCGTTGTGTCGTCAGGCAAGCCCGGCGGGGATAAATAGGGGTTAGGGGTCAGGAGTCAGTAATTAGGAGGCAGGAGATAGTGATTAGGTATGGCGGATAAGAGAGATTACTACGAGGTGCTTGGAGTCGCGAAGACTGCGACGGCGGACGAGATAAAGTCCGCCTACCGCAAGCTCGCGATGAAGTACCACCCCGACCGTAACCCCGGCGACAAGGCGGCCGAGGAGAAGTTCAAGGAAGCGGCCGAGGCATACGACGTCCTGCACGACCCCGAGAAGCGCCAGCGCTACGACCAGTTCGGACACCAGGCGTTCGAGGGCGGCGCGGGTGGCGGCTATGGCGCCGGCGGCATGAGCATGGACGACATCTTCGCGGCTTTCGGCGATCTCTTTGGCGGACGTGGCGGCGGCGGTTTTGGCGGCTTCGAAGATCTCTTCGGCGGCGGCAGGTCGCGCAGGGCGGCGAATCCAAATGCTCCGCGGCGCGGCGATGACATGACTTTCCGTCTCGACGTCGACTTCGACGAGGCGCTTTTCGGCTCGACACGCACGATAGACATCACGCTCCCGGAGCAGTGCGAGGAGTGCCATGGAACCGGTGCTGCGAAGGGATCTAAGCGTGTGACTTGCAAGACGTGCGGCGGGCACGGTGTCGTAATCGGCGGCTCGGGGTTTTTCCAGGTGCGCCAGACGTGCCCGACTTGCGGAGGCGAGGGGTCTGTTCTTGAAAAGCCGTGCCGCGCGTGCCGTGGCACAGGGCATGTCACGAATAGGCGGCAGATTTCGCTCAAGATTCCCGCCGGCATCGACAACGGCTCGCGTCTCCGGCTTGCAGGGAAGGGCGGTGGCGGCCTTCGTGGTGGCGAGAACGGCGATCTCTACGTCCATATCGGCGTCAGGGAAAGCGACATCTTCGACCGCGACGGGCTTGATCTCGGCGTAGACATACCTGTCTCGCCAGTTCTTGCGGCTCTCGGCGGAACGGTAGACGTTCCTACGCCCCAGGGCACGGCGCAGCTTTCGCTTCCCGCCGGGACGCCGAATGGCAAGGTGTTCCGTCTGCGCGGCAAGGGCGTTCCGTCGCTACGTGGCGGGTCGCCGGGAGACCTGCACGCACGCATAGTCTTTGAAGTCCCCGCGAACCTCGACCGCAAGCAGCGCGCGGCACTCGAGGAGTTCCAGAAGATGTCTACGCCGAAGAACTTCCCCGAGGCGCAGTCTCTTGCGAACAAGACGAGGATATTCTTTGCGCATCGAGACAAGCTTCGTCAAGGCGACTGATTTCGCACCTGTGGTGGAATGGCAGACACGCTGGATTTAGGTTCCAGTTCCGCAAGGAGTGTGGGTTCAAGTCCCACCAGGTGCACCCGATAGCGAGCTTTTGCTCGAGAGCGCGGCGGATTGTGTCAGAAATATCCGCCCTTGTCGATGATCTCGCTTATGGTGTCGCCCTGGCGAACCCACGAGAAGATGTCGACTTCGTTGCGCTCGATTCCCTCGGCGCGGAGCAGGACTTCGTAGGCAATCTCGCGCGGGATGCAGATTACGCCGTCGATGTCGCCCATGATGATGTCGCCGGGACGAACCGTGACCTTGCCGATTCTGACCGGCACCTGGTAGTGCGTGATCATGCATCGGCCGAGAGAGCCGTTTGAGACGCGGTACTTGTAGAACACCGGGAACTTCTGCTCGAGGATCTGCTTCGTGTCGCGGATGCCGCCGGCGATCACAGCGCCGCGGATTCCCTTTGTCATCGCTGTCGCCGTCATGACGCCGCCCCAGAGCGACGCCTCGACGTCGTCTGAGGTGTCCCACACCACTACGCCGTTCGGCTTGAAGTCGTCGAGCATCTGCGCGCGGAAAGTCATCTCTCCCTCGATCATGCAGTTTGGCGCGGACTTAACCGTGAACGCCTCGCCGCAGACGACCATCTCGTCTCTGAGCGGCATTATCTCGTGCGGCAGGTTCTGGTCGAGAAGGCACGCTTCGCGCATGACATCGTTGACGCAGCCAGTGTATAGTTTCTCGAAACGCTCGCAGAGCTCCTTTACAGGAATGGGGAATTCGTTTGTCGGCACGCTCTGGCGCTTTGCGATGAGCTTGTCGAGTTTCATAAGGCCGGCTTCCTTGGCCTTGGTGCGCATATCGGCTAGTGATGGCATATTACTCCTTTTAGTTGTGAAATGAGACTACTGGGACTGCTGGGACGAACGGGACAGTAGCGATGTCCCGGCTGTCCTGGATGTCCCGCGTGTCCCATATTCCTGCCGCCTTGCGACAGCAATGATTGCAGCTCCAACGAGGTAGAATGCCGCAAGCGAGGCGAGTGCGGCGGTCGACGAGAAAGCGTCTTTCACGAACCCAAGCACGACGGGCGACGTTGAGCCGAAGACAAATGCGCATGAGAGCATAAGCCCTGCGCCCGAGGCGTGATAGCGCTGCGGTATTAGGTCGAAGAGCGACGCCATGAGGTTCGAGTCGTAGACGCCGCGGAACACGCCGAAGAGAGCCATGGCGATGCCGCACGCGAGAAGCGACGGCGCGTATGCCATCCAGACGATGAACGGCACGGCGAGGGCGAGGCCTGCGATGTTCGTCTCCATTCGCACCGATGGCCGCGTCTTTGCAAGCTTGTCTGAAATTCTGCCGCCAAGAGTCACGCCGACAAACGCGCCGATATAGTGCCAGAGAACGGCATTCAGCGCGGCCGAGCCCTTGGCGACTCCGAACGACTCGGAGAGATGACTCGGCATCCAGGTCTTGAAGCCGACATCGACGTAAATCATCATTCCGAGCCCCGCCGCCAGGAGAAGCGCAGAGGGATTTCCGACAAAGACCTTAAACGCCTCTTTGAGGGTAGGTTTCGAGTTGGAGTTGGAGTCTTGAGTTGGAGAGTGGAATTCTTTAAACTTCCGTTCCCCATTCCTCAACCCAAAAGCCATCACGACGGCCCAGAGGATGCCGATGCCGCCGAATATCTTAAACGGCACGCGCCAGCCCTCCGCGCCAGATTCCGCAAGCCACCCTGACGCCGCACTGCACCCAATTATGCCGGCATATAGCCCCATTTGCAGTATGGACAGTGCAGTTGCACGAGTCTCCTTATGAAGCTCGCCGATGATCGACGTCGCGGAAGGGTAGTAGAACGACTGGCCGAAGCCGTTGAGGATTCCGTACGAGACGACCATTAGTCCCAGTGACGCGACGAAACCGGAGGCGAAGATTCCTAAGCAGAAGACGAACACCCCCGACACGACCATCCACTTGCGGTTGAAAAGGTCGGCTGCCGCGCCCGCGAACGGAACGGAGAGCCCGTAGGCGAACGTGAACACTGTCGCCACGGCGCCGATTGCCGCGGCACTCGCTCCAAGCGGCCCCTGTATCGAGGTTAGCGTCGCGCCGAAGATCTGCCGCGTGCCCTGCTGGAGGAAGAACGCCACCCAGAGAAGCGCCAATGCTCGCCATTTGTAGTGCATATTTAAAGTTGAAAAGTTGAAAAGTTGAAAAGTTGAAAGGTTGAAGGTTGAAAGGTTGAAGTTGACCATATTGGAGCGGCGGACTTCAGTCCGCTCCTATCCCGGAATCGACAAGCCGCCGTCGATTATGATTGTCGCGCCGGTGATGTAGCGCCCTGCGTCGGATGCGAGGAGAAGGGCGGTGCCCGCCGCGTCTTCTGGCATCGCGTAGTCATGCATCGGAATTGCCGCCGTCACCTTCGGGCCGTACACTGGGTCTGCGAGGCATTCCTTGTTGCGGTCGGTGTAGAATACTCCAGGGCAGAGGTTGTTCACCGTGATTCCCTCGGCTGCGACCTGCCGCGCGATTCCCCTGACGAGGTTTTCCTGCGCCGACTTTGTCGCCGCATATACGCACATGTCGGGATGAGGCCGACGTTCGTTCACGGAACCGACGACGATGAGTCGTCCCCATTTCTGCGCCTTCATCTTCGGGTAGCAGAGCTGGAACATCCGCAATGTTGCGAGGAAGTTTACCTGAATCTCCTTGCGTGCCTCGTCCATCGGGAATTCGGTCCACGGAATCTTCTCTTGAATCGACGCATTTGCAATAAGGATGTCGGGCATTGTTCCTTCTGCTTCGAGCTTCGCAAAGAACGTGTCGATTGCAGCGGGATTGGAGAGATCGCACACCTTCGTGTTGTGGCGGATTACCTTTGCGCCGTATTCCTCAAGCGCATCGCCTATCGCCTTGCCGATTCCACGCGTCGACCCCGTGACGAGGGCGATCTTTCCCGTCAGATCAAATTTTTCCTTTATCATGTCGCTTCCTTTCCGTGTATGACGGTGCTCGGGATATTCTTTACTCGACCTCGACAAATTTGCTGTGCTCCTTGCCATCGGCGTCCTTCCACGAGAGACGATAGCGTCCCTTGAAACCGCGGAACGAGACCTTTCCTGCAGCCGCCTTCACGGTTGTCTTCGTCTTCCATTCGCGGTTGATGAGATCGTCGAGAGCGTCGTATGCTGGCTTGTGCTTCAAGTCGGTCGTGAAAAGCCCAGAGACGAGCGGCTCGCCCTTGACGCCGCCGCCGTCAACCGTGTTCCACCAGGTGATGCCCATCGTCTTCGGATGCGAGAACCACGCGCGGTATATGTTGCGTGTCAGGACCGCCTGTATCATGCGGCTGCGGTCGTCGGAACCAGGCGAGGTAATCGTCACCTCGGAGACGTGCAGCGGGCGGCCGGTCTTCGCCATCATGTCGAGACGGTTGCGGATGTCGGCTGGCGTCGATATCCAGCTGATGCCGGTATTGCCGAGCGCGAGACGCATGCAGTCGTTGGTGTTGAAAAGATGCATCTGACAACCGACTATGTCGATCTTCGCGCCTTCGTCATCGATATCCTTCACCTGTGCGAGGAAATCGGAACTGATGTTGTAGTCGTTGATGGCGAGATTGGCCTTGGCGGGGAAGGCCTCTTTCGCATCCAGAAGTGCGTGTAGCGGATAGTCGCCCGGCATAAGGCCGTAGGTGCTCTTCCATACCGGGAGCCCCGTCCGCGACTTGCGATACATACGCCAATCGACGGAGGACTCGTTCACGACATCCCAACTGTCGACGACTTCGCCGAAATCGCGCGCGACGTCGAAGACGCGCTTGCGGAATATCTCCGGCATGCGGCGGACGAAAGTCGGCGCCATAGCCGCTATCTCCGCTTCGGAAAGCGACGCGTAGGTGCGCGACCAGCAGGCGCGCCAGTACTTGTTATAGCCGCCGTCCCAGTTGTCGGTCTTCGGGAAGTCCTTTGTGTCACTGCGCGGAATGCCAATCGTGTCGAACGCGCGCTTCTCGCTTTCGGGGCAGTACCAGTCGTAGATCCAGTTCGGCTTCGCCGAGCCCCAAATGAGAATGTGGCCATGAATCGCCACTCCGCGCGACCTCAAGTAGTTGATGGCGGGCGCAGGCGCGGGCCGACGCCAGTACGGATGCTCCATTGCCTCTGCGCGCGAAAGCGAATTCCAGAACCGTGCGGTGTCTTCGTAGTCGCCAAAGGCGCGGAAACGCCCGGGAACTGGCTCGTATTCGCGCCAGTAGAACGCGACCGTTGCCTGGTTGAAGATGCCGCCTTCTCCGTAGCTCGCCTTGTAGGCGGCGTTCCACTCGTCTTTGCCGAGCTGGTCGTAGTTAAAGATGTGCGCGCCAAAGCGGAAGGCATGGCCGATCTGCTCGACCTTCACCTCCGCGCCGTCAGGAGCCGCGACTTCAAACGACGCATCCGCCTTGCGGTTTGCCTCTATGTCGGCGTCGATCTTCGCCTGGACCTCGTCGTTCCAGATGTTCCAGTATTTCTCGCTCATCGCCGAGCGGTCGATTTTGAATTCCGCCTGTGCGGTTAGTGCGAGTGCAAGTGCAGCAGTTGTCGCTAAAGTTTTCATTTCGTGGCCTTTCATGTTTTGTCGTTTGCAGATCAGCTCCAGCGGCGGTCGTTGGACCATTCCTTATCCCATTCCTTCGTGGAATTCCACGGCGGCGGGAAGTCGGCGCATGCCTGCTTCTTGATAAGTTTCTCGTTCAGTTCGTCGATGCCAAGCCCCGGCTTCGTCGGAACCTTGATAAATCCGCCCTTGTAGGAAAGGGCTGGCTTCACGAGGTCGCCCCACCACGGAACGTCGACCGAGTGGAGCTCGAGCGCCATGAAGTTTCGAGTTGCGGCCGCGGTATGCACCGCCGCGAGGCAGGCGATCGGAGACTCGGCCATGTGGATGTTCATCTGCACGCCGTAGTCCTCGGCCATGTCGCCGACTTTCTTCGTCTCCATGATGCCGCCGCAGGTGAGGAGGTCAGGATGGACGACCGCGAGCGCGTGTGACTCGAGAAGGGGCTTGAAGTCTTCCTTAAGGTAGATGTCCTCGCCTGTGCCGAGCGGAGTCGTGGTTGCGGCGTGAAGCTGTTTCCACTGTTCCACGTTGCGCCAGGGAAGAACGTCTTCCGCCCACGACAGGTGGTACTTTTCCAGGCGGCGGAGAAGTTGTACGCAATCTTCGTAGGGAATGTGCCCGAGGTGATCGATTGCGATCGGCACTTCCCAGCCAATGACATCACGGACATCCGACATATACTTCTCCAAGTAGTCGAGTCCCGTCTCGGTGATATGGATTCCCGTGTGGCCGTGGGCCGTTGTAAAAAGCTCGAACGCCTCGCCGCGCATCGACCTTGGGTCGATCGAACCATGCGGCGTCTGCACGACGTGCTTCATTTTTCTCATGTACTCGAGGTAGCCGAGCGGCGCGATAAGCGCGTTCTTGACGTTTGTAAGAAGCTCTATGCCGAGATCCATCTTGAGGAACGTGAAGCCCATCTTCATGCGCTCCTTCAAGGCCGCGCCCATGTCGCGCCCACCGCCTTCGGAGTCAGTATCGCAGTAGCAGCGTATCTCGTCGCGCCACTTGCCGCCGAGAAGCTGCCATACGGGGAGCCCCCACGCCTTGCCGCAGAGATCCCAGCACGCGAGCTCGACCGCGCACACGCCGCCTGCCTGGCGCGAGTCGCCGCCGAACTGCTTGATGCGGCGGAAGATCTTCTCGACATTGCACGGGTTCTCGCCGAGGATGCGCGACTTTAGCATCGCCGCGTAAGTACGCGAGCTCGCGTCGCGCACTTCGCCGTAGCCGACAAGCCCCTGGTTCGTGTAGAGCTTCATCAACGTGCAACGCTTGGGCGCACCGTCGATGTCGGCAAAGCGCATGTCTGTGATCTTGAGAGTTGACGGATTGATCTTGTTGATGTTCATGATGCAGTTATTGTATCAATTTGCCGTTTTCGGCGCTATACTCAAATCAGCAAAAAAATCACACATTTTCGGCAACGAATATGGTATGATATCCGCAATGAAGAAAAAGGTGTTCATAGCGCTGAAAATGGCTGGTGTCGCGGGGCAAAACAAGCTCGCCGGGATTTTCCGCTACCTTAGCGAGCGATACCCTGACGATTCGCCCTGGGACGTCACGCTTGTTCGCACGCGTGCGGAACTTACGCGCGAGCTCGTCGAGAAGGCCGTGTCGGGTGGAACGGACGGCTTTATCGTCTCCATTCCCGAGACTGAGGAATCGGTAGTTCCGCTTGCGGGCGTTTCGACGCCAACGATAGTGATGGACATCCGTTCCGCTCCTCTTGAACGGCGCAAGAAGAACTTAGTTACGATACGCAACTCCGGCGAGAAGATCGGCTGTGCGGCGGCGCAGTATTTCATGGGGCAAGGCGTCGCTCGGTCTTATGCGTTTCTGCATTCCGAAGGGATGCTCGACTGGGATCTTACGAGATTCAAGTCATACAGAAAGACGCTCAAAGACAACGGCATCTGGTGCGAAGAGCTTTTCAATCCGTCCGAGGCGCTGAAGCTCAAGCGACCCGCCGCCGTTTTCGTGGCATACGACGACCGGGCGAATGACTTGCTTAAGTTGCTGTCTTCGAAGAGGGTCAGGGTTCCGCAGGACATCGCGGTGCTCGGCGTGGACAACGATACGCTCATCTGCGAAAACACTCACCCACGGCTTTCATCCGTGATGCCCGACTTCGAGGGGGAGGGCTATCTTGCGGCGGAGACGCTTGACTCGATGATGCATGGCAAAGGTCCTGATTCCTGTGTCCTTCTTGCGGACATAAAAGAAGTCGTCCGCCGCGAGTCGACCTGCGAGCTTTCGAGCGCTGGTCGCCTTGTGCAGAAGGCCGTCGTCTACATCGACCGCCATGCGCTAGAGGGAATTGGCGTCGAAGACGTTGTGCGGCACCTCGGCTGCTCGCGCCGACTCGCCGACCTCAGGTTCCGCGAACTGCAGAAGCGAAGCATCCTTCAGGCGATAACCGAGCGCCGTCTCGACGAAGTGAAGCGGCGTCTTAGGGAGACGCGCGAGAAGATAGACTCCATTGCTGCCGCCTGCGGATACACCAACCCCAACTACCTCAAGAACCTCTTCAAGAAGCGCTTTGCGATGTCTATGCGTGACTTCCGCCGCGCGACGTGGAAGGGCTAAGCGACTGACTTTAGAATGGTGTGGTATAATAGTGTGCATCCAAAGGAAAGGATATTTAACAGAATGAACTCGGAAAACAAGGAAACTGCAAAGACCGCGCGGCTTGCCTCGCTTGACGTTCTTCGTGGATTCGACATGCTGTTCATCATGGGCGGCGAAGAGCTTATATGCGCGATTGCCGCGGCGTTAGGGTTTGTCGGGTTCCACGAGGCGTTCGGCCATGCGAAGTGGCACGGACTCCACTTCATGGACCTTGTCTTCCCGCTCTTCCTTTTTATGGCAGGCGTGAGTTTCCCGTTTTCGCTTGCGAAGAGTCGCGAGCGTGGGCTTAGCGACGGACGCATAGCTCTTAAGGCGCTGAAACGCGGGCTTGTTCTTGTCTTGCTTGGCTTGTGCTATGAAAGACTTCTTTCGTTTAACTTCGCCCACCAGCGCGTTTGGAGCGTGTTGGGGCGAATCGGCGTCGCATGGATGGTGGCGGCGTGGCTTTACCTCGTTTGCGGCGTCAAGGCGCGTCTCGGCATTGCCGTCGCTATTCTCGCTGGCGTCACTGTCGGAACAATCTTCATCACGGCTCCTGGCGCTGCGGTTCCGGTAGATCCGTTCTCGCCGGAAGGAAACTTTGGTTGCTGGCTCGACCGAACGCTAACGGGCGGACATACCTATAGGAAGCTCTTCGACCCTGAAGGATTCGCCGGCATCCTGCCCGCGATTGTCACCGCGATGCTCGGTATGTTCGCCGGTGAGGTCGTCCGCCGCGGCGGATCTGCCGCGACGTCTCGTAAGGCACTTGATCTTTTCTCCTGCGGAGTCGCGTCGCTCGTGCTCGGGTTTGCGCTTTCGTTCGTCTTCCCGATCAACAAGGCGCTTTGGTCGCCAAGCTTCACGCTTGTCGCGGGCGGAATATCCTTCTTGCTTTTTTCGCTTTTCTACTGGGTCGTCGATGTCTTGAACTTCCGCAAGTGGACGTTCTTCTTCACCGTAATAGGCCTGAACTCGATAACGATATACATGGCCCAGAGCGTAATTGGCTTTAGGGTTGCGCGCGACTTTCTCTTTGGCGGGCTTGCCTCGCTTTTCCCTGAAGCTTGGAGCCCCGTTGTGCTGCAGATCGGCTATATAGCGGTTTGCTGGCTGTTCCTCTATTTCCTGCACCGCAAAGGGGTGTACTTGAAAGTCTGACGGATTAGACCGATAGGATTGCTAAGGTCTTGCCCAATGTCGCGGACATCTTTGGGCGCGGATTATGGTATAATATCCATTCAAAAAAGCAACGGAAGACAAGATGGACAAGAACTACGATGCAAAGGCCGCGGAGGCCAAGTGGTACCCGATCTGGGAGAAGAACGGCTATTTTCACCAGGAGCCTGACGGGCGCGAACCGTATTCAGTCGTAATCCCGCCGCCGAACGTGACGGGCATCCTGCACATGGGCCATGCGCTCAACCAGACGATCCAGGACATCCTGGTCAGGTGGCGCCGCATGCAGGGCAGGAACACGCTGTGGCTCCCCGGCACCGACCACGCGGGTATCGCGACGCAGAACGTAGTCGAGAAGGCGCTCAAGAAGGAAGGGAAGCGCCGTCAGGATCTCGGGCGCGAGGCGTTTCTCGAGCGCGTCTGGGAGTGGAAGAAGCAGTACGGCGGGACGATTGTCCACCAGCAGCGCATGCTCGGCAACTCGACCGACTGGCTCAGGGAGCGCTTCACTTTCGACGAGGGCTGCTCCAAGGCCGTTGCAAAGGTCTTCACGCAGCTTTACGACGAGGGTCTTGTCTACAAGGGCAACTACATCGTCAACTGGTGCCCGCGGTGCGGCACGGCGCTTGCGAACGACGAGGTTGAACACGAGCCCAACCACGGCCACTTCTGGTATGTTCGCTATCCCGTCGTCGGTAGCGCGAAGGGCGTGAAGGGCGAGCCCTACAAGGACTATGTGATGGTCGCGACGACGCGTCCCGAGACTCTTCCCGGTGACACGGCGGTGGCGGTGAACCCGAAGGACGACCGCTATGCGCACCTCGTCGGCAAGACCGTGATCCTGCCGCTCACGGGGCGCGAGATTCCCGTCATTAGCGACGACTATGTTGACCGCGAGTTCGGCACCGGCATCGTGAAGATCACGCCGGCGCACGACCCCAACGACTTCCTTGTCGGCAAGCGCCATGGTCTCGAAGAGATCAACATCATGACCGACGACGCCCACATGAACGAGCTCGCCGGCGTGAAGTACTGCGGCATGGATCGCTTCGAGTGTCGCAAGGCGATTGTCGCTGACCTCGATGAGGGCGGTTTCCTCGACCATATCGAAGATCTCGACAACCAGGTCGGCCATTGCTATCGCTGCCACGAGACGGTTGAGTCTCGCCTTTCGAAGCAGTGGTTCGTCAAGATGAAGCCGCTTGCGGAGCCCGCGATAGCAGCCGTCAAGTCGGGCGAGGTAAAGTTTGTCCCCGACCGTTGGTCGAAGATCTACTTCAACTGGATGGAGAACATCCAGGACTGGTGCATCTCGCGCCAGCTCTGGTGGGGCCATCGAATCCCCGCTTACTACTTCGGCGACGGCAAAGTCGTCGTTGCGGAGACTGCCGAGCTTGCGCTTGAAAAGGCGAAGGCGATCGATCCGTCTGTGACGGCTGCCGATCTCGAGCAGGATCCCGACGTTCTCGACACGTGGTTCAGCTCATGGCTTTGGCCGTTCTCGACTTTGGGCTGGCCGGAGAAGACTAAGGACCTCGACTACTACTATCCGACGACGGATCTCGTGACGGCGCAGGACATCATCTTCTTCTGGGTCGCGCGCATGATGATGGCGGGCATCCACTTCATGAAGAAGCCGCCGTTCAAGAACATCGTCATTCACGGCATCGTCCGCGCGGCTGATGGCTCGAAGATGTCGAAGTCGAAGGGCAATTCCCTCGACCCGCTCGAGTTGATCGACCAGTATTCCGCCGATGCGCTTCGCTTCTCGATCGCGCTCATCACCTCGCTCGAGTGCGACTCGAAGGTGAGCAAGGAGAAGTTCGAGATTGGTCGCAACTTCACGACGAAGATCTGGAACGCGGCTCGCTTCCTGCTGATGCAGGAAGCGGAAGTTGAAAAGTTGAATGTCGAAAAGTCGAAAAGTCGAGACTTCGGGACGCAACCTTTCAACCTTTCAACTTTTCAACCTTTCAACCTCTCTTCGGACGACAAGCACATTCTCTTTGCCGCCGATCTCGCCTGCCGCAAGGTCAACGAGATCCTCGAGTCCTACCGCATCCAGGACGGTGCTCTCGCCGTCTACGACTTCTTCTGGACGCAGATTTGCGACGGCTACGTCGAGTACGTCAAGGATTCGCCCAACAAGCCAGTGTCGGTTGCGATTCTCCGCGATGTCTTCTGGAAGGCGCTTCGTCTTCTCCATCCCTACATGCCGTTCGTCACAGAAGAAGTCGCGCACCAGCTCGGCTTCCTCAAGGATGGTGAGACGATCATGCTTCAGAAATTCCCCGAAGGGTACTCCGATGCCGAGAAGTCGGCTTGGGGCGTGACCGAGGAGAACTACCAGTTTGTTAACGCGAAGCGTGAGGCGATCACCGCGATTCGTGCGCTGAGGGCCGAGTACAAGGTCCCGCCCGCGACGTTCGTGAAGGTGACGATTGCGCGCGGAACGGACGGGGGTTCAGGCACCCCCGAACCCTTGCCCGAGGAAGAGATAAAAGTTCTTGCCAAGGCCATGCGTGCCGAGTCGGTCGAGTTTGTTCCGGCTGGCAGCGATCTTGCGATGCCGTCGAAGATCACGAAGTTCGGCACAGTCTACCTCTCGCTCGAAGGTCTTGTTGACAAGGCGGCCGAGGCGAAGCGCATCGCGGGCGAGCTCGCGAAGATCGGTGGGTTCATCAAGTCTGCCGAAGCGAAGCTCGCGAACGAGAACTTCGTAGCGCACGCGCCAGAGGCGGTCGTCGCCGAGGCGAGGCGCAAGCTTGCCGAGAACAAGGAAAAGGTCGCGCAGCTCGAGAAGCTTGCGAAGCTCTTCGCATGATTGCGTACATAAGAGGCGTGCTGGCCGAGAAGGGGCCTGACCGCGTTGTTATAGAGGCCGGTGGAGTTGGCTACGAGCTGCTTATACCTGTCTCGACGTTCGACCGACTTCCAAAGGAGGGCGGCGAGGTAAAGCTCCTTGCGTGGCACTGCGTCCGCGAAGACGACGAGGCGCTTTTCGGGTTTGCGACTAAGGAGGAGCGCGAGATGTTCCTGAAGCTTACCCAGGTGAGCGGCGTCGGCCCCAAGATCGCGCTTGTGATTCTCTCCGGCTCGTCGATTGGTGAGCTTTCGCTCGCGATTGCGTCAGGCAACGCCAAGAGGATATCTTCGATCAAGGGCGTCGGCAAGAAGACAGCCGAGAAGATCTGCGTCGAGCTGAAGGACAAGGTCAACGCAATCGAGGCGCTTGCCGCAACTTCTCGCCGCGGCGGAAATGACGCGAAGACGCCGATTCTCCACGACGCGATTCTTGCGCTGACGGCGCTTGGCTTCAGCGAGGAGGCGGCGAACAAGATGGTCTCGAAGGTGCTGGCCGACAATCCGTCCGTCAAGGACGTCGAGACGCTCGTGCGACTCGCCCTCGCAAGTAGATAAAATATTCAAACGAAAGAAAGGACAACAATGAAAAAGACAATGTTGCTTGGTGCGTTCTGCGCGGTGGCGTTCGCCGCGTTCGCAGAGCGCGAGTTCATCTGGCCGGACGGCAAGATGCCTGACGCGCAAGACCACCAGATCGGTGCGATGACGAACGAGAAGGAGAAGGGCAAGTTCCCCTATCTCGACTGGGGCCCCGTCCCTGAGAAGCCAAACGGCTGCTGCATGATCCTTATTTCGGGAGGCGGATACGAGAGCTGCTGCGATGTCGGGCTCGTGAAGGAATGGGAGAAGAAGTTCACTGCTGCCGGATTCCAGTGCGTCAATTTCGTCTACAGGACGCCGCGTCCAAGAAATCTCCCAATCTACCAGAGCGCGTGGGAGGACGGCCAGCGCGCTGTCAGGATGGTGCGCTCCGAGGCCGCGAAGCGCGGGTATGACCCTGAGAAGATAGGAACGATCTCGATGTCGGCTGGCTCTCACCTCGCGACGCTCCTCGCGACGAGCGCGCTTACGCCTGCCTACGCGAAGATCGACGAGCTTGACGACCTTCCCTGCCACATCAACTGGGCAATCACGGGCGCGATTGCATACGCGGTGACTGACGGCATCGGCACGCCCAACACGCGCAACGGGCAGGCGATTGACGCCAAGCTCGACTCGGTTTTCAAATACGACGAGAAGACCGCGCCGATGTGCATGTTCCACGGAAGCGTCGATCTTTATTCGCCTATGGCGTCGACGCTCGTCTATCGCGAATTGAGAAAGAAGAAGGTTCCTGCCGAGCTTCACCTTTTTGCCGACCGCAACCACGGCTTCTGGGGCTCTGACGGCAAGGGCGACAAGGCGGCTGCTTACGACAACTGGTTCGACCGCTCGATGGAATTCCTTGCGCAGATGGGCTTCCTTGGAGAGCTCCCGCCTGAAGAAGACCTTATGCAGCGCTTCGCCGTTGACTTCCACGATCCGGCGAAGTACGCGAAGGAGAATCTGTGGCCCGAAGGGAAGATTCCCAATTTCCAGAAGAATCAGAATATCCCCTATCTCGAGTGGTACATTCCCTCGAACTTGACAACGAAGGCGATACAGATCATTTACTCCGGCGGAGGGTACTATGGCAACACTCCGGATGGTTTCGAAGTTGCGCCGGCTCGTCGCTTCCTCAACGAAAAGGGCATGGCCGTCGTCACAATGCTGTACAGGACTCCTCGCCCCGCGGCTCCGCTCGCGAAGCACACGACCGCATGGCAGGATCTCCAGCGATGCATCAGGATCGTCCGCTCAAAGGCGGCGGAGAAGGGGCTTGACCCGAATCGCATCGGCATTATGGGCTCGTCTGCCGGCGGGCACCTAACGCTTATGGGCGTGACGAGCTCGAGAAGCCGCTCGTACTGGAACATCGACAAGATCGACGATGTCTCGTGCAAAGTCCAGTGGGGCGTCGGCATCTACCCTGCGTATGCGCTCACGGACGGCTACGACATGCACAACACTACTGGCGGCAACGACGATTCCGCGCGGCTCGTCCCTGAGTTCGCGTTCGACCCCGACACTTGCCCGATGGTGTTCATCCACGGCGATGCCGACGGCTGGGCGTCGATGAACTCTGTGAAGACGTGGGAGCAGATGCGTCGCATGGGAATTGCGAGCGACCTGCACACGCTATGCAAGAGGCCGCACTGCTTCCAGCTGAAGGCGTCTCCCGGTACCGGTAGCTACACGTGGCTCGGCCGCATCTGGGAGTTCATGAACCACAAGGGAATAAACAGGTAATGGGGAACGGGGAACGGGATTAGAGCCGCTGTGAAATGCGGTAGAGGTGCTCGACGAGGTTTGCGTCGAGCACCTTTTCCATAAAGGGGATCACTTCGTGGCGCACCTTGTTGCGCTCTATCGAGACGTCGTCGTTCGACGCGTCCTCGCGCCATTCTTCGCCAAACTTGCGAAGGTAGTCCTTGAGCTCGTCGTCGCGGCAGCCGAGAAGCGGGCGCACGAACTTGATTCCGGCGACTTCGCTTGTTGCGCGGATGCCCGAGAGCGACGCTCGGCGCAGCTTCATGAGGAACGTCTCCGCGACATCGTCCATGTGGTGGCCTGTCGCGACGGCATCGAGCTTAAGCGACTTCATGCACTTTGAGAAGAACGCGAGCCGCACGCGCCGCGCGGCCATCTCAAGCGATTCGCCGCGCCTCTTGACGACCTTGGCGTGGATTCCCTTGAAGGGGATGCCGAGGCGTTTTGCGAGCGAACGCACGAACCTGTATTCCTCCTTCGATTCCTTCCTCAGCCCGTGGTCGACATGGAGGACGACGAAGCGTTTCGCGGCGTTTTTCTTCTTGCCGCCTTTCGTGAGGAGAAATGCGAGGGCAACGGAATCGGAACCGCCACTGACGGCGAGTCCGATTTTTCCTGGAGGAAGTATGGATCTGTCTATTTTCACCCTTGCGCATTATACCAAAAAAATGATATACTTTGCGCCGTTCGTTTGCAAAGCGGGCGTAGCTCAATGGCAGAGCTCCAGCCTTCCAAGCTGGCTACGAGGGTTCGATTCCCTTCGCCCGCTCCAGACTGGGCAAGGCCAGGGTGGCGTAATGGCAGCCGCGGCAGACTCAAAATCTGCTATACGTGAGTATGTGCGGGTTCGAGTCCCGCTCCTGGCACCCGCCTCCGCTCCGTGCGGAGCTACGGCGGGCAAGCCCGCACCGCTCCTCGGAGCTGCGGTGGGCACGCCAAGCATTGCGGACGGACGCAACAACGACTGGAGGGGTGTCCGAGTGGTCGATGGTGCAACCTTGGAAAGGTTGTGTGGGGGCAACTCCACCGCGGGTTCGAATCCCGCCCCCTCCGCCAATACGATGGCGGCAAAGAAAAAAGATCCGCGTCCGAGCTGGGACGAGTACTTTATGGAGATCGCGGAAGTCGTCTCCAAGCGCAGCAATTGCCTGCGCCGTTCGGTTGGTGCCGTCATCATGAAGGACAACCACATTCTTTCCACCGGCTACAACGGCACTCCGCGCGGCGTCAAGAACTGCTTTGCAGGCGGCTGTCCAAGGTGCGCCGGGACGACGAAGAGTGGTACGCACCTCGAAGAGTGCCTTTGCACCCACGCCGAGCAGAACGCGATCTGCCAGGCCGCCTACTACGGCAACTCCATCGCTGGCGGCACGATCTACATCACGATTTCCCCTTGCCTCACCTGCGCGAAGCTTATAATCAACTCCGGCATTAAGGAGGTCGTCTACGGTGGCGACTACGCCTTTATTGACAAGGTGAAGGAGATGTTCAAGGCATCTGGGGTGAAGCATAGGAAGTTTAAAGTTGAAAAGTTGAAAGGTTGAAAGGTTGAAAAGTTGAGGGTTTAAGGTTTAAGTTTGGAATTTAAAACAGGAGTAATAATTAAAATGAGAAAGAAAATCATAGCTGGCAACTGGAAGATGAACATCAAGCCGTCCGAGACCGCCGCCCTCGTCAAGGGCGTCGTCGAGGCGACGAAGGATTTCACGAATGTCGAGGTCGTGTGCTGCACGCCTGCGATTGACGTGCCTGCCGCAGTCGCGGCGGCCGCCGGAACGCATGTCGGCGTCGGTGCTGAGAACTGCCACTGGAAGGAGTCAGGCGCGTACACCGGCGAGATTTCGACTGGAATGCTGCTTGACGCGGGCGCGAAGTACGTCATCATCGGCCACAGCGAGCGCCGCCAGTACTTCGGCGAGACCGACGAGACGGTCAACCTGCGTGCCAGGGCCGCGATCGCGGCGGGTCTCACGGCCATCGTCTGCGTCGGCGAGACGCTCGAGGAGCGCGACGCCGGCAAGCTTGAGGAAGTCATCGTCCGCCAGATGAACGTCGGTCTCAAGGACGTTACGGCCGCCGACTGCGCGAAGCTCGTCATCGCCTATGAGCCCGTGTGGGCCATCGGCACCGGCCGCACCGCTACGCCTGACCAGGCGCAGGAAGTCCATGCGCTTATCCGCGCCACGCTCGCGAAGCTCGTCGGCGCCGAGACTGCCGAGACCGTCCGCATCCAGTACGGCGGCTCGATGAAGCCCGGCAACGCGGCTGAACTCCTCGCGAAGAAGGACATCGACGGTGGTCTCATCGGCGGCGCTGCCCTCAAGGCGGCCGACTTTGCCGGTATCGTCGCCGCGGCGAACTGAAGATGAATCGCGTTCTCAGAAAGGCATTCGCGTTCGCGGCGGTTTCCGCCGCGTTCGCGGGTTGCTTCGACGAGCCGGAGCCGGCGTACAAGTCGGTTCCGGAAGGCGCGCGCATATATCTCAAGGAACAGGGGCTCGCAGACCTTAAGGGGCAGTCGTTCGACGCCTCGAAGATCGACTACCTGAACCTCGACCGCAACGCGCTCACGAATGTCGACGAAGTTGCTTCTCTCACTGGGCTCAAGTGGCTTCGACTCAACTCGAACCAGCTTTCGGCTCTTCCGCCGCTTGGTGAACTGAAGTCGCTTCGCCGCATCTACCTCAGGGACAACAGGTTCAACGAAGTTCCCGAGACGCTGAAGGACCTTCCTTCGCTTACGGATATCGACCTTTCTGGGAACCCCGTTTCGGAAATTCCCGAGTGGCTTGCAAAGAAGGAAGGGCTTGAATTCCTCTCCTTCTCGCGCACGAAGATAACAAAGCTGCCCGACGACCTATCGGCCTGGCGACGCCTGAAGGCGCTCCAGCTCGGAGATCTCCAGATGGCGCCAGACGAAATGGCGCGGATACGAAAGTCGCTTCCTGATGTCGCTATCGTATTCTGAGGTTAAAGAGTTGGCGTCCGGTAAGATCGGACGCCTTCTTTTCAGGTATTCGTGGCCAGCGCTGGTCGCGATGACCTTGAATGCTCTCTATGCCGTAATCGACCGCGCGTTCATAGGCCATGGATGCGGAGTGGACGCGATGGCCGGCATTCAGCTCGCGATGCCGGCGATGATGTTGCTTACGGCGTTTGGCCCGCTCATTGGCGTTGGACATGCGGCAGTCCTCTCGATCAAGCTTGGCGAAGGCGACCGCGTGACTTGCGAGAAGCTCGTCGGCGAAACAATCGCGCTCAAGATTCTGCTCTATGCAGTTCTCATTCCTCTTCTCTATATCTTTCTCGACGAGGTGCTTGCGCTTTGCGGCGCTGACAAAGTGACGCCTGGTGCGGCTGCCGCGGCGAAATCGTATTTGCAAATCGTCCTCTTCTCCCATCTCTTCTCCCACCTTGCCTTCGGCCTCTCCGCGCTGCATCGCGCCGAGGGCGGTGCGATACGCGCGATGATGTGCATGATCGTCGGCTTCGGAGCGAACGTTATCCTCGACCCGATACTCATCTTTGGTTTCGGTCTTGGCGTGGTAGGCGCTGCATGGGCGACGAACGTCTCGATGCTGCTCTCGTGCCTCTGGGCGTTTTCCTATTATCTTCGCGGAACGAGCGTCGTGCGTCTTCGGCTGCGTCGCATCTGGATATATCCAACACTCTTTTGCCGCACTTTTGCCATAGGGCTTGCACCGTTCCTCCAGCACTTTATGAGCGCGGTGATCATCGCCTCGCTCCAGATTGCGTTTGCAAAGTGGATGCCCGACGAGGCGTCGCGCACTGCCGAGATGGCCTCTCTTGGAGTCTTCAACAGTGCGCTTATCCTCGTCATAATGCCGGTGCTTGGCTGCCAGCAGGGGCTTCAGCCGATCTTCGGCTACAACTGGGGTGCGCGGAACTTCCGCCGCGTACTCGAGACGCTCAAGAAGGGCTTTCTCGTAACTACGGCGCTGACCGTCTTCGCCTTCGTCATTCAGGTGGTGCCACCGTTCCCGACCCTTGTCGCGCGAATGTTCGTCCCAAGCGACAACCCCGATGTCATTCACCTTGCGGCCAGCGACTTGCAGCTTGCGAACTGTATGATATGGACGATTTCGATCAACGTCGTCGCAACGACGTACTTCCAGTCGATTGGAAAGCCCGCGGTCGCAATAGGGCTCTCGCTTCTTCGCCAGGGTGTCGTCCTTCTGCCGATCATCTGGTTCCTTCCTCGCTTTCTCGACGACAAGGCGTTTGCAATCTGGCTTTCGATGCCGATTTCCGATGTCATCTGCCAGCTTGCGACAGTTCTGCCTGTGCTGCTTCACGCCCGCTTTCTATCTCGCGTTAGGCCGCGCGGAAAAATTTTAACAAAAAATCCAATTCCGTAATCAATGGATACGAACCGGGCGAAACGGTAGTGGTATAATACATGGCACATGAACAAGATTCTTTCCAGCAACTTTTGGTGGTGGCGCTGCGTCCGCAAGGCGTGGTGATCAGGGATTTTGTTCTATCCCCCCTGAAGGCGGCCTTGCTTCTTTGTAAGTAAGGCCGCTTTCTTTTATTTCATAACTAAATTCATCAAGGAGAAATTCAAATGCTCAAGAACCTGACAAAAGAAGAATTCGAAAGGAGGACCGCGGGCGGGAAACGCACGCCGGTGTTCCGTGAATTCATCGCAGACCGCGAGACACCCGTGTCGGTGTTGACGCGCATCATCGATGAGCCGAAAGACCTCTTTCTTCTCGAAAGCGTCTACAACGGCGAGCGCAAGGGACGCTACTCGTATCTCGGCCTCGATCCGGTCGAGAAGCCTGACGAGAGGCCTTTTGTCGCTGCGCCGGAGTTGTCGTCTTTCCAGGGTGGTCGCGTCGGATACTTTGCCTACGAGTCCGTGTCGGACTTCGAGCCGCGCGTTCCACGCCGCCACGAGGATGGAACGCCGCCTGAGGCATTCATGACCGTAGACTCGTTCGTCGTGTTCGACTCCGTTCGCGACACAGCGATAGTTGCAAAGGTCGCGGCGAACGACGCACCCGACGCCTACGAGAGGACGATGCGCGAGATCGAGGAACTGCGCAAACGCCTCCTTTCCGCTGAGTCCATCGCGCACTACGTCGAAGGGCACACACCCGCCGCTGCATCGCGCGAGCCGTCGCTTTCAGAGTTTGTGCCAGAGATGACAGAAGACGAGTTCTGCGCAATCGTCGGTCGTTGCAAAGAGGCGATTCGTGCGGGCGAGGTGATCCAGATCGTTCCGTCGCAGAAGTTCACAGCAAAGACGGATATCCCGCCGCTCGCACTCTATCGCGCCTTGCGACTCGTGAACCCGTCGCCCTACAACTTCTTCCTCCGCGTCGGCTCGAAGACGTTGATCGGCTCTTCGCCTGAGGAGCTCGTGCGCCTTGAAAAGGGGATTGGCTCAATCGCCCCGATCGCCGGCACACGTCCGCGTGGCGCGACGCCCGAGATGGACCGTGCACTTGAGGCGGAACTTCTTGCTGACCCCAAGGAACGCGCCGAGCACATGATGCTCGTCGATCTCGCGCGTAACGACCTCGGCCGCGTCGCGAAGACGGGCACTGTCGCGGTGCGCGACCTCGCGCACATCGAGCGCTATTCGCACGTGATGCACATCGTCTCAAATGTCTACGGCGAGCTTGATCCAGAGAAGGCCGACGCACAAGGGCTTTTCAAGGCGGCGTTCCCTGCAGGCACGCTCACCGGCGCACCGAAGATCCGCGCGATGGAGCTTCTCGCCGAGTACGAGAAGTCTCCGCGCGGTGTATACGGCGGAGCGGCGGGGTACTTCAGCTACACCGGCGACATGGACTTCGCGATAGTGATCCGCACGATGGTTCTCGAGGACGGCGTTCTCACGATGCGCGCCGGCGCGGGAATCGTGGCGGACTCCGATCCCGCGAAGGAGTACCAGGAGACGATAAACAAGTCGAAGGCCGTCTTCCAGGCGGCGGAGTTCGCAAAGGAGCTTGTATGACAGTCCTCATAGACAACTACGATTCGTTCACCTACAACCTTGTCCAGGCGATAGCAGGACTTGGCATCGACATCAAGGTGTTCAGGAACGACAAGATCGACGTCGACGGAATCGCGGCGCTGAAGCCAGACTCTCTCGTCATATCCCCCGGTCCAGGCAATCCCGACTCTGCCGGAATCTCGCTCGCGGCGGTTAAGGCGTTTGCGGGGAAGATCCCGATTCTCGGCGTCTGCCTCGGTCACCAGACGATTGCACAGGCGTTCGGCGGGCGCATTGTCCACGCGAAGTCGCTTATGCACGGCAAGACGAGCCGCATTCGCCACGACGGGAAGGGCATCTTCGAGGGGCTTCCTCAGGGTTTCGAGGCGATGCGCTATCATTCTCTCGCAGTGGATCGCGCAACTCTCCCCGATTGCTTCGAGATTTCCGCCGAGACAGACGACGGCGAGATAATGGCGCTTCACCACAAGACGATGCCGATAGAGTCGGTGCAGTACCATCCCGAGTCGATTGGCACTCCCGAGGGAATCGGCCAGCTCCGCAACTTCTTCGGCATCGAGGCGCGGCGCGAATCGTCCGCGGAGACCGTCGCCTACCACGAATTCCGCGGCATCCTCCGCGGCGACTACTCGGAGCGCGAGCTCTTCGCGCTGCTCACCGACAGCCGCGAGCGTCCCGTTTCCACGGCGCGTCTCGTGGGCGCTGCGCGGGCAATGCGCGACGCGATGGGCCGTGTCGATCTCGGCTGCGACGATGCCGTCGATCTCGTCGGAACCGGCGGAGACGGGCGGCATACGATAAACATCTCCACTACCGCCGCGTTCGTCGCCGCGGGGGCGGGCGTGAAGATCGCCAAGCACGGCAATGTCGCCGCTACTTCAAAGTGCGGTGCCGCTGACGTTCTTAGGGAACTTGGCGTCGACTTGACGCTCAAGCCGGACGGCGTCCGCAGGTGCTTCGACGAGACGGGGATGGCGTTTCTCTTCGCCCAGCGCTACCACCCGGGCATGCGCTTCGCGGCGAACGTGCGCAGACAGCTCGGTTTCAAGACGCTCTTCAATCTGCTTGGACCCATCACCAACCCGGCAGGGGTGACGCGCCAGGCGATTGGCGTCTACGACCCGAAGCTCGTGCCGACGGTTGCTGAGGCGCTTAAGGAACTTGGCAGCGTCCATGCGCTTGTGTTCTCTGGAACCGAGGGCATGGACGAAATCGCGCCGACTGGATTCACGATTCTCTCGGAGCTAAAGGGCGGCAAGATATCGACGGGGCTCTTTAGCGCCGATTCGGTGCTTCCAAAGCAAGAGCGCGACTTGGCGGGGCTTGCCGGTGGAGATGCCGCGGAGAACGCCGCAGTCCTTCGCGGGATTCTCTCCGGCGAAATTGGCGGCGTCAGGCGGGATGCCGTTCTTGTCAACGCGGCGGCGGCAATCGTCGCAGCAAGCAAGGCGGCGACGATGGAAGAAGGTTACAAGCTTGCTTGCGAGTCAATCGACTCGGGGCGTGCGTCGGAAAAGCTACAGGAGTTCGTGAAATGCACTTCAAAGATGCACTGAGTAGGGAAGGCGTAAATATTATCGCCGAATTCAAGCGCGCATCGCCGTCGCTTGGCGATATCGACGTCGCGGCCGATCCGGTCGCAAAGGCGAAAATATACGAGCAGGGAGGGGCGGCTGCGATGTCGGTCCTCTGCGACGCCGCGCGATTCAAGGGCAGCGTCGAGGACTTGCGGCGCGTCGCCGCGTCTGGCGCGAAGATTCCGCTTCTTGCGAAAGACTTCATCTCGGAGAAGGAGCGACTTCACGAGGTGAAGGCAGCAGGCGCGAGCGCGGCGCTTCTAATTGTCCGCTACCTCGACGACGAGAAGCTTTCAGAGCTTCTTGCCGAGGCGCGCGGTCTCGGGCTTGATGCGCTTGTCGAGACGCACAGCGAGGAGGAGATAAAGAGGGCTGTTGCAGTTGGCGCTGACATTATCGGCGTCAACTGCCGCGACCTTTCCAACTTCACTGTGGATGTCTCTATATCCGAGCGGCTTCTCAAGGCGATTCCCGACGGCATCGTCAAGGTCGCGGAGAGCGGCATAAAGACAAGCGCGGACATTGCGCGTCTTCGTGCTGCGGGCGCAAACGCGTTCCTTATAGGAACTGCTCTCATGAAGTCAAAAGATCCTGAAGGGGCGCTGCGGAGCCTTCTTGAGTCAGCAACCCTATAGTATCTCAACCCTTCAACTTTTCAACCTTTCAACTTTTCAACCTTTCAACCTTTCAACTTTTCAACTTTTCAACTTTTTCATCATGAACACGACAAAACATTACGGACCATACGGCGGACAGTACGTCGCCGAAACGCTGATGGGACCACTTAACGAACTTGCGGCGGCCTATCTCGAAGCGAAGAAAGACCCAGAGTTCCAGCGCGAATTCGCGGCTCTCCTCAAGGACTATGTCGGGCGCGAGTCGCCGATCACCGTCTGCAATCGCCTCTCCGCGAAGCTTGGCGGCGCGACGATAGTCCTGAAGCGCGAGGACCTAAATCACACTGGCGCCCATAAGGTCAACAACACAATTGGCCAGGCGCTCTTAGCTAAGCGCATGGGCAAGAAGCGCTTGATCGCAGAGACGGGCGCTGGAATGCACGGCGTCGCGACAGCGACAGTCGCAGCGCTCCTCGGGATGCCCTGCGAAGTCTATATGGGCGCAATCGACGTTAAACGCCAGGCGCCAAATGTCGAGCGCATGAAGATGCTCGGTGCGACCGTCCATTCGATAGAGGAGGGCAGCGCGACCTTGAAGGACGCGATGAATGAAGCTCTACGCGACTGGGTCACGAATTGCGACGACACTTTCTACGTGATCGGAACGGCGGCAGGCCCCTATCCGTATCCGGAGATGGTAAAGGACTTCCAATCCGTCATCGGCAAGGAGGCACGTCGCCAGTGCCTCGCGAAGTTCGGTCGGCTTCCCGACCAGGCGATTGCGTGCGTCGGCGGCGGTTCCAATGCCATCGGGCTCTTTGCCGGGTTTATGGATGACGCTGACGTAAAGCTCGTCGGCGTCGAGGCGGCTGGCAAGGGGATCGCGACTGGCGAGCATGCTGCGTCGATCAACGGCGGACGTCTTGGCGTTCTCCACGGCGCCAAGACGATGCTTCTCCAGACGGCAGATGGCAACGTGATCGACACGTATTCCGTATCTGCCGGACTTGACTACCCAGGCGTTGGCCCTGAGCACTGCCATCTCCACGACACGGGTCGTGCCGAATATTCGTCGATTACGGACGACGAGGCGATAGCCGCGTTCGACGACTTGTGCCGCTACGAGGGCATTATCCCCGCGCTCGAGTCGAGCCATGCGCTCGCAGAGGCGATAAAGCGCGCGCCGTCGCTTTCCAAGGATACGATCCTTCTCGTGTGCCTTTCGGGGCGCGGCGACAAGGACCTTGAAAACATTCTCGCATATAAAAGGTTGAAAAGTTGAAAAGTTGAAAGGTTGAAAAGTTGAAAAGTTAAAAAGTTGAAAGGCGAAAAGTTGGAACATACAGGACAAATAATCATGAAACAGAGAATTACAGATTGTTTTGCAAAGGCCAAGTCAGAGGGGCGCGGCGCATTTGTCGCGTACATGACGATTGGCTATCCAACGCTTGAAAAGAGCGAGGCCGCTGTCGAGACGCTGATCTCCGAGGGCGCAGACATAATCGAGCTCGGCGTGCCGTTCTCCGACCCGTTTGCCGACGGTGCGGTGATACGCGCCGCCGCATACGAGGCGCTACGCCAGGGCGTAACGCTCCATGACGTCATTGCGCTCGCGAAGCGTGTCCGCTCGCGCCATCCCGAGACGGGGCTCGTCCTCTTCTCGTACTACAATCTTCTCTTCGCCAACGGGCTTGAGAAGTTTGCGGACGAGGCGGCCGATGCCGGGATAGACGCAGTCCTCGCAGTGGATCTGCCGCTTGAGGAGCGCGACGAACTTCTGGCGGTTCTTAAGCCGCGCGGGATGTCGTACGTTCCGCTGATTGCACCCAACACGCCGATCGAGCGCGTAAAGGCGAGCGCGGAAGGGCTTGAGAACACGTTCCTCTATGTCATCACAGTAAAGGGCATCACTGGCGCAAGGAAGGACCTCCCGAAGGAGCTTTCTTCGCGACTCGAGGCAGTCCGTGCGGCGGTAAAGCTTCCGATTGCAGCGGGCTTCGGAATTTCCTCAAAGGAGCAAGCCGACGAGATATGCCGCCATGCGGATGGCTACATCATCGGCTCTGCTCTCGTCAAGAGATTCGGCGCGCAGTCATGAAAATCAAGGTCTGCGGAACGAACGACGCCGTGTTCGCGGCGGAGGCTGTGCGCCTTGGGGTCGACTACCTCGGCTTCATCTTCGAGCCGTCGTCGCCGCGCTACGTGACGGTCGAGAAGGCGGCGGAGATCGTCTCGTCGCTCGGCGCGTCTCTAAGGCGGCGTGTTCGGCTCGTAGGCGTGTTCGTCCGCGAGACGCCCGCTCAAATAATCGAGACGATGCGCTGCACGGGGCTCGATGTCGTTCAGCTGCACCGTCGCGCAACCGAAGAGGATGTCGCCGCGCTTAAGGCCGAGGGCTTTGAGGTGTGGGCGCTCGCCGGGGGCGCGAAAGGCGACGGCGTTCTTTTCGACTCGTCGCACGGCGACGGCGATACGGCGTTCAGGGACGGCAATTACAAGTCGATAGTTGCCGGTCGCATTGGTGTCGAAAACGTTGCAGACGCGCTTGCGCTAAAGCCGGATATCATAGACGTGAACAGCTCGCTTGAAACCTCGCCAGGGGTCAAGAGTACAATACTCCTCGCTGGGCTTCTTGCACGACTTCATTGACGCGCGGATTTTAGCATGGAGAACAGGAGATACAGGAGTTTTTGGAGGCGCCTTCGGCGCGGGGTCTGGGGTGCAACCCCAGCTTCCCTCCTGCCTCTCCTGTCCTACCTGCTAAAAACAAACATGCGAATTCAATGCCTCCTAACCTCCTGCTTCTCCTGTACTCCATGCTAAAAACAAACTGCCAAAAACACACTTGTAAATCCTCCTTAAAAACAAAACTCTCAAATGGTTGGCGAACCACAAAACACGCTAAGAATGAAAAACCTCGAACAGACCAGAAGAGAAATCGACAGAATAGACGAAGGGCTTGTGAAGCTCTTCCTTGAGCGACTTGCCGTGTCACGCGATGTTGCGATGGCAAAGCTCGAGACTGGCGGCCCGGTGTCGGACCCTGCGCGCGAGCGCGAAATTCTCGCCCGCGTCTCAGAGGCCGCAGGCCCCGAGAACGAAAACGCGGCGCGTCTTTTCTTCTCGACGCTTTTCTCGATTTCCAAGGCGCGGCAGCGCGGCATACTTAAAGGCGACTCTCCGCTCGTTCGCGAGATCAAGAACACGATCGCCGCGCACGCAAATCCTTTCCCGTCGCGTGCGTTCGTCGCGTGCTGCGGCACCGAGGGTTCCTACGCACAGCAGGCGGCGACTCGTCTCGTTAAGGTGCCGACGATTATGTACTTCAACTCGTTCGAGAAGGTCTTCGAGGCGGTGGAGAAGGGGCTTTGTGCATACGGCGTACTTCCTGTCGAGAATTCGGCGGCTGGCTCTGTCACGGCTGTCTACGACTTGATGCAGAAGCACAGCTTCCACATCGTGCGCGCCGTGCGGCTCAGGGTCGACCATGTTCTCCTGGCGCCGCCCGGAGTAAAGCTCTCAGACGTGCGCGAAGTCGCAAGCCACCCGCATGCACTTGCGCAGTGCACGGCGTTCTTCAAGGCGCATCCCGAAATCAAGGCGGTTCCCGCCGCGAATACGGCGGTCGCGGCGAAGGAAATCGCATCTTCCGGCCGGCGCGATGTCGCGGTGATCGCCTCTCGGCTCTGTGCCGAGTTGTACGGGCTTCAGGTCGTGGCGGAGAAGATACAGGACACCGTGAGCAACTATACGCGGTTCATCTGCATTTCCAAGGGGCTCGAGATATACCCAGACGCGAGCAAGATCTCTATAATGCTCTCGCTTCCGCACAGGCCTGGTTCGCTTTCGGAGATTATCTCCAAGTTCGCCGCGATAGACGTGAACCTGACTAAGCTCGAGTCACGGCCTGTTCCCGGCGTAGACTTCGAGTTTCGGTTCATCTTCGACTTCGAGGCGTCGCCGTCCGACGGTTCGGTGCTCTCGCTCCTTTCCGAGCTTTCCCTCGATCCGGAGATTGAGCACTTCGCCTTCCTCGGCGCCTACGGCGAACGCTAACGCGTGAATTGAAAAGTCAGATGGACATTTAGGGTGTCCATCTGGGATTTCAAATGAGGTAGCCTGTCCTTTCGCGGCGGGGTGCCCAAGCGGCGGCCGGG
>CACWJS010000015.1 GCA_902761275.1 uncultured bacterium | reverse complement strand
AGCATCGCCATCGGGTCGCGGCGGACCTGGCCGATCTGGTCGGAGATGACGGCGGCGGTGACCTCGGAGCCCGCGGCGGAGCCCATGAACACGCCGTGCGTCCAGCTCTTCGCCTCATTCACCAGCGGGATCGTCGAAGGACGGCGACCGCCGAAGAGGATCGCGTCAATCGGCACGCCCGTGGGCTTCTTGTTCCAGAGGCCGTTGAAGCCGGCCTTGTCGAGAACAGGGCAGTTCTCGGCGGGAGCGGTGAAGCGCGAGTTCTTGTGCGCCGCGACGTAGCCAGCCGCCTTGATCTCGGCCTTGGTCATGCCCGGCTTCGGGCCCATGCGGAAAGGATCGTCCTTGCAGACGTAGCAGGGGTTGCCCTTCCAGTCGATGCCTTCCTTCGGGGCTTTGACGCCCATGTCCTCCCACCAGATGTCGCCATCGGGGGTGAGAACGACGTTCGTGAAGATCGTGCCCTTCTTGCAGCTCTTAAGCGCATTGGGGTTCGAGTCCATCGAGGTGCCCGGAGCAACGCCGAAGAAGCCGTTCTCGGGGTTGATGGCGTAGAGACGGCCGTCATCGCCCGGCTTGAGCCACGCGATGTCGTCGCCGATCGTCTGGAGCTTCCAGCCCTTGAGCTTCGGGAGCATCATGGCGAGATTCGTCTTGCCGCAGGCAGATGGGAACGCAGCCGTGACGTGGTACTGCTTCTTCTCGGGGCTCGTGAGCGTGAGGATGAGCATGTGCTCGGCCATCCAGCCCTGGTCCTTCGCGAGCTTCGAGGCGATGCGGAGCGCGAAGCACTTCTTGCCGAGGAGCGCGTTCCCGCCGTAGCCCGAACCGAACGACCAGATCTGGCGGTCTTCGGGGAACTGCGTGATGAACTTGTCGTCGATCTTCTTCGCGCAAGGCCACGCGACGTCCTTCTGGCCCTTCTTGAGAGGAGCGCCGACGGAGTGGATGCAGGGGATGAAGTCACCGTCCTTGCCGAGGTGCTTGAGAACCGCGTCGCCCGTCCTGGTCATGATGTTCATGTTGACGACGACGTAAGGCGAGTCGGTGATCTCGATGCCGTACTGGGTGATCGGGTTGCCGATCGGGCCCATGGCGTAGGGGATCACGTACATCGTGCGGCCCTTCATGCAGCCCTTGTAGCTCTTGAGCATGAGCTTCTTCATGACCTCGGGGTCCATCCAGTGGTTCGTGGGACCCGCGTCGATCTCCTTCTTGGAGCAGATGAACGTGCGGCCCTCGACACGCGCGACGTCGCTCTCGTGGGAGCGGGCGAGATAGCACTCGGGGCGCTTCTTCTGGTTCAGCTTGATGAACTGGCCGTTCTTGACCATCATCTCGCAGATCGCGAGGTGCTCCTTCTTCGTGCCCTTCACGACCACGATCTTGTCGGGCGTGCAGACTTTGTTCCACTTGTCAACCCACGCGAACACCTTGTCGTTCGCGAACTTCGGCGTCTTGACCATCTTTGTTTACTCCTTAAGAAATGCCCTTTTTGGGCGTTTTGAAAGTATTGGGAGATATTATACCCTATTCTGGCCCCAAAATCAATCGGCACCCTATATAAGTGTTTTAGGGGTCAGGGGTCGTAACCGCCCCTTGCGGGTGGGCGCGACCCTTGGGGAAGCGACCGAGCCGAGCGGAGCGAGTGCCGAGGAGTCAGGAGTTGGAGTTCAGAGTTGGAGTTGGAGAGACGAGGTTATGAACTTCATCTTCTGAGAAAGCGAACTTTGAGCGGGATAATACCTCGCGGTACTCCACTATCATCTGCGGTGAATACAGGGGCGTGAACAAGTCCTTCGTGATGGCATCGGCAATCCGCACGGTTGGCGACCGCCTGTTTGGAGTCCAGAATGCAGACACAAGGACATTCGTATCTATGACGGCTTTTATCATGCTTGCCGCCTTGCCGTTGTTCCGGCCGACTTTCTGCTCCGGCGAACTGAAGAGATGTATTCGTTTATCTCATCGAGCGAAGGCTCGTCCTCTTGCGCTGCTTCGACTTTCTGGCGCATTGAGACAAAGGCTCTCCGCGCCGCGTTGTCTTTTATGACCAGCTTCCCTTCAAAGGGAAGACCGCCAACCATAACCGTTCTCTTGAGAAACATCCTTATCGCCGTAGGCAGGTCAATGCCAATTGCGTCATAGATGGCAGCAGTCTCTTCCTTGAGACCTCTGTCAACCCTTACTTGCAACAATGCCTGGTTCATGCACTCCACCTTCGTTATGTAGTTGTTTTAAATACATCCGTATTATACCATACTTGCTTTCGCCTTGGCAATGGGGGAACAACAGAAACCCCTACCTTCCCATGCTTGCAATGGGGCTGAACCGCAAACGGCCTGAAAAATCAGCGTTTCTCGGGGTCTGTCCCCGCCGCTTTGTCCCCGCCGCTTCTTAAATCGTAAAAAACTTTTGCGGCGGAGAGACGAGACGGAAACGCGGCACTTTCGCCGCGCCCACCACTTTATTGTGGTTGGAAAGCGAGGCGGTGGAGCGAAGGTCCGAGCGAGCGGATACGGCGTATTCGCCGAGGTTCCGCGAGGAGGAGCCTTCGGCCACCGCCGAGTCTCACCTCTCGCCAGGCGTCAGAATATCTCGCATGGCGGGAGCTCGCCGACAATCGGGCGAGCATAGGCGAGGAACGCCTCGGTCACGTCGTGGCCGTTCTTCGCTATATACTCTTTCGGCACCGACCTCGTATACTTCGCCGCGTTCTGAATCGGCACCGGCGCAAACGCCACGCGGTACTTCTTCGACTCTTCGCGAACAATCGCAATCGTGCCCTTCGAAAGCGCCCCCTTCAGCGCCGCCTTTACCGCCGCCGCACCTGCCGCGCGACCCTCGGCCTGGTCGACCTTCGAGGCAATGCCAGGGAAGGAACGCTGAAGATAGCCGAACGTATCGGCACGAACGCGCTTCACCTTCGCCTTCTCCTTGAGGACGCGGGCAAGCGCGTCGCCAAGCGCGCCAGTTCCCGACATCTGCACGTTTCCGTGGCTGTCCTTCTCGCCAGAGCCGAGCTTCGCGCCGATCGGAACGCCGTCCTTGCCACGAATTCCCTCGGAAACGGCACAGACGCAACGGCCGAACTTCTTAAGCGCCGCCTTGACGTCCTTCACAAACTTCGCCTCGCTAAACGGGACTTCTGGGAGATAGATGAGATGCGGACCGTCATCGGGACGGACGCGGGCAAGCGCGGACGCCGCGGTGAGGAAGCCGGCGTCGCGGCCCATTATGATGTCGATCTTGACGCCGCCAAGCGCGCGGTTGTCGAGGTCGTCGCCGCGAATCGCGCTCGCGACGAAGCGAGCCGCCGAGCCGAAGCCGGGCGTATGGTCGCACGAGCGAAGGTCGTTGTCGATCGTCTTCGGGATGTGGTAGACGACGAGCGGATAGCCCTCCTTCTCGGCCTCCTCCGCGACGATGCGCGCGGCATCTGCGGAATCGTTGCCGCCGATATAGAAGAAGTAACCAACATTCAGCTTCCTAAACGCCTCGAAAATCGCGCGGCAGTCGGCGGCATCCGGCTTCCTACGGCAGCTGCCAAGCGCGGAGGAGGGAGTCTCTGCAATCGCTTCGAGCTTCTTCGCAGAAGGTTTCCTAAGATCAATGTAGTCGTTTCCGAGAATTCCGAGGATGCCGTGGCGGGCACCGAGAATCTTGCCGATCTTCGCCGACTTGCGGGCTTCAAGCACCGCGCCTACGAGCGACTGGTTGATTACCATCGAGGGGCCGCCCGACTGGGCGATTACCATGTTCATCTTTTTCATAGCAAGTAAATTATATCAAAATCCAATCTTGGCGTTCCATACCAGCCTTTCGGCTAGTTCTGGCCGTAATAGGCGTTTTTGCCGTGCTTGCGCTGGTAATGCTTCTCGCCGACGTAGGACGCGAGCTCAGGCGCGCAGCGGGCGGCGCAGACCTCTTCGGTGAGCCGCGCCATCTTGGCAATCGCCTCAAGCGCTATCGCGTGGTCGACCGCATCCTGCGGGTCCTTGCCCCAAGTGAACGGAGCGTGGCCCGCGACAAGAACGCCGGGAACGGCCAGCGGCTCGAGGTCGCGAAAGCGTTCGACGATCACGCGCCCCGTGTTCAGCTCGTACGCCTCGTTGACTTCCGCCTCAGTGAGGACGCGCGTCACCGGCACTGAACCGTGGAAAGTGTCGGCATGGGTCGTTCCGTAGCACGGTATCTCGCGGCAGGCCTGCGCCCACGCCGTCGCCTCGACGGAGTGCGTGTGGACCGCGCCCTTAACGCCCTTGAAGTTCCTGTAGAACTCGAGGTGCGTCGCGGTGTCGCTCGACGGACGGAGATTCCCCTCGACGACGTTTCCGTAAAGGTCGACGACCACCATGTCGTCTGCCGTCATCTTGTCATAGTCAACGCCGCTCGGCTTGATGACCATGAGATTCGCCTCGGGATCGAACCCAGAGGCATTGCCCCACGTAAGGACTACAAGTCCCGACGAGACAAGCCGCTGGTTCGCCTTGAAGACATCAAGCTTTAGCTGCTCAAGCATTTATGGCCTCCTTGAAGTTCGAGACATAGCGGTCAAAGCCGGCCATGCCTTCCTCCGTCGGAACGAGAGTTTCGCTCTCAGCGTCTTTGAAAACTTCACGAGACAGGAAGTCTTCAAGCGTCTCGCGCTTTCCACTTTCAACTTCAGACTTTGAACTCCTCGCGGCGTACGCAGCGAGGATGGCCATCCCCCACGGTCCGCCTTCTGTCGCAGTGGACATGCAGGCGACTGGCGTCTTGAGCGCATCGGCAAGATACTGCTGGGCGACGCCCTTCGTCTTGAATATTCCGCCATGACCCATGAGGGAGTCGATCGTCACACCCTCCCGCGCGAGGATATCCATGCCGATTTTAAGCGAGACGAACGCCGAGTAGATCTGCGCACGGAAGAAGTTGGCGAGCGTGAAGCGGCTCTCTGGCTTGCGAACGACCTTGAGCATGGCGTCTTCGACTCCAGCAACCGGTTCGCCAGAGAGGAACGGCACAACCACGACACCGCCGCAGTCCTTGTCGCCCTTCTGCGACTCGAGGAAGAGCTTTTCGTAGTCTCCGCCGAGAAGCGGCGCCCACGCGTTTATCTCGTTCGTGCAGTTGTTGCAATGCACAAGCGCGACTTCGCTGCCCGAAGGCGTCGTGACGACGTCGATCTCGGGGTAGTACCCTTTCATCGGGCTGTCCAAAACGACCATTGCGAAGATGGAAGTTCCGGCAGACACGTTGCCAGTCTTCTGCGCAACGGCGTTGGTGGCCACCATTCCCGTTCCCGCGTCGCCTTCGGGCGGCGCCATCACGGCACCCGGCTTGAGGGTGCCCGTAGGGTCGAGCCACTTCGCGCCGCGCTCGGTAAGGACGCCTGCCTTCTCGCCTGCCTTAAGCACCCGAGGGAGCTTCTCCTTTAGCGAGCCGCCGACCTTCGCGTCAAACGCCGCTAGCATCCGCTCATTGTAGTCGCCGATCGCAGGGTCGATCGGGAACATTCCGCTCGCCTCGCCGACGCCCATGACGTTCTCGCCGGCGAGCCGGTAGTGGACATAGCCAGCAAGCGTCGTAAGCCAGCGCACCGCGCCTATGTGCGGCTCCTTCTTAAGGATCGCCTGGTAGTAGTGCGCAATAGACCAGCGCTGCGGAACGTTGAAGCTAAAGAGCTTCGAAAGCTCCGCAGCGGCCTCGGCCGTCATCACGTTGCGCCAGGTGCGGAACGGCACGAGTAGATTCCCACCATCGTCGAACGGAAGGTAGCCATGCATCATGCCGGAGATGCCGAGCGCGGCAAGGCGCTCGAGCTTCGCGCCGTACTTCGCTTCAACGTCCGCCGCGCACTTTGCGTACGCGTCGCGAACGCCCGACTCGATGTCTTCGAGCGAATAGCTCCAGACGCCGTCGACGAGCTTGTTCTCCCAGTCGTGCGCGCCCTGCGCGATGACCTTGAAGTCGTCGCCTATCAACACCGCCTTGATGCGCGTCGAGCCGAACTCGATGCCCATCACGGCCTTGCCTGCGGAGATAAAGTCCTTCATGGTCTTAGACCGCGAAGGGATTCTCGCCCGGATAGAGCTCGCCCGCGGGCTTCGGCGTGTTGATGTCGTCGACGCCAAGGAGCTTCAGCGCCTCGAAGAGCGCCTTGCCCGCATGGTCGAAGCCGTACGCGCCGTGGTGCGGGAAGCGCTTCTGGATGAGGACGTGGCGGTAGAACCGCGCGAAGCCCGGGATCGCCGCGACGCCTAGCGAGCCGAAGGAGCAGGGATTCACGTCGAGGAACGAACCCTCGGCGATGTAGGAGACGAGCTTCGAGTCGCTGTTCGACTGGAGGCGGAACATCGTCGCCGCGCCGGCCTTTATCTGCCCTTCCATCGTGCCGCGAGAGATGACGGGCTTGCCGCCGCCCTCGAGCCCGCGGTTCATGATGAGCTGGTACTTCATGGCGGGGTTCTTGAGACAGCTCATGCAGGTGTTGCCGCAGTGGAAGCCCATGTAGAGATCGCGCTTCTCCGCGCCCGCGAGCTTGATGCCCCTGGGGAGGATGTCGTCCGGGACGGAGTTGTTGATGTCGAGGAGCGTCGCCGGCTTTTCAGTCGCGCACTCGACCATATACTCGGAGACCGCGCCGTAGAGGTCGACCTCGCACGCGACGGGAATGCCGCGCCCGGTTAGGCGGGAGTTGACGTAGCACGGGACAAAGTGGAAGCTCGTCTGGAACGCCGGCCAGCACTTGTTCGCGAAGACGGCGAACTCGGACGCGCCGCGCTGTTTTTCGTACCAGTCCATGAGCGCGAGCTCGAACTGCGCGAGCTGCGGCAGGAGGTCCGGATACGGGCAGTTCTTCCCGAGCTCCTTCTGCATGTCCTTCGCGATGGCGTCGATCTCGCCCTTGCGCGACGCCATCTTGTGGAAGTGCTCGAAGAGGTCGAGCTCGGAGTTCTCCTGCACGTTCACGCCGAGGTCGAAGAGCGGCTGGATCGGCGCGTTGCACGCGAGGAAGTCGTAGGGACGGGGGCCAAAGCCGAACACTTTGAGGTTCTTGATGCCGAGAACGACGCGGGCGATGTCGGTGAAGTCCTTGAGTTCCCTGACTGCGCCCTTCGCGTCGACGACCGGGTACTCGGGGATGTAGACCTTGAGACGCCTAAGACCGACGTTGTAGCTGAAATTGAGGACGCCGCACAAGGCGTCGCCGCGGTCTGACTTGAGGACCGCCCGGTTCTCCTCCTTCGCGGCAAGAACCATCGCGGGGCCGCCGAACTTCTGGACGAACAGGGTGGTCGGGCCCTCGGGGCCGAAGTTGCCGAGGAACATGCAGCACGCGTTGACGCCTTCCTTGCGCGCCCACTCGAGCGCCTTCATCGCGTCGATCTCGTTCTCGATCGTGACCGGGCAGTCGACGACGTTCGCGAGCTTTGCCTTCTTGGCTTCTGCCATCACTGCGGCGACGCGCTTTTTGGTGAGAGTGGCGGGGAAGCAGTCGCGGCTGACGCCAACGACGGCGAGTTTGACCTTGGGCTGATTGATCATCTTGTTGGTCCTTTTAGTTGTTGAGTTAGAGTTGAAATTTTGAGTTGGAGTTGGAGTATTGAGTTGGAGAGCGGTATTTATTATTCCTTTCTCGAACTCGAACTCTTCTCTCCAACTATTTAATTGAGCCACGTCCAGAAGTACGCATAGGCGGCGATCACGCAGCCAACGACGACGATGGACGACACGACGTCGATCCAGTTCCAGCTCTCACGGTTCGCCTTCTTGTATTCGGGCGAGAGGCAACTGAAGTTGAGGCCGTTGAGATGTTCGTAATCTGGCGCAGGCGCGGTGAGCGACGCGACGATGACGATGATAAACGACGTGACGAGCAGGATTCCCGAGAAGTAGAAGTCCTGGATGAACGCGGCTTCCGTAGGCGAGCCCCAGATCGCGTTTGCGGCAAGCTTCGCCATGCCAAGGACAAAGCCGAGCCCGAGACCCCAGCACGCGCCGCGCAAATTCATGCGCTTCCAGAGAAGCCCCGTGAGGAACACGGCGACAATAGGCGGCGCGAGGAACGCCTGCACCGACTGGATGTACTGGTAGAGCCCGCCACCGGAGATCGCCTTCATAATCGGGAGCCACAGAAGTCCGAGAGCCGTCATGACGATGGTCGTGGTGCGCCCGATGACGACGAGCTTCTTCTGCGAAGTCTCTGGCTTAAGCTTCTGGTATACGTCAACCGTAAACAGCGTCGAGACGGAATTGAAGAGCGACGCGAGCGAGCTCATAAGCGCCGCAATCATTCCCGCGACGACAAGCCCGCGGAAGCCAACTGGGAGAAGAGTCTGCACGAGCGTCGGGAACACGGTGTCGCCGTTCAGCACACCACCCTCTTTAAGCGGGATGGCAAAAGCCGCGCCATTGATGACGACGTGGTTGTGGTGGAGCGCGAAGCCGAGCATGCCGGGAACGAGGAAGAGGAACACAGGCGCAAGCTTCAAAAAGCCGCCCCAGATGGCGCCGCGGCGGGCGTTCGTCATGTTCTTCGCCGCGAGCGTGCGCTGGATGATGAACTGGTCAGTGCACCAGTACCAGACGCCGATTGTCGCCGAGGCGACTACGACGCCGAGCCACGGGAACGCCTTGTGCGAGAGCGAGTGCCAGAGACCAAACTGCTCAACATTGCCAGTCGACTTGATCGTCGCCTTGAGGACCTGCCACCCGTCGCAGATGCCCTGCGCCGTCTGCCCGTCGGGAAGCACTGCGCCAGAGTGTCCGAGGTGGTAAAGCGCGAAGCCGGTCACGGACAAAGTGCCCAAGAGGATGATTCCAGTCTGGACAAGGTCGGTGTAGACGACTGCGGAAAGTCCGCCGATGGACGAATAGACACCGGCGAGCACGACTGTCGCAACAGCACCGATCCAGAACGAGGAAATGACCGTTCCGCCAATCGTGAGCTGCACCTCGGGCATCATCACTTCAAAGAAGAGCGCGCCTGCGAATACGGTAACAGAAATCTTCGTAAGAACATACGCAGCAAGCGAGACAAGGGAGAGAATCCACCTGGCCTTCGCGCCAAAGCGTCGTTCAAGAAACTCGGGCATGGTCGACACGCCTGAATTGTAGTAGAACGGCAGGAACACCCAGCTCATCATTACGAGCACCCAAGCGTGGAACTCCCAGTGCGACTGCGAAAGCCCTGCGACCGCGCCGGAACCCGCGAGCCCGATCAGGTGTTCCGAGCCGATGTTCGCCGCGAAGATCGACGCGCCTATCGCGAGCCATCCTACGGAACGCCCGCCAAGAAAGAGATCCTCGCCCGACTCTATCTTGTTGCGCCTCAGCGAGAAGACGACCACTCCGGCCAGCACGCCGAAATAGCCAAGTATCATAAGCCAGTCAATCCACGTCAGCATCTTCTACGTTCCTTTCCCTTGTTTGTGGAGAAGTATAGCAAAACCACGGCAAAGCATCCATCACCCAAAAGGGTCACAATTGGCAAATCCCTTCTTCCCGTATATCCGCATCGAAAATGATGCCAAACGCCAAAAATATCCCTTGTCAGGGGCGGAGAAGCAGGCAAACAGGGCCAAGAAGCCCAGATGGACGCGGTTTCTCAGTGCCGGCCCCTCAGCGGCGCAGAATGCCGAGCGCGCGGCCCATCCAGGTGCGCCTGACGCGCGAAGTCGCGACGACGTTGTCGGAAAGGTCGCCCGAGCACGTCGCGACGGCCTTCTCGCCGAAGTCTACGTCGCGGTCGGCGTACGGACACACCGTGCCCTTCGCGTCGACCACCTCCGCCGTCACGTACGTGTAGCGTCCGATGGTCTCCGCGAATGCGCCGCACCATCGCATCCCGCGAATCTACCGCTTTTTGTCAGCGGCCTTGCGACCGACGTTGAAGGCGTCGATTATCTCTGGATGGGACCACTCTATCTTTGCGCGGTCGATGAGGCCCATTCCCTCGTAGCCGCCCGGCTCCCAGATGAAGCACGGACACCCAAAGCGGCGCGCGACGTATCCAAAGTGCTTCGCCCACTTCACGCGGTCTTCGTCGTTGGGCTTCGACTTGTCGCCGCCGTGGTACCGCCGCTCGGCGTTAACCTCGCCGCAGACAATCGGAACGCCCTTGTCGATGAATATGCGCTTGTGCTGCTCGAAGACTTCCGCCAGTCGTTTCTGGAACTCCTCGCGCTTGTATTCAGCGCTGTCTCCCCAGAGGCAGAACCACCCGGGTTCGTATATATGAAGATCGACCATCACGTGGTTGTCGGACGGATTCGGATGCTCCCACGCAAGGCACGACGGCTCGTGTCCCGTCGCTGCGTATGTCGGGATGACGAGGTAGCGCTTTGCGTTGTTGCCGCCCGTCGCGCGCACCGTGTCGTAGAACGTCTTCGCATAGCGGTTGACCGTCTTGCAGTAGAGAGGCTTGCCGCCCCAGTCGTCCTTCCCCTCCTCGCCTCCGTCCGGCCCTGGATGGCTCTTCGCCTTGCGGATTTCGTTAAACCCCTCGAAAACGAGCTTCTCGCCGTAGTTCCTGAACCGCGTCGCGATCTGCCGCCACAGGTCCGCAAGCACCTGGTTGGCGCGGTCTTCGTTTACGCCGTCGATCGTCAGCCACTCCTCGGGCCAGCCTTCGCTTCCTCCGTCGTGGTGGATGTCGAGAATCGTGACGAAGCCTTCCGCGATGCACATGTCGACTACTTCCTGCACGCGGTCGAGGAACACCGGGCGTATCTCGTGCTTCGGATCGTCCCTGTCGAACTGACGCCGCCACGTCACCGGCAGGCGGACGGCGTTTATGCCCTTCGACTTGTACAGCCGCAGGAGGCTTCGGGTCACCGGGCGGTTGCCCCACTCCGTCTCGTTACCGCTCGGGCAGTCCAGCGTGTTGCCGATGTTTATGCCGAGGTCTATCGACTTTACGAACTCCGTCGCGCTGCGCGAGAACGGCGCAGCCGCAAAAAGCCGCATCGCGCAGACGAGCGCGCCGAAAGAAAGTACTACGGCTATTTTGCTTTTCATGTGCAACATTCTGTCATAGTCTCCATAATTGCGCCATCACCTATAAGGATGATGCGCCGCATGCCGAAGGATGGCATACGGCGCAGTCGAAGGCAGCTCCATTAGCATTGACTTCACACTATCTCACGATGACCGCAAATCCGGCGCCCCTACCGGCCATGAGCCTGGATACACCATCCTTGGTTTCGGCGAAAACTACATACCGCCTGTTTCCAGCCGTGAAGCGGCGGCGCCGCCCGATGGCAAGGCTGCCTGTCGTCTCGAGCAGCGCAACGGGAGCGTTGGCTTCACCCACCAAGGACAGAACATCAGGCGAAACAACAATACTCGCTTCGGAAAGGTCGAGCGACACCGACAACGTGATGCACGGCAACTCGCCGTCCGGATCGAGATCGAATGAGACGGCATCTACATCAAGAGAGGACGCGTTGACGATTGACCCGGAGCCGGACAGCGTGCCGATCTCGACGGCAGCTCCGTCAAAGTCAACCTCAGAGTTCTCAAGGACAAGGCCGTCCAGGGATGTCTTGCCGATGGCAACTGCCGCGGATTCATCGCCGAGCCACTTCGCCGCAAGATACGACTCGACCGCCACCGCCGCATCGCTGCCAAGGTCGCGGGTGAACGCAAGCGCTTCGCCGAGACGACCTCTGGACCTGCAGCTCCACTCCGCACGCCATCCGTAGTCGACGCTCATGTTCTCGCCGCCGAAGAGCTTCTTGTATTCGGCAGAGTTAGTATCACGAACAAAGCTCTGCCCGTCGTCGGACCAATATCTCTGCGCACTGGAAACGGAAGTCGCCTTCGCGTTCATCGCAAGGACAACAGCTCGTCCGTATGGCGCGGAGCCAAAGCTCGCTTCAGCTTGCTGCTGCTCGTCGCTTCCATCCTTCGGGACATGTATCTTCATCCTGTTGCCCCAGCCGACCTGGTCGATTCCGCAAACGCCCAGCTGGTTCTGGTCTGTATTATGGCTCGTGTCAGCGATTTCGATTCCCATGACCTCGACCTTCATGTTCTTTTCACCTTCTGGGAATGATTCGTAGTCTATTGCGAAGTCGCCGATTACCTGGCGCGCGGAAACGACGAAGAGCGCGCGCGGCTGATCGTTCGTTATGGTGCCAAGCTTCTCCGCGGACGTGTAGCCGACATTGTTCGTGAAGACGAGGATGTTGAGTCCGTTCTGCTTGAACTCGTCCGCCGCAATGACAGCGGAGCCGTTCTGCTCGCGGGCCTGGGCGTTCATCTTCGAGCCGAGGTAGCCCTTGTTCGCAACAGTCTTCACGAATCCGTCATCACCGACCGTGAGTGTCGCGACATCGCTCGGATCGTACCATGCGACGGCAGACTTCAGGAGTCCATTCAGGTTGTTCAGTATCTTCAAGTTCTCCGTCGCGACAAGGCGGCCTGCGGCGTAGTTCTCGTAGGTGGCGTCAAATCCCGCGACGAGGGAGATATCCGAATCGACGACATACGACACTTCTCCCGTGACGAGACCGCCAAGATCCAATCCAGCGGGAACCCTGACCGGCGTGTCCTCTGCAGGGGCAACACCGTCATAGGTCTCCGCTATCTCGGCGATCTCGTTTCCGTCTTCGTCGAAGAAGGCAACAGCCGAACGCCAGTTCGCGGGGTTAGAGACATCACCGTCGCCCGCAGCTCCTGTCCAGACGGACGAAACGACCTTTTTCGTAACTGTTACCACTGTCGCGTTATTGGTGTTCAGAGTCGCATTTTCCGCAACAGTGACCCCTTCACAGTAAACAGTCGCATTCGCCGGCAGGCGGAGCGTTCCCGACAGGACGTTGATGACGCCGTGTGCGTTGTACGCAGCATCCAGCATGAGGGTGCCGGTTCCCTCCTTCGTGATTCCGCCGATGCCGGTGAAGGCGCAGGTGTCGGTGGCCTTGACCGTGTATCCTCCGTCGTCGATTACAAGTCCGGACGCGCCGAGACAGACTTCGTCAAGACGCGTCATGAAGCTGTCGTTGTCACTCTTTGCCACAATCTCTCCGCCGTTTGCATATATTCGCGAGACGGCACTCTCCGGTGCATTTTCGCTCTGCTCGATCTTCGTGGCAGATACGGAGCCTCCGGTAAGATTAACTGTGCCGTCGCACTGCCTCGCGATGGAAAGCGTGCCGACATCCACTACGCCGCCCGAGACCGTCATCGCGGCATGAAGCGCCTCTGCGTCATTGCCGACGCGAAGCGTCCCGCCCACGGAGAGCAAACCGCCCGAGACATCCACTTCGCACCATGTATTATCTTGGCACGCGATGTTCACGTCGCCCGAGAGAGCAAGCTCTCCGCAGGAGACCGAGACATATCCCGACGCCGTCGGCTGGAAGCCTCCGAGCTCCATCAAGACGCCTGTCGTCCGTCCGCCTTCGATGTTGAGGACACTCGCCGTCTCCCTGCATGGATTCAGCGTGTAGCCGTAGCCTATCTTGATGCTATTGGTTGCAAAGACAGTGCCGCCGTAGACGTTCATCTCGCCCTTGACAGGATAATTCTCATTTTCGGACTGCTTGCCGATCATGATCGAGCCTGCCCAGTCATTCGAGCTTGCGATGAGACTGCCGCCGTACACGTTCAGCGAACAGTCTTGATGCGAGTTCCAGAAGCCCACCTCGACGAAACCCGCGTCGACTGTCGCGTCGTCGTAGATGTTCACGGCGGCGCTGCCGCCGCCGCAGCCGATCATCAGATTGTTCACGACCTTCATCGTGGCGTTCGTCACGTCGATCTGCGCAATGCCGCCCCACTGCGCCAGCTCTAGCTTACGCGTCTCGAAACGAGACAGATCCTTCAGCACTGCGCGGTCCGTACGGTTCTTGAAATCCGAATCTTCGGACAAGTTCGGCAGTCCCCGCTGCTTTTCCCCGTCCTGCGTACCGTCAAGGTACCAGTTTCCGGAATCGGCAAGGTTCAGATTGCCGGCGTTGCCGTCCCACATGTACTTGGCAACGTTGTCTTCCGCAAGCACTCCGAGAGACAGTGTCGCCATTCCGACTGCAGCCACTATTTTATTCATAAGACATTCCTTTCACTGAGGTATGTTTTCGCTTATATTGTATCATTTGCGCCCCGTCACGCGGCATCACCCGTCAGGATGATAGCCGGGAGCTATCGATTTCCGCGACGACCTTGAAGAACTTCATCTGGTCAAGGTTCTCCTCCGTCACAACGGTCCACGACGCGTCGTCAAGGGACTGCTTGCCCAGGACCGTGTACTTGCGTGGCGGGTCGGCGTTCCTGAGATCGGGATCCCAGGACACCTCCGGCGAGCCGTCGGCCTTCATCTCGATCATCGCCAGAAGTCGGCTGTCTGGGTCGTCGGGATCAAGCCCCGCTACATACGACTCCCAGAGCGCGCCCCCGTTCGCTCCGCTGGCGTTGCCCGCAGTCTCGTAGTCTCCGCCGCCGTATTTGAGGACATACGGCTCAAGCCATTGATACGGAACGGGCGCCGCCGTCGTCATCGTGACACACTGAGCCGTGGGGATTGGGAGCCCCTTCCCTACGCTGCGGCCCTCGTTGAACGCATCGACGATCTCGGGGTGGCTCCACTCGACGTCCCTGCGGTTTACGAGCCCCATGCCCCTGTCGTATCCGTTGTCCCAGAGAAAGCACGGGAAGCCGTATCTTGCCGCTTCGCGGGCATAGTGCCTGGCCCAGTTCACGCGGTCCGCGTCGTTCGGAATGGTTTTCGCATCGTCGTAGAATCGCATGTCCGCGTTGACCTCGCCTATAATAACCGGGACGCCCTTGTCTGAGAAGACGCGCTTGAGCATCCCGAAAACGCGTTCGAAGCAATCGGCGAAATCCTGCTCTCTGTACTCCGGGTCATTTCCCCTCAGGCAGAACGAGCCCGGCTCATAGGCGTGGATTGAGACCATCACATGGTCGTCCCCTGGCGACGGATGGCGCCACGCAAGGCAGGACGGCTCGTAGTCGGTCGCCGCATACGTCGCGATGAGCAGATATCTGCTTGCGTTGTTTCCGCCCGTCGCGCGGACAGTGTCGTAGAAGGTCTTCGCGTACCTGTTCACCGCTTCGCAGTAGAGGGGCTTTCCGCTCCAGTCGTCCATGCCGGACTGCTGGCCGTCGTAGCCCGAATACGCGGTCGCCTTCCTGACTTCGTTGAAGCCCTCGAAGACAAGCCGCTCGCCGTAGTCCCTGAAGCGCGTCGCTATCTGTCGCCATACGTCGGCAAGGACGGCGTTCGCGGCATCCTCGTTTGCTCCGTCGACCGCAAGCCATTCATCAGGCCAGCCCGCTCCGCCGGAATCGTGATGGGTGTTGAGTATCGCGATCATCCCCTCGGCAAGGCACATGTCGACGACATCCTGCACGCGGTCGAGGAACGCCTTGCTGATCCTGTGCTCAGGATCATCGCGGCTGAACTGGTTCTTCCACGTGACAGGCACGCGCACGGCGTTTACCCCCTTCTCCCTGTAGAGCCTGAACAGACTCTTCGTGACCCGCTGGCACCCCCAGTCAAGCTCGTTCGCGGTGGGACAGTCCAGCGTGTTCCCGATGTTGATTCCAAGCGATATGTCCTTCACGAACTCCGCGGCGCTGCGCGAGAATCCGCCGAACGTCCACCAGTCCAGCTCGACCGAACCGTCAAGGACCACAAAGATGTCGTGGACCCCTGTGGCCCAGGCCCAGTTCGAACTCGTCGCCGCCTCAAACTCGGATCCGGCGCTGACATAGCACTCGGTCACGAGCGGACCATCCGGCGCGTCGAGGTGGACCTCAATGCTTCCACCTCCCCTTGCGCGGAATGTCAGCAGCTCCGGGGAAGTCGGACCGAAGTCGGCGCCACGCAGTGCGATCCACCCGCGTCCGGTCTTCGCCCTCGCCGCCATGTCCCCTGGCGCCGCAAGCGGGACGAAGCACACGCCCGACGTTGCGGCCGCGGTCTCGGCCTGCAGCCTGCCGTACGGGTTGAGGCTCTCCACCTGCTCGACGCCCCTTCGCGTGTTTTCGACGGGGCTGATCGTAACCGTGTCTTCGTCAACCTCGCAGAGATCGATGTTGACGTTGCGCATTCCTCGCATGGCATGGACGAGGTCCTTCTGCAGCTCCTGGTTGTGGTATATGAGATACCATCTTCCCTTGAACTTCTGCAGATGCGTGTGGTTGTTGCACGGCATGCAGCCGAAGTTCATTGGATTCGCGTTGTATTCCCCTCGCACCGTCCAGCTCGACTCGTTCATCGGATCACCCGACGTCATATACACCATGGAGCAGGAGGATGGCGCCGCGCACTGCGCATCCCAACCGTCGTGACCCGTCCAGTCGACGTTGTACGTGTACACGCACATGTTGCCGATGAAATTGAGCTCGTTCGCCTCGAAGTGGAACTGCGCAGGCAGCACGGACGCCTCGCCCGAGACGGAAACGAGGTCAGCGCCGAGCCTCACGATCCGCGCATCGCCGCCGCCGAAGGTGAGGTAGCCAGTGCCGTCAGGGGCAATCGCCGCGCCCGGGTCGAACGGCACCTTGCATCCGCGCGTGAACCACGACGACTGGTCCACAAGCGGACCCGGCAGCGGACTTGTCCAAGGACCGACTGGGCTTGTTGCAGTCAGCACGCCCGTGCCCGCGCCTGAATTCGAGAAGTACATGTAGAAATGCGTCTGTCCGTCAGCCTCGACACGCGAGACGACCGACGGCGCCCAGCTTGCGATGATCCAGGGCGCGATAGCCGCAACGTCAATCTCGCCATGGTACGTCCAGTTGACCATGTCGGACGTCGACATCATCGTGATCGTCTTTATCTTTTCGTACGAGTTACCCGTCCCAGCGGCAGACTCCTCGAACTGCTGGTGGTCGTTCGTGGCGTAGACGTAGAGACGTCCGTTGTGCTCGACCGACGTCGGATCCGCAGTGAAGCGATGGTCGAGGATCGGGTTCCCGTAGAACTCGCCGTTAACGTATTTCGGCGAAGTCGCTCCCTGCGTGGTGCCGGAGACGCTACCTTCGCCGTCGACGAAGACGCTCATCACGTCCGACCGTTCCGCGAAGTAGACGTCAAACCTTAGGCCGGAGGCTTCCTGCGGAAACTCCACGCAGGCTGGCAGCGAAACCTGCTCGCCGGGTGCGAAGCCAGAAACGACAAGCGAACCGCCGGAGACGGACACATGATAGGGGGCGTCCTTCGGGACTGTCAGGACCCCGCCCTTAAGATGCACCGTGCCGCCGTCGGCACAGAAGACCTCCGACGATTCGTACTCCCCGTCTTCGACCGTGACGTCGGAGAAGCGCGCGTTTGGCCCGAGATTTGCGACCTTGCCACCCCCGAGCACGAGCTTAGATCCCCATGGCAGCCAGTCGGAGTGTCCGCACAGATCGAGCGTACCCGACATTACCTTCGTCGGGCCCCTCCAGACGACGCCGCGCACGACCGCGAGCGTTCCGCCGCCGAGTTTCGTCAATCCGCCGTCGTTCACGTCGGCCGTCAGCGAATTCGAGGCGATGCGGACGTCACGCCAGGCCGTGTCTATCTTCGCTCCGGCCCTACCGATCACCGTCGGAAGCCACGGCGGCACGATCTCGCCGGACACCCATCCGTAGTTGTTCGGATGCGGCATTAGCACGCCGCCGTTCAGGTGCAGGGTCGTCGCGACGGAATACGGATCGCTCCCGCTACCCGAAATCTCGAATCCAGGGACCTTCAGCACGCCGCCGTTGAGTTCAATACTACCCTCTCCACCCTGGGTCCGCGATGCGCAGCAAAACCAGTGGAAGCGCGCGTCACCTCCATTCTGGACATAGTACGAACGCTCGCCCGATCCGATCGCCATTCGCAGATCCCTTGCGTTGAGAACCGTTCCGTCCTCGACGAAGAGCGTTCCGATTCCGTCATGCCTCCAGTCGCCGCCGATGTTCACGCTGCCGTTGACCGATATGTCCAGCTTCATCAGCCGCAGGGCGGGTCCCTTCGTCACCGCGCCTTCGCCCTCCGTGCTGCGGAGGTTCAAATCCGAATCCATCGCGACCGCGCCGTTCCACAGAATCATCTCGCGGTCGCATCGCCTCACCCACACCGCGCCAGACGCCTCGGCGCGCCGTCCGTTAAGGTCCACCGTAGAAGAGCCGCCGGCATCATCCGAGAAGACGGGCTCGGGGATGGCGTACGGCACGTTGCCTGCATCATATCCCTCAGGCCACCGCGTCCAGTTGTCGGCGTTCCACCAATCGGAACTTGATGCACCTGTCCATACGGGATTACCACGAAGCGAGACCGTGGCGAACACGGTTGCCGCACATGCCAGCACGATTCCTCTTGTGGTTTTCATGCCGCAGATTATACAAAATATCGCGCGGCAAGAACATCATCCTACTGGGTTATGGAGCAGAGAGATCAACTATCACGCGGCGGTAGGCGAAGAGAGTCGGCGTGCCGGAATCGCGCACGCGTAGAATGACATGAAGCGATCCCGACGCCCCTTCGGGAATCGCCGAAAGATCGATAACGGCGCGCGCGCCGTCTGCGCGAAGATCACCGCCGTTAAGCGTCCCTGCTTCGCGGTATATCGACCACTCGAATGAAATCGCGTCGCCGTCCGGATCGCTCGACCCTTCCGCAGAAAGCGCGACCTTGTCTCCGCGCTTCGCGGCTATCCTGACCACGCCCTTCGTCCTGTCGCCGTTCAGCACGGCGACTGGATTGTGGTTGGCGTCTTCGTATTTCGGCGTGACGGCCCACATCATCCGCCCAGCGAAGTCGAGCTGGTAGCCCTCGCGCCAGCGCATCACCGAATGTCCGGGCGAACGCAATCCCTTCAGCTCGTCCGGCTTTTCGGGAGACGTCCATACAGGATGCGACTCGCCCGTTGGCGTCCGCCATTCATAGCGCCCGCCCCATCCGCCGTAGGCGGGCGATTCCGCCCACCCCAGCCCGTTCGCGATAAGCCCGAGGAACGACGGCGTGTCGCCTTCCATGCTGTAGATGTGCGGCGGGTAGCATTTGCCGAGCGGGCCTTTCTCCATGACGTTCGTTTTCAGCCACTCGTTGTCCGCAAGCTCGACGAATGGCAGATTCAACTTTCGCCCCTCGCCGCGCACATCGCCCGCCATGCCGTTCCATGTCGACTTCCAATAGTCGCGGTAGTCGAACGGATAGCTCGGATCGACGATCCACGTCACGGACGGGAATTCGCGCCGCGCGGCAGGCCCCGCGTCGTCCTGGTCGGATATAGAATAGACGCGAAGCTTCGCAAGCGCGGCGGCAAGCTCGTCGTCCTTCATCTCCGCGCGGCATTCCCTGAGCGCCTGCAAAAGCGTGTTGGCCCCGCCCCATATAGACACCCACAGCGGACGCGGATCGTCGCTTTTTATCGACTTCGCAAGAAGCCGCGAACCGGGAGACGGTTCGCCCACGCCTTCGACGCCGAACCTCGGCTGACCGGAAGCCGCAACTGCGGATAGCCTCTCCAAAGTCGGATACCCATGCGCATGAACGCTCAGATTTGTCCACGCTTCGCCATACGCGGTGATTGTGTGACGGAGAATGTCCTCGCGCGGATTTTGCCTGAGGTGGCACGACGTGGTCGCGGCGATTCCTTCGATGTCGAACTCGTTCGCGTACGCGAGTAGCCTGACAAGCGACTCCTCGTCGTCCGGCTCGTTCGCAAGATCGGTTAGGACAAACAGCCGCGGCTTCGCATCCGCAGCAGCGGTCAATGCGGTCAATAGCGCAAAAGCGGCAACTGCAATATTCTTCATCTGGACAAGTCCTCCTTATTTAATCCGGAACCAGTCGAAGTCGGCGTGTCCGCCGGACTTGAGCGTCGAGTACATGTAAAGCGCGAAGCGGTAGCCGGTGAAATGCGGCGCGGTGTATTCAAGGTGGAACTTGCCGCCGATGGGCGTCCACGACTTGCCGTCCGTGGAATACGCGAACCACCCTTCGTCGCGCCCGGGGAAATTCCACAGCTTGTCCTTTTCGGGTTCGCGCGAGAAGTCGCCGTAGGCACGCACCCATACGGTCCTCGCGCAGGGCGAGACCTGGACGCGCGCAACCTCGCCCACATTTCCGTCCTCCGCCCGGCGAAGGACGAGGTACGACGTACCGTTCTCCTTCGTCGCCGAAAGCGAAACGTAGTCGCGCTGGAAAAGCGCGATTCCGGCGTTGTCCCCGTTGGCAAGTCCGCTGATGTCGATTTTCGCCGCAGCGGAGCATGTCGGACCCCAGCAGCGCTGCGTCAGCGTGTTGCGCGCTGAGAGCAGATCGCCGTCGACCCTGTCGGTCTTGAGACGCAGCCACCCGCGCCTGTCCGCAAGAGACCAGAGGCCGTCAGCGGGATTGTGGTTCCACTGCCAGACGAGGGACAGGCTCTCGGACGCGAAATCGTCCGCCGACACGATGCCGGGCCTTCCAGACGGATGCGGGAGGCTTTCCTCCGAGATCACCGGCCAGTCGTCGTTCCATGTCATAGGGAGGATGTACGGACAGCGTCCGACGGCGCCTCTGTCGCCAAAGAGATACGCGTACCACTTTCCGTCGGGAGTGTCGATGAACGAACCCTGGGCGATTCCGGCGTGCTGGAACACGACTCGTCCCTCCCATGGTCCTTGCATTGAGCGTGAGCGGTGGACTACCACGGTGCGGCAGTTCCCCGCGGGCCAGCAGATGTTGACGATGTAGTACCAGCCGTTGCGCTTCATCACCTGCGCGCCTTCGCCGAGCCCCTCTCCGCCAACGCAGTCGGTGACGTTGTCGAGCGTTATCATGCCGTCGTCGACGAAACCGGAGAAGTCCGGCTTCATTTCCGTAAGGCGCACCTTGTACGGCTTGCCGGGCATCGTGGCGAAGACCCAGAAGCGCCCGTTCTCGATCCAGATCGAGGCGTCGTACTGGTTCTTCTTCAGACGGTGGAACTCCCAGCCGCCCTTCTCCGGATCCCTCGTCCTGAAAAGATACGTGTCGTCGATCCTCACGTTGACGCTGATGACGTAGAAGTATCCGTCCGACTCGTTGTACCTTATCGAGGAGGCAAAAGTCCCGAAGGCGTAGTCGTTCTCGCCGTTCTCCAGCCTGTCGCAGGGACGGTTTTCGACCGTCTGGTAGCAGTAGCTCGCCATCTTCCAGTTGACGAGGTCCTGCGAGACCATGACGGGGATGCCGGGGTTGAAGTGCATCGTGGTCGAGACCATGAAGTACTTCCCGCCCTTGCGGCACATGGAGACGTCCGGCACGTCCGCCCACAGCGTCGGCTCCCTAACCTCGCCGGCGGCGACTGAGGCGCATACGCACAGCGCTGCCGCAATCGAGGAAACTACAGACCTTTTATGCATTTTCATGGTACACATTCTACCATGCCTCCGCTTGCTTCGGTATCACCCCACAGGATGATTTGCGGGCATCGGGGGAATAGGGTATAATAGCGGCATGAAAAAGACAATACTTTCCACAGTTGCGGTTGCGGCCGCCTTCGGCGCCTTCGCGGCGCCTTCGCCAAAGTTCGAGAACGGCGAGTTCTTCGGGAATCCGCTGCTCGACCACCACTTCTGCGCGGACCCGACCGCAGTCGAATACAACGGACGCCTCTTCGTCTACGGAACGAACGACCACCAGCAGTACGACGAGTCGCCCGTGAAGACGAACAACACATACGAATGCATCAAGACCCTCTCCATGATGTCAACCGCCGACATGGCGAACTGGACCTACCACGGCGAGATACCCGTAGGCGAAATCGCCCCGTGGATCGTCAACAGCTGGGCGCCGTCCGTCATCTCGCGCAAGGAGAAGGACGGGAAGACGCACTTCTACATGTACTTCTCGAATTCCGGATGCGGCACCGGCGTCATCACGGCGACGCATCCGCTCGGGCCCTGGACGAGTCCGCTACAGAAGTCGCTCGTCGACCAGCAGTCCGACTTCACGAAGAAGTGCAAGGTCCCGTTCGATCCGGGCGCGGCGATCGGTCCGGACGGCACGGGATACCTCGCCTTCGGTGGGGCTGAGTCCCGTCTCATCAAGCTCGGCGCCGACCTCATCTCCGTCGTCGGCGAGGCGACGATTCCGCCCGCCCCGTTCCACTTCGAGGCGAACGAGCTCAACTTCATCGGCGACACGTGCGTCTACACGTACAACGTCGACTGGACGGACCACGAGCCGTGGCCCTGCGACTGCCCGAAGCCGATCGGATGCTCCATGGTCTATGAGACCTCTAAGACTCCGCTCGACGAGAAGAGCTGGAAGATGCGCGGGGAATACAACCAGAACCCGGGCATGTTCGGACACATGTTCTGCAACAACCACACGCATCTCCACAAGTTCAAGGGGAAGTGGTACCTCATCTACCACGACCAGGAGCTCCAGAAGTCCCTCCTGCCGCAGACGGGCGGTTTCCGAAACATCAACATCGACATCTGCGAAGTCGACGAGGCGACCGTCACCTTCAAGCCCGTGAAGAACACGCGCAAGGGCGTGGAGCAGGTCGAGAAGCTCGACCCCCGCCGCAGGGTGCAGGGCGAGACCGCCGCCGCGACGTCCGGCATGGCGTTCACCCGCCTTCCCCAGCTCGGCAACCTCGCCGCGAAGCCGAAGGAGGACGGTGCGTGGGTGGCGGTGCGCGGAGCGGACTTCGGCCCGAAGGCGCCCGCGAAGTTCACCTTCTCCGCACGCGGCAAGGGCAAGATCGAAGTCAGGCTCGACAAGCCGGACGGAACGCTCGTCGCCTCTGGCACAGTAGACGCGGGCGATTCGTTCAAGACAACGTCGATCAAGACCAAGGCGCCGGCAACCGGCGAACACGCAGTCTTCGTCGTCCTCGCCGGCAACATGGAGCTCGACTGGTGGGCTTTCGGAACTCCAGCAAAATGACCGCGCATTTGCTATAATATGGATAGATGAAACGCCTCATATCCATCCTTGCGCTCGCGGCATTGCCGCTGTACGCAAACGAGCCGCAGACCGAATCGGTCCGCGGCACCGTCCTATACTGGCAGGCGTGGCAGTTCTTCCTGCTGAAGACCGAGGACCGCGTAGTCCGCGTGCAGACAAAGCAGGGCGCGCCGGAGCTTTCGCCAGGCGACTTAGTGGAGGCGCGCGGCGTGCCGGCGAGGCGCAACGGACGCATCACAGTCGAAGCGGCGAGATACGAGAAGAAAGGCGAGAACGGCGTCGTCCCGGAGACGCAGTCCATCGGACCGAAAGACCTTCCGCGCGTCTTCGACGAGGGGAAGACTTCCGACCTCTACGGAATGCCCGTACGCCTGAAGGCGCGCGTCCTTAACGTCATCCCGAGGGACTGGGCGTTCACGGACTTCGACATCGACTGCGAAGGCGCAGTGATTTCCGCAAGCCTTCAGGGATACGCAAGCGAGGAACTCTCGGAGAAGCTGTCCCTGCGCCCGAACGTCGAGCTTGAGGGATTCCTCATAACCCTGGACATCGACCTGCCCGATGGCGAAGTGCCGAAAATCGACATCAGGCTGCCAGACGAGAACGCAATAACCATAATCCCCGATGCGGCGTTCAAGCGCAGGTTTGTCGCCTACAAGGCGTCAAAGGCCGCAAGATACGCCCCGTGGCTGCTTCTCGTCGTCGTAGCCGCACTTTCGTTCAAGCTCTACAGGGCGCACCAGACGAAAAGCCGGCTGCAGGCCGTCATCGCCGAGCGCCGCAGGATGGCGGCGGACCTGCACGACTCGATCGAGCAGCACCTCGCGGGCGCAAGGCTCTACCTCGACAGCATGCTGCCCGAGGCCGGATCGCCGGCTCCGGAAGAGCTGAAGCCCATCGAACTTGCACGCGACATCCTCGTCACCGCGAAGCGCGAAATTCGCGAGACGATCTGGAACCTGAGAATCGACGAACTAACGCAGAAGCGCCCGAAGGACGTGCTGATGTCGCTTGCGCAGAAACTCGCATCCACTACCGCCGTCCGCGTGGAGGCCATCCTTAAGGGACTTCCGGAGACCCTGCCAGAGGCGCTCTTCTCGGACATACTATACGTAGTGCAGGAGTCCGTCACAAACGCCATCAAGCACGGGAAGGCGACTCGCATTCTCATTGCAAGCGACGCTGCAGGACCGAAGAAGTTCAAGCTGCGGATCGTGAACAACGGAGCACCCTTCGACACGCAGCACGCGCTCGGTCCGGAAGCGGGGCACTTCGGGCTTTCCGGAATGCGGGAACGCGCGCGCAGAAGCGGCTTCACCGTCTCTTTTGCGTCCAAGCGGCGCACAACATCCATAAGGTTGGAGATCAAGACATGACCAAGGTAGCGGTAGTAGACGACCACGGAGTCGTCCTCGCGGGGCTCAAGTTCGTCCTTTCGCGCGCCGAGGGGATGGAGGTCGTCGCGACGGCGGAAAGCGCGGAGGACATACTCGGCTTCTACGAAAAGGCCAAACCGGACGTCCTGCTGCTCGACATCAGGATGCCGTCGGTCAGCGGGCTTGACGCGCTTGAGACGCTGCGAAAGTCACATCCAGACGCAAAGGTCGCCATGCTGACGACGAGCGAGCTGGAGGAGGACATCTTCCGCGCGCTGAAGCTCGGCGCGAACGGCTACATCCCGAAGGACTCGCGTCCGGCCGAAATAGCGAAGGCCGTCAGGGAAATCGCCTCGGGCGGAAGATACATACCCGAAGACATCCAGCGGATATTCGACATGCGGCAGGGCGTCAAGAGCCTTTCCGCGCGCGAGATTTCCATCATCCAGCTCGCCGCCAAGGGGTTCTCGAGCCCCGAGGTGGCCGAGATGCTCGGGATCAGCGTCAATTCCGTCAAGACGCACTTCCGCCACATATTCGAGAAGATGGACGTAAGCGACCGCACGGAAGCGGTCACTCTCGCCATCTCGCGCGGCATCATCGAGAACTAGCCGCCACGCGATTAGGTTTGAACGAAACCGCCGCGCCGCCGCCGGGCGCCGCGCGGAGGCGCAGGGTGTCGGCAGACGACACTGTGCGCTTCTCGATGACGTAGTTGCCCGCCGTCTCTGTGCGGTACACCGCGTCCGGCGCGTCGGCGTAGATCGTCGCCTCGTAGGCCTTTCCGGGCGTCAGGAAGTCGAGCCTGATTTCCGCCGCGTGCGCATTCTCGTCCGTCTTCATCCCGAGGTACCACTCGTCTTTGCCCTTCGCCCTGCGGACGATCGTCAGGTAGTCGCCGATCTCCGCCTCGAGGTAGCGCGACTCATTCCAGTCGCACGGAACGTCCTTGATGAACTGCAGGGCGTCGAGCCGCTTCTCGTAGCTCTCCGGGACGTCCGCCGCCATCTGCAGCGGAGAGAACATCGTGACATAGAGCGCGAGCTGCCCCGCGAGCGTCGAGGAGATGCGCTGCTTCTTCCAGGAGCATATCTTCGAAAGGTCCGTCTCGAAGATGCCGGGCGTGTAGTCCATCGGGCCTCCCACAAGCCTCGTGAACGGAAGTATCGTCGTGTGGTCGGCGTTGTTACCTCCGAACGACTCGTACTCCGTCCCGCGTGCGGCCTCGTTGCCGATGAGGTTCGGCCACGTGCGGCAGAGTCCGGTCGGACGCACCGCCTCGTGCTGGTTCACCATGATCTTCCTCTTCGCGGCCTCCTTGATGCAGTAGAGGTAGTGGTTGTTGCTCCACTGCGAGTAGTGCGTTTCGCCGTGCGGGAGGATGTTGCCGACATAGCCGGCCTTCACCGAGTCGTAGCCGAGGCGGTTCATGAGCGCGTACGCCTCGTCGAGATGGCGCTCGTAGTTGCGCGTCGAGGCGCTTGTCTCGTGGTACATCATCAGCTTCACGCCCTTCTCGTGCGCGTACTTGTTGAGTCCCTCGAGGTCGAAGTCGGGATACGGCGTCACGAAGTCGAAGACCGCGTCCTTCTCCTTGCCGAACCAGTCCTCGAATCCGGTGTCCCATCCCTCGACGAGGACCTCGTCGAATCCGTGCTCCGCCGCGAAGTCGATGTGGCGCATGACGTTCGTCGTGTTCGCCGCGTGCATCGACGGATCGGGCATGTACGCCCAGTTCTTCGCGCCCGTTATCATCGTCCACCACACGCCGATGTACTTTACCGGATGTATCCAGCTCGTGTCCTCGATGGCGCACGGCTCGTTGAGGTTGAGCGTGATGCGCGAGGAGAGGATGTCCGCGCCCCTATCGCCGACGATAAGCGTGCGCCACGGAGACTTGCACGGCGTCTGCATCCATCCCTTCGCGCCTGTCGCGTCCGGCGTGAGCGAAGACTCAAATGCCATTCCCCGTTCCCCATTCCCCGTTACCCGCAAATGCATCGTAGAGTAGTCGACGCACGCCGCCTCGTGGATGTTTACGAGGAGTCCGTCGTCGTACTTGAGCATCAGCGCGGTCTGCACCGCCGGGAAGTCGGTGAGCGTGGACGAAAGGTTCGCGTCCGGCGCGGCCTTGAAGAGGCCCGGTATCTCGCTGACGCGCGACTTCGTGTAGCGGTACTCCTGCGTCTCGTAGTCCGCCGGAATCCACCACGCCGTGGCGTCGCACGGAATGTTGAAGCGCGTGCGCTCCTCGACGATCGTGAAGTGGGTGAGCGGCTGGGTCTTTCCCTCGGGCGCGATGTTCTCGCCCGGAACGAGCCGCGCAACGGAATTGTCGTCATCCGCGGGGAATTCGTAGCGGAATCCCATTCCGTCGTCGAACACGCGAAAGCGCAGGTCCATGCGGCGTCCGGTGCCCTTCTGCACGAGCTTGACGAGCATCTCCTCGTGGCGGTCGCGTATCTCGCTCTCCTCGCCCCACACGGGCCTCCACGTCTCGTCCGCGCTCGCGCGCTCCACTCCCGCGAGGACGAATCCCGTCCTCAGCTCCCCGGGCTTGCGTCCGTCGAAGGCGTCCTTGCCGAGCGCCTTGATGTCGAAACCGAGCGTGGACGGCTCGACGACTTTTTTGCCGCGGTAGGCGAACGAATACGTCGGCTCGCCCTTTTCGCCGAGCGCAAAGGTGAGCGCGTTCTTCCCGTCGGGGGATGCGCAGGTCAGGGGCTCCGCAAGCGCGGCGACGCACGCAGCAGCCACCGCGAGGGAAAGTGCAAATTTAGTTTTCATGCCCACATTGTAGCAAAACCGCAGTTTCCCCAGCCATCACCCAACGGAATGATACTGCGGCGCGGCAAAATGCCGCGCCGCCAATTATTCTATACGCCGCTGTCGCCGAAAATACTCATTCCTTCGCCCGGATGATCGTGAGCGAGGAGGCGGGGAGGCTCGTCTTGAACTCGCGTCCGCCGGCGAAGGCAACGGACTTCGACTCGGGCCTGCAGCGCACGGGATTCTCCATGTCGTTGACGACCTTGGGATTGCCCGTCAGCGTCTCGACCTTGATCTTTCCTGCGGGAAGCTCCACGCCAAAGTCGACGACGAGGTCAAGCGCATGGTCCGCCGCGAGGTTGACGCACTTCACGACGTACTCGCCAGTCGCCTTGTCGAATCCGCAGACCTGATGGAAGTCGGCAACTTCGCCGGACTGCGCGGACGGGATGTACACGCTCGGAAGGTTGTTGCCGAACATCTTCTGCACGTGGTAGTTGGGCGTCGTGAACGCGCGGAGGTTGTCGAACCAGATGAGGTCGGGCTTCCACTGCTCGCAGCCAATCTTGCCGAAGAGCGGCGCGTAGCTGGACATCTCGACGACGTCGCAGTTGCGCTCGAAGCCCATCATGCACACCGCCTCGCAGAGCGCGGAGAATAGGCTGTTCGCCTTGTCCTCGACGTGGCACGCGTATTCGCCGGCATACACCTTCGGCTTGGAGCGGTCGTATCCGTCGAACTGGTGCGCAAGCCCCATCATCCATCCGGGGTTCGCGTAGAAATGCTCGTCGACCATGTCGGCCGTCTGGCAGGTGAGAGTCTTCCACGCGAGGTCGTGGTCTCCGCCGATCGGCGACGCGCCGGCCGTAGAGACGAGCTTTATCTCTGGATGCTTCTCGCGCACGATCTTTGCGATCGCGAGGTAGCGGTCGAGGAAGTCCTGCCCCCAGTTCTCGTTTCCAACGCCGACCATCTTGAGGTTGAACGGCTTCGGGTGGCCCATCTCGGCGCGGAGCGCACCCCACTTGTTCTTCTTGGGGTCGGCGTTCGCGAAGTCGACAAGGTCGCAGATGCTCTGCGCAAAGTAGTCCATCGAATCGAGCGGCGCGAGCTTGGGTCCGCGGAACTGGCACGTGATGCCCGCGAGGCAGATGGGGAGCGGCTCCGCGCCGATGTCCTCGGCGAGGCAGAAGTACTCGTAGTAGCCGAGTCCGAACGACTGCCAGTAGCCCCATGTGTTCCAGATCGTCTCGCGGCGCTCAAGCGCGCCGACCGTGCGCTTCCAGTCGAACCAGCGCTCGAAGCAGTCGCCTTCCGCGACGCATCCGCCCGGGAAGCGTAGCACGCCCGGCTTCAGGTCCTTGAGAAGCTGGACGAGGTCCTTGCGCAGTCCGTTCCTGCGTCCGTTGAACGTCTCCTGCGGAAAGAGCGACACCTGCTCGAGCTCGACTATTCCGGGAGCGTCCATAAGGACAGAGAATGTTCCGTTCCTGACGGTCTTCTGCGGCGCGAACACGAAGGTGTGCCTTCGCCACTCGGGCGCCGCGGGGTCGAGCGCACCGGACTTCGGCGCGACGGACATCTTGCCGTTCGCGAGCTTTGCCTCGCAGACAACCTCCTGTCCGTCCTCAAGCACAAAGCGGAGTCCACCGGCATACCCTTCGAGCCCCCGTGCGTAGAACGTGAGGTCGTACTTCTTGCCGGCCTCGACGCTTACGCCGTGGAAGCCCTTGTTCCTGACGCCGCATCCCGTGCCGGGTCCGAAGCACTCCATGCGAAGGTGGCGAGCGGTGTTGGGATGCAGCGGCGCGTTCTCCTGCACCGTGATGCGCGCCATCGCGCCGCCGCGGTAGTCGGCCTCCCAACCCTCGAGGTCCTTCGTCTTCCAGTCGAAGCCGCGGTTCGCCAGCAGCTCAGGGTATATGCCTCCGTCGGCGGCATAGTTGATGTCCTCGAAGAAGATGCCGTACATCGTCTTCGGCATGTCCATGCCCTTTGCGTCGGGCGAGATGGAGATTCTCGCGCCGTCCGCAAGGGACGCACACGAGGCGGCGACCGCAGCGGCGGAAACGACAAGCGTATTTTTGATTTTCATGCGATCATTATACGCAATCACCCGCCGCTTCATCAATAGTCCATTCGGGTGACGGCGAAGTTCCGTCGCGGACGGAGCGCGCCGCGCGCCGCTCACAGCAACTCGCGGGCAAGGCGCAGGCAGTTCGCGGGCGTGAAGCCAAACTCATCCGCCAGCCGGGCGTAGGGACCCGACGCGCCGAAATGCTCGAGCGACAGATACCGCGTCGTAGTGGGCGCAACAGCAAACTCCATGAGCCCCTTCGCGACGCCCGCCTCCGCGAGGACGCGGCGCGTCATCGCCGACGGAACTACGGACGCGCGATAGGCCGCGTCCTGGCGCGCGAAGAGCTCGGCGCACGGAAGCGACACGACGCGCACGCCGCGGCCCTCCGCGGCAAGCGTCTTCGCCGCGGCGACGCAGAGGTGAACCTCCGATCCCGTCGCCACGAAGAGAACCGTGCGCTCGTCCTGCGGGCCCTCCGCAAAAAGGACATATCCGCCGCTATCCGCCGCGCATCACCTTCTCCGGCGTGGCGTCGGCAAGGACCGGCAGATTCTGCCGCGTCGTGAGGATGCAGCTCGGACCCGCCGTGCGGGCCAGCATGGCAACCCAGCACGCCCCCGTCTCGTTGGCGTCCGCCGGACGGTACACGTCGAGGTTCGGGACGACCCGGAGCGCGGCGATCTGCTCCACCGGCTCGTGGGTGGGTCCGTCTTCGCCGACGTAGAAGCTGTCGTGCGAGAAGACGAACAGGGACGGCAGGCCCATGAGGGACGCCAGACGGAGCGCGGGCTTGCAGTAGTCGCTGAAGACGAAGAACGTCGCGCCAAACGGACGCAGCCCGCCGTACGCCGCCATGCCGTTGACGATCGACGTCATCGCGAGTTCGCGGATTCCGAAGTGGATGTTGCGCCCCGAAAAGTCGTCGGCCGAGATCCAGCCGTACTTCTTGAGCCCCGTCTTGTTCGACGGCTCGAGGTCCGCGCTGCCGCCGACAAGTTCGGCGCACCCTTCGGCGAGCGCGTTCATGACCATTCCGCACGCGGCGCGCGTCGCCACGACCTTCGCCGGGTCGAACGCGGGAAGAAGCGCCGTGAGCTTCGCGACGTCAATCGCCGGCGCCTCGCAGGCACCACGCGCCGACGCGTCCTGCGCGATTGCCGCCGCACGGCGCGCAAACAGGTCGTAGGCCTGCTGCGGAACGGCGAAGAACTTGTCGGGATCGTAGCCAAGAGCCCTTTTCGTCGCCGCGAGCTCCGCCGCGCCGAGCGGCGCGCCGTGCACCCCGGCCGTGTCGTGCTTGGTGGGCGCTCCCTGGCCGATGTGCGTGCGGGAGATGACCAGGACCGGCGCGTCGGATACCGCGACAGCCGCATCAAGCGCGGCGCGGATGGCGTCGAAGTCGTGTCCGTCGCACGTGAAAACCTTCCAGCCATACGACGTGAAGCGCGCCTGCGTGTCGTCCTTCATCGCGAGCGTGGCGTGGCCCTCGATCGTAATGTCGTTGGCGTCGTAGACGACCACGAGGCCGCCGAGGCCGAGCGTGCCCGCGAAGGAGCACGCCTCGTGCGAAATCCCCTCCTCCATGTCGCCGTCGCCGCAGAGAACCCAGGTGCGGTTGCGGGCGGACTTCATCTTCGCCGCCAGTGCAAGGCCGACGCCCATCGCCAGGCCCTGTCCGAGCGGACCCGTCGTCACCTCGATGCCGCGGATGAGCTCGCGCTCGGGATGGCCCGCCGTCCTGGAGCCGAACTGGCGGAAGTTCTTCACCTCGTCCATGGAGAGACCGTCCATGCCCGCGAGGTGGAAGAGCGAATAGACGAGCGGCGAGCAGTGTCCGCCCGAGAAGACGAGCCGGTCGCGGTCGGGCCAAAGTGGATTCTTGGGGTCAACCCTCAGATATTCGAGCCACAGCGTCGCCGCGACGTCCGCCTGACCCATCGAACCGCCGGGATGCCCCGAGTTCGCCTTTTCGACCATGTCCGCGACAAGTACGCGAATCGCGTCCGCCGCAACCTTCAGCTCTTCGTTCTTGAATTTCATGCGCGGAATTATACCTTATTTGCCCAGTGCGCGACATCCCCCATTCGGGTCATTTTCGGGCGGACGGACCTTCTACCGGCCAACGGACGAATCGCCGCCGCAAGAACCGGCGCGAGCGAAAGTAGCATCCCTGTTTTCATGGCACGGCAACTCCTGTAGGCGGTACGGGCGTGCGCCAACGCCCCTTGATGTGGTTACGGCAGCGGCTTGACCTTGAGCGAACGCAGCCAGGTGCGCCCGCCGGAGGGAGCCGCGTCGTGGTGGAAGAGATACCAGTTCCCGTCGACTTCCGTGACGCAGTGGTGCGTCGTCCAGCCGACCTGCGGCTCCAGGAGCACGCGATCGTAGCGATAGGGCCCCTCAAGCGCATCCGAGACGGCGTCGCAGATGAGATGCGTGTCGCCAGTCGAATACGCAAAGTGGTATTTCCCGTCCTTGAAGTAGAGCCAGCTCGCCTCGAAGAAGCGCCGCGCGTGGTCGCCCGCCCTGAGGGGCTCGCCGTTTTCGTCAACGATCACGAGATCCACTGGCGGCCCGGCGAAGGAGCGCATGTCATCCGCAAGGCGCGCAATCTTTGGGCAGAGCGCCGGTTCCGCATCGGCGGGCTCAAGTGCACACCGCGTGCCGTCGGGAAGCGTGTCTTCCGCAGCCGTGAAGACCGCCTTGTTGCCGCGGTAGCGCTGGAGCTGTCCGCCCCAGATGCCGCCGAAGACAAGGTAGTGCGCACCGGTCTTCGGATCCCTGAAGCAGCACGGGTCGATGGAGTAGCTGCCGGCGATGGGCTCCGGTTCTGCGACGAACGGCCCCTCGGGGCGCTCCGCTGTCGCCACGCCGATATGGAAGACGTCGTCCTTGTCCTTCGCGCAGAAGTAGAGGTAGTAGCGTCCGTCCTTCTCCGCCACGTCGCTGTCCCACAGCTGCCGCTTCGCCCACGGTACGCCCGCGAGGTCGAGGATCACGCCGTGGTCCACGACCGCGCCCGTCATGGGGTCGAGCCGGCCTTCCGCGTCGGGTTCGATGGAAAGCGCATGGTAGTCGACCATGTCGAAATGGTCGCCGTTGTCGCGCTCGGGGATGCCGCTCTCGCGGTCGTGGCTCGGGTAGATCCAGATCCGCCCGTTCCACACGTGCGCGGCGGGATCGGCCATGTAGTCGGCGGGGAATAGATAGCGTGCGTTCACTTTGACCTCCTGGCGTTCAGTTCGAGCTGCATCTCCCTCTCGGTGCGCTTCGAAATCGGATAGAAGAGGAGTGCGATGCAGCCGACGGCGAAGAGCGCGGCGGGGATCAGCGAGACGGAGAGCCGGATCGCCTGCTGCGCCGCGGCTGTCTGGGACGCAGCTTCGGGATCAAAGCCGGCCGCGCCGAGAATCCAGCCGCACACGGCGCCGCCGAGGCCAAGCCCCGCCTTCAGCGCGAAGACGATGCCCGCGAAGACAAAGCCCGTCGCGCGACGGCCAGAAACCCATTCGCCGTGGTCCGCCACATCGCCCATCATCGCCCAGAGAAGCGGAATCGTAGGCGCGTAGGCGAGCGACTTGAGCGCGCCCAGGACGAGAAGCCCGTAGCGACTTGTCGCGGGCACGAAGTAGAACCCGGCGGTGAAGACGGCCGTGAGCGCCAGGCAGACGAGGTATGTCGCCTTCTTGCCGAAGCGGTCGCTGAGGATCCCGGGAAGCGTCACGACGGCCACGAACGTGATCCCCTGCCCTACGCCGTTGAAGAGCGAGAAGTCGAGCACATCCTCGGGAACGGCGTACTTGAAGTAGTAGGCGGACGCGCTGCCCCAGAGCGCAAGCGTCACGAAGAGGAAGAGCGTGAGCGTGAACATCGCACGCCACGGCACGTCGCCGAACACGCTCCTGAGGTCCTCCCTGATCGAGTTCTTCTGCGTAGCGGGCGGCGCGATGCGCTCCTTCGCCACGCATCCGCTGACGACGAGCATTACGGCCGCGAAGACGGCGTAGATGCCTACCGTCACGGACCATCCCGTGCGCGGGTCCTCGAACATCTTAACCATCGGAAGCGTCGCCACCTGCACGACGATGGTCGCGACCGTGGCGGCGACGAAGCGAACCGTCGCAACGGAAGTGCGTTCGCGTCCGTCGTCCGTCATCACCCCGCCAAGCGAGGAATACGGCGTGTTGTTGAAGCTGTAGAGCGCCATCAAAAGCGCGTATGTACCAGCGGCCCACGCGGTCTTGGCGCGCACGCCCCAGTCCGGCGAAAGATACGAGAGCGCAAAGACGAGCGCGAACGGAACAGCCGTGCCGACGACCCACGGACGGTACTTGCCCCATTTCGTGGAGGTCCTGTCGCTGAGTATCCCGGATCATCAGCTGGAAGACGAGGTTCGCCGCCCCGTCGCCAAGACTGTAGCCGACCTTCTCTAGGAATGGAACTTTCATACGCCAATTATACCACAACGCACTCGCGCGCACATTACCCGTTCGGGTTACTCAGCGCGCGAAACGGTATGACGCGAACTCGGTGCCCGCCGCGGATTTCACGAAGACGAAATAGAGGTCGCACGTCTCCGCGCCGATTCCGTAGACCGATGTTTTCATTCCTTGTGTTCATGCCGCAATTATAGCACGAAGCACCCGCGACATACATCACCCGTTCGGGCTACAAGGCGCGTCACTTCAATCCAAGCGTGCGCCTGAGCCACACGGCGGCGAGCTCTGGCCACGCGTCGTTGTCGCGTCCCGTTCTGCGGCTGCCGTAGCCGTGTCCCTTCGACCCGTCGATCCAGAACTTGCCCTCCTTGTCTTCAATAGCGCCCGGAGGCTGCACGCCCTCCTTCGTCTGGGGGATGAACGGAATCGTCCCGTCCTCGTTCCACTTGAACTCCTCGACGCAGGCGGAGCGCTTGAAGCCTCCGCCGCCCGGCAGGGCGCCGTTGTGGTAGAACATGTAGCTGCGGCCCTTGAACTCGATGTTGCCTCCGTGTATCGTGAAGCTGTTGTGCGGCGTGTCCATGATCTTGCCGCGGTAGGTCCAGGGTCCGTTGATCGTCGGCGCGGTGGAGTACGCCATGTGCTCGGGAACTCCGCCCGCGGCGTAGGAGAGGTAGTATGTTCCGTTGCGCTTCATCACCCACGGCGCCTCCTCGTAGGAGACAATGGGCTCCTCCTTGCCGTGGGCCCAGTTCATGCGCACGGACTTCGGACCGAAGCACTTCTCGTCGTCGAAGCCCGGTATCTCGCGCCATCCGTCCTTGAACGAGACCATGTCCGCGTTCAGCTCGCCGTACCAGCATCCCTTGTTGCCCCAGAAGAGGTAGGCGCGTCCGTCGTCGTCGACGAAAACCGTGGGGTCGATGAACGACGCGCCGACGGCGAGCGGCTTGCCGATGGGGTCGCGGTATGGTCCCTCGGGGCGGTCCGCCACCGCGACGCCGATTGCGTCACCCTGCGCGCAGTTGCAGCAGATGTACCAGTACCACTTCCCTCCGCGCTCGACAGCCTGGCTAGCCCACGCCTTGTCGTCCTTCTTCGCCCACTCGAACGTCTCGAGATTAAGCGGCGCGCCGAGACTCTTCCAGTTAACTAGGTCCTCGCTCTCGAAGACGAACCACTCCTTCATCTTGAAGAACTTGGCGTCGTTCTCGTCGTGTCCGGTGAACATGTACACCTTGTCGCCGTGCACGAACGGCGCGGGATCGGGCGTGAACACGCCCTTCACGAGCGGATTGCCAGCGATGGCAGACAGGGAAACGGCCGATAGCGCGGCGAAAGCCGCATGTGCTGTGGTGCTTTTCATGCGGACATTATACCATCTGCCACGCCACGGCGCCATCACCCTATCGGGCGGGCACTAGAGCTTGTATTTTCTTGACGAACTTGGGAAAGAATCAAGTCGAGTTGGGGAAAAGACGCGAAGGATGGCCGTCGTCAACCCGTTCACCGCGGACTGACGGCGAGGCGAAGAATCTGAAAGCCTATTTGCCGTTCTTGGACTTCTTTTCTACGGTCTGCTGCGCGAGACGCCATACGGCCTTTGCGCACGGCTTCATCTGTCCGTCGCGACCGAAGAACAGCGGATAGTCCGTGCGTCCCCTTACCGGGAAGTCGTTCAGCCAGGAGTCGCCGTCCGTAAGCCCCCACAACGTGACGCGGTCTATTACGTCCGCGTGTCGCAGGTACATCTTGAAGAGGTCGAAGTAGCGTCTTGCGTGCTCCTTCTCGACGTCCTTCGGCAGGACACCGTCCTTCCACGGATTGTACTTCTCGTCGTAGTCGTGCCTGGACGTGATCTCGGCGGTGTGACCCCACGCGCTCGGCAGCGCGCTGACGTCGAGTTCGGTGATCATCGCCTTTACGCCCACGGAAGCGAGCGCCTCGATAGTAGCCTCGTACTCCTCGACCTTCGGACCCTTGAGTCCGGCGTGGCTCTGGAGTCCGACGGCGTCGATTCGCACGCCCTTCTCCTTGAATTTGCGCACCATTTCGACTACGCCCCTGCGCTTGCCGGCGGTGAACATGTTGAAGTCGTTGTAGTACAGTTCCGCATCGGGATCTGCCTCGTGGGCGAATCGAAACGCCAGCTCGATGAAATCCTCGCCGATTCCGTCGCGCCACGGCGAGGGATGGAGCCTGCCGCCGTCGTCAAACGCCTCGTTAACTACGTCCCATCCGTGGATGCGTCCCTTGTAGCGTCCGACGACCGCGTGGATGTGCGCGCGCATCCTTGCGATCAGCGTCTCTCGGTCGGCCTTCGATCCGTCCGCGTTCACGAAGAACCAGTGCGGCGTCTGGTTGTGCCACACAAGGCAGTGTCCGATGATCTTCATCTTGTTCTTCTCGCCGAACGCGACGAAGCGATCCGAGACATCCCAGCGGAACTCGCCCTCCTTCGGCTGCAGCGAGGCCGGCTTCATCTCGTTCTCGGGCGTTATGGAGTTGAAGTGCCGCTCGACGAGGCACGACGAGTCGTTCGGCGCGCGCATGAATATTCTGGCAGGGATCGCGACGCCGAACTTGAACGGCATCGCGTCCTTTATTCCGTCAGCTCCGAAGATCGCGCCGACCGACAGCACGGCCGCAGCCGCAAATGCTAATTTTCCCATCTCATCTCCTGTTGCACGTGCATACCTTAAGTTTCTACGCGATTATACCATTTGGCGTCGGTGCCCGTCCATCACCCTTTATGGCTAGTTGGAGACGCGGCTTCTATCCGCGTCAATTCCGCCGCGATGCCCACGTTGGGGCCTGTATATTCCGCCGCACCTGCAGCATCCCGTGAGGGCCGCGGCTGCGCCCACTGCGGCGACCAGACTGATTTTCCCGTTCATGTTCGCTCCTTTCGCTTAACGTCCGCCCTGTCCGTAGTAGGCGTTTTTGCCGTGCTTGCGCTGGTAGTGCTTCTCGCCGACGTAGGGGACGAGCCCGGGCGCGGGGCGCGAGGCGCAGACCTCCTCGGTAAGCCGCGTCAGTTTCGCGTCGCACTTCGCCTCGGCGTCGGCCGCGCACTTCGCGTACGCGCCCCTGACGCCGGCCTCGATGTCCTCCAGCGAATAGCTCCAGACGCCGTCCACGAGCCGGTTCTCCCAGTCGTGCGCGCCCTGCGCGACGACCCTGAAGCCGTCGTCGACCAGAACGGCCTTGATGCGCGTCGAGCCGAACTCGATGCCCATCACCGCCTTGCCCGATTCAATGAATGCCTTCATCACCGCATCTCCCATAGTCGTCAAACCCCTATCCGAGCAGCCGCGAGGCGAGTATCGCGCCGCCGAGCGCGGCCGAGTCGGGAACGTCGAGCGTCTCAACCTTCGCGCCGAAGACCGCGGCGATCGTGTCGCGGATCCCCTTCGAGCGGCTTGCGCCTCCAGTCACGCGGATCGTGTCGAACGAGCCGATCCAGCGCGTGCGCTCGTACATGTTGAGGACCTGCCCGCGAACAATCGAGACGACCTTCTCGGCGTCGGACGCGGCCTTCCAGTCGAAGTCGGCCTCGTCGACGGAACTACGGATTCGCGATAGGCCGCCTCCTGGCGCATGAAAAGCTCGACGCAAGGAAGCGACCCAACGCGCACACCGCGACCCTCCGCAGCAAGCACCTTCGCCGCTGCAACGCAGAGATGCACCTCCGATCCTGTCGCCACGAAGAGAATCGTGTTCTCGTCCTGCCGCCCTTCCTCAAGAAGGACATATCCGCCGCGCATCACCTTTTCTGGCGTGGCATCAGGCCAGGAATAGTTTTTCTGCCGGAACGATGAAATCAAAATAACCGTCAGCAGGAACTCCTTCCGACAGTTCCCCCGCGTAGACAAGCGCCGTGCGTATCGAGCGGTCTGAGGAGACCTTAAGCCGTTTAACCTTCTCCCGGACTTCGTCGATTACAGTCCTGTCGATTTTCTTCCGCCGTTTGATTTCCACAACAAGGGCCGTACTGGCCGTGAGGATCAGCAAGTCAATCTGGCAATTCTCACCTGCGGCGTTTTTGCGCAGATATGGCGCAGCTGACAAGACCAGCGTCCTTCCCAGCCCAAGATGGGGGAATAGCTCCTTGACATGATTCAGCACCAGTGTTTCGAATTGAAGCCCAAGCCAGGCGCTCCAGCCGACGAGTTGCTCGACGGACGAGAATTTGAAGAGCCCCTTTCGAATGGCTTCGCGCTTCGGTTCCACGTAATGCAAATAGAACCGCGTATAGGCGTCACGAATGCGATAGCGTTCGATCCGAAACGGCTCGCCAGTTTCAGGATTCAATCCGGAGTCTCCAGAAACGAATCCGGCGTATTCCAGTTCCTTCAGAATCCTGGAAAGCCGCCCGTTTGCAGGATGCTTGCCGACGGCCGCGAGCTCCGACATGGAAAGCGGCTTCTCAGCAAGCGCGCGAAGCACCTTTCCCCGGCTTTGCGTGGTTCGACCGAACACCTCGCTGAAAGTCGCATCAAACTCCCTGAAGAGAAGCCCGTCGGACGAAAAGCACATCCGATTGATGTTCTCGGCGACAGAGTATCCAGGTTGAACTTCCTCGACATATCGCGGGACACCTCCCGTCACAGCAAGAAAATCGAGCTTCTCCAACGCCGAGAGCCGCTCGCCCGCGGAACCCCAGCATGACACACATTCTGGCAGAGACAGTTCGGTCACCTCGACATCGAGCGAATTCCGTCCAACGAAACCAGTTGAGTTCAGAATATTGTCGGCAATCCATGACGAGACCGAACCGCAGAGGACAACGACCAGATTGTCGTGCTTGCGCCAAAGCTTGTCCCAGGCACCTTTCAAAAAACCGGCGAAATCGGGATTGCGCGACCCCATCCAGGATATCTCGTCAAGGAGAACCACAGTCCGCCCTCTCTTTGGAATGACATCGTCAAGCATTCCAAACGCAGCCGTCCATGATTGCGGCGACACTCGGCGACATCCTGTCTGGTCGGAAAGAATCTCGCAGAAATGGCGGCGCTGGCGTCGATCCGTCATTCCCTTGCGCGGCGGAAGCCCCTCTATCTCTATGAAATGGTCGGCAGTGCGCGCCGCGAATTCCTCAATCAGCGTTGACTTGCCGATACGCCTGCGTCCGCGACAAGTCACCAGCGATGCAGTAGGCTTATTCCACAGCATCTCCAATGAATCCAAATATTCCTTTCGTCCGATGAACATAGGAACCCTCCCGTTGTTGACGGCTGACATTGTATCATTTTTTGCTCGAATATGTCAACTTTCATATCTACTATCTAATTCTTTTGAATATTATAGCCTACAATGTTTCGTTTTTTGCAGACTTTATGGTCTACTATATAGAAGAACAGCCGATAATAGCACACTTACCATAAATTCGTGGATTTCGGCTCTATAGTGATTCGACGCACACTCTGATAAAGGATTCGACTTCTGATAGTTGCCGTGTGGCGGCAAAAAAGGTATAATGTTCGCATACCCCGAGGTATTAGGGGGAGATGTCACAAGTCACTAAGGAGAAAGATGGAAACAAACGAGACAATTGCGCCCGAGAATCCGGTGGCGGATTTGGAGGCGACGCTTGCAAAGACGAGAGCGGCACAGGAAAAGTACTCTACATATTCGCAGGAACAGGTGGACGCGATCTTCAAGGCGGCCGCGCTGGCCGCGAACCGCCTTCGCATCCCGCTCGCCAAGATGGCGGTCGAGGAGACCGGCATGGGCATAGTGGAAGACAAGATCATCAAGAACCACTACGCGGCCGAGTACATCTACAACACGTACAAGGACACGAAGACGTGCGGCGTGGTGGAGGAAGACAATGCGGCCGGGATAATGAAGGTCGCGGAACCGATCGGCGTCATAGGCGCGGTCATCCCGACGACGAACCCGACCTCAACCGCGATCTTCAAGTGCCTCCTCGCGCTCAAGACGAGGAACGGCATCATCATCAGCCCCCATCCGCGCGCGAAGAACTGCACGATGGCTGCGGCGAAGGCCGTGCTTGACGCGGCGGTCGCTGCGGGTGCGCCGGCGGACATCATCTCCTGGATCGAGGCGCCGAGCCTCCCCAAGACGAACCTCCTCATGAAGGAGGCGGACATCATCCTCGCGACCGGCGGCCCCGGCATGGTGAAGGCGGCGTACTCGAGCGGCACCCCGGCGCTCGGCGTCGGTGCGGGCAACGCGGCGGCGATACTCGACCCGAGCTGCGACCTCGTGAACGCAGTCAACTCGATCATCCACTCGAAGACGTTCGACAACGGCATGATCTGCGCGACCGAGCAGACGGTCATCGCGGACGAGCTCATCTACGACGACGTCAAGGACGAGTTCAAGCGCCGCGGGTGCTACTTCCTGAACAAGGAGGAGGCCGACAAGATCCGCGCGACGATGCTCATCAACGGCGCGCTCAACGCGAAGATCGTCGGCCAGAGGCCCGTCGCCATCGCGAAGATGGCGGGCTTCGAGGTCCCCGAGTCCACGAAGGTGCTCATCGGCGAGGCGACCTCGACCGACAGCTCCGAGGCGTTCGGACACGAGAAACTCACGACGATACTCGGCATGTACAAGAGCCGCGACTTCGACAACGCGCTCGACATCGCGGAGGCGCTTCTCGTCAACAACGGCGGGCTTGGCCACACGTCGTCGCTCTGGATCGACGAGCTCGGCGAGCGCGAGAAGCTCGCGAAGTTCGCCGACCGCATGAAGGCGTGCCGCCTGCTCGTCAACACGCCGTCGAGCCTCGGCGGAATCGGAGACATCTACAACTTCAGCCTCGTTCCCTCGCTGACGCTCGGCTGCGGCAGCTGGGGCGGCAATTCCGTGTCCGAGAACGTCGGCGTCAAACATCTTTTGAACATCAAGACCGTGGCAATGAGAAGAGATAACATGTTGTGGTTCCGTGCGCCCGAGAAGGTGTACCAGAAGAAGGGGTGCCTCGCGGTGGCGCTCCGCGAGCTCGGCGAGGAGCTCGGGAAGAAGAAGGCGTTCATCGTCACCGACACCTTCCTCTACGCGAACGGATACACCAAGGCGATCGAGCGCTCGCTC